>JAPOKE010000009.1 GCA_029977805.1 Phenylobacterium parvum | reverse complement strand
CGCCAGACCCGGACCTTCGGGTCAGACGCCCTGAACAGCAATGGCATCGACCGCTCGGGCTACACCTTCTCAGGCATCACCAACGGTGGCGACGGCCGGCTCGTCGGCCTCGAGCTCGCCGCCCAGTTCCAGTTGGAGCCCTGGGCCGAGAGCCTGGGCGTACCGGAATGGATGGGGGGCTTTGGGGTCAGCGCCAATGCGACCTTCAACAACAGCCAGGTGCTGAAGCCGGCCATCGGGTCGATCCCGGCGCGCAAACTCCGGCTGCCGGGCGCCTCGGACCAAGTCTACAACGTCAGCGCCTACTACGAGAAGTACGGCCTGTCCGTGCGGCTGAGCTACCAGAAACGATCGGACTGGCTGGACGGCTACGCCGATGACCTGACAGATGGCGGCGACACCTACTGGGCTGAGGACGACGAGCTCGATTTCTCGGCGCGGTACGAGGTGAACAAGAACTTCGAGGTCTATCTCGACGCCACCAACTTGCTGAACAATCCGGGGCGACGCTTCTCGGAGCCGGGCAATCTGCTCACGGCGACCGGCATACCAACGGGCTTCATCGCCTCCCAGACCATCGAATGGGAGCGGTTCGGCCGTCGGTATGCTGCCGGCGTGCGGGTCTCGTTCTGATGATGATGGCGGCGCGGCTGAAGGGGCTGGTTCTGGGCTTCCTGGCGATGGGTCTCGCCGCCGGGGGCGTCCAGGCCCAGACGGCCAGTGTCCCGGCCCGGGGACAGACCCTCCCTGTCGGGACGGTTGCGGACGACGCCGCGGATGATCCCGCCATCTGGCGTGATCCCCGCAACCCGGAGAAGAGTCTGATCGTCGGCACCGACAAGAAGGCGGGCCTTCACGTCTATCGTCTGTCGGGAGAGAGCGTTCATTTCACCCCGGCCGGGCGAGTCAACAACGTGGACCTCGTCGACCTCGGCGCCCGGGGCGTAATCGTCGTCGCCTCAGACCGGAATGATCCGGCGAAGGCGTTCCTGAAGGTGTACCGGCTCGATACCCGTAAGGGTTCTCTCCAGCCCCTCGGGGAGGCAGAGGGAGGCGCCGGGGAGGCCTACGGCGTCTGCCTAGCGGTGCTGGACCGCCAGGTCCACGCCTTCTCCGTGCTCAAGGATGGGCAGATCGTCCAGGTACGCCTTGACCTGGGAAGGACGAAGGCGACCGGAACGATCGTCCGGACCCTGCGGGTTCCCTCCCAGGCCGAGGGCTGCGTCGTCGATAGCCGGACGGGCCGGTTGTTTGTCGGCGAGGAGAAGGCCGGGGGCTGGGTATTTGACGCCCAACCTGGGGCGTCGGCGGAGGGGCGCCTGGCGATCCGCGCCGACGGGGTCCAGCTCGTCCCGGATGTCGAAGGTCTCGCCCTTGCAGCTGAGGGTCGAACGGGCGGATGGCTGGTCGTCTCCAGCCAGGGCGACAACGCCTACGCCCTCTACCGCCTGCCGGACCTCGCACCCGCCGGCCGGTTCCGGATCGCCGGCGGACCCATCGGCGCGACGGAGGAGACCGACGGAATCGCCCTTGCGCCGGGCCGCTTCAGTCGCACCTACCCCGACGGCCTCTTCGTGGCGCAGGATGGTGACAACGCCCCGGACGCCCAGAACTTCAAGCTCGCCTCCTGGGCGGAGATCCTCATGGCCGTTCGGACGCCCACTCCCTAGTTCGGCAGGTCCGGCTAGCCCGCCTTGCGGGTCCGGAAGAGAAGCCAGATGTTCCAGATCACCGGAAGAAGGCCTGCGGCGACGAAGCCCGCCTGGCCGGCAAGGCCGAACAGGCGGGACAGGACAAGGGAGATCGCCCCGGCGACCAGAGCGAAGACGGCGATGAACACCGGCGGCGGCAGTCGGCGATAGACCCAAAGGACGGCGTCGTTCGCCTCCTCGACCCGCCCTCCCTTGAGCCCGAAATGGGTGATGGTCGCATCCAGGAAGGCGAGGAAGACGGATACGGCGGCGGGGGGCAGTTCCACCCCGGACTCCAGAAAGCTCTGCGACGCCCGGGGCCCGAGCGGTCGTCACCGCCCTTCTTGGCCTGACCGGACGACGGCGTCGAGCCCTTCCGGAGGCCGGCGCGGGAATGCGCCCCGGGGGCTCCCTGAAGGGCGGGAATCGGCCTTCCCTCGCCCGGACAGGTCAGGTTCACTGACCCTTGCAGATCCGGAATGGACACGGATCCCAGTTCAGAGGCGCGACGGAAATGGCGACCCTTGCCTATGCGACCGTGGGTTCCAACCGGCTGGAGGAGGCCAAGGCCTTCTACGATGAGCTGATGGCGGTGGCGGGCCTGCCGGCCCTCTTCGAGCACCCTTCCGGCGGGAGGGTCTATGGCCGGGACGGCGTTCCCGGGTTCGGCGTCCTGGGCCCCTTCGACGGGAAGCCCGCCACGGTGGGCAATGGCGCGATGTTCGCCTTTCGCTGCGAGACCCGCGCCGAGGTCGACGCCCTGCACGCCCGGGCCCTGGAGCTTGGCGGAACCTGCGAGGGCGCTCCCGGCCTGCGCGGCCCCGGCTGGTGGTTCGCCTACTTCCGAGACCTGGACGGCAACAAGCTGTGCGCCTTCAGTCTTCCTGAGGGGTAGGGAGGGTTTGGAGCGGGCGAGGGGAATCGAACCCCTGACATCAAGCTTGGGAAGCTTGCGTTCTACCTCTGAACTACGCCCGCGCGCCTTCCCTCCTTACAGCCCGGGAGGGCGGGGCTCAAGGCCGCGGCTTTCCCCGGGGCGCGTCGGGCTGTAGGAAGCGGGGGACACACGAGGGCGGATCCCCATGCGCATCCTGGTCATCTTCGCTCACTACTTCGCCGCCGAGGCCAAGCCCCGGCACGCCTCGACGGACGGCAGCCGCGAGGCCGACCGCAAGGCGGCGGTTGAGGGCGCCATCCGCAGCTGGCGGGCGCACTTCGGCCCGAGCGCCATGCTCGATGTCGGTTCCCGGTCCTTCCACATGGGGCCCCGGTCGGAGGACACGGTGGACATCGTGGTCTCCACCACCGGCGAGAAGCACCTGATGACGCCGGAGTTCTGCACGGCCATGGGCGTGCGGGTGGCCAAGCACAACCTCGACGACCCCCGCATGCTGGGCTTCACCGCCCAGGGCCTGTTCGCCGCCTGGCGGAACCTCTACGACCTGTTCGTCTTCAGCGAGGACGACCTGAAGATCAACGACCCGGCCTTCGTCGACAAGCTGGCCTGGTTCAACCGCACCTTCGGCCCGCGCCGGGTGCTGATGCCCAACCGGGTGGAGCTGAACCCCCGCGGGCACGCCCCCAAGACCTACATCGACGGCGACCTCGCCCCGGCCCTCGCCGCGGACATGAAGCGGCACGTGGCTGACGAGGAGACCCTCTACGGATCGCCCTTCGGCCGGAACGGGGTCTTCCAGCGGGCCCGCAACCCGCACTCCGGCTTCTACGCCCTCACCCGCGACCAGCTGTCCTACTGGATGGCCCAGCCCCACTGGCTCGACCGGGACTGCAGTTTCGTCTCGCCCCTGGAGAGCGCCGCCACCCTGGGGATCGCCAAGACCTTCTCGATCTACAAGCCCTTCGGCGCCTCGTCCGGCTTCCTCGAGATCGAGCACCTGGACGACCGCTTCTCGACCATGAAGCTGCCGGTCCGCGACCGGCTCTGAGCCCGGCTCAGCCCCAGGGGCGGAAGTGCTTGGAGAGCCGCAGGCCCTGCCTCTGGTAGTGCCCCCCGCCCTCGCCGTAGAGCCGCGACGGGCGCTCGGTCAGGGGCTCGTAGACCAGCCGGGCCACGGTCTGGCCATGCTCCAGCAGGAAGGGCGTCTCATGGCTGCGCACCTCCAGGACGCCCCGTGACCCCGCGGCGCCCGCCTCGGCGGCGCCGAAGCCCGGATCGAAGAAGCCGGCGTAGTGGACCCGGAACTCGCCCACGGAGGGGTCGATCGGGGTCATCTCCGCCGCCTGCAGGACGGGGATCTCCACCGCCTCGCGGGAGGCCAGGATGTAGAACTCGCCCGGGTCGAGCAGCAGCTCCCCGCGCCGGGGGGTGAGCGGCTCCCAGAAGTCGCGGGGGTCATGGCCGGCCACCCGGTCCATGTCGACCACCCCGGCGTGGCGGCGGGCGCGGAAGCCGGCGACCTCGTCGCTCTCCAGGTCGACCCCGACGCTGACCGTGGCCAGCCGGGGCGGGGCGCCGCGCTTGAGGCGCAACTGGTTCAGGCGCGTGCCGGCGCGGACCAGGACCGAGAAGGTCTGCGGGGCGATCTCGATGAAGGCCGGGCCCCGGTAGCCGTCAGCCACGTCGTCGAAGGCGGGCTGGTGGTCCGTGAGCAGGCGGACGAAGACGTCCAGCCGCCCGGTGGAGCTCTTGGGGTTGGCGCGGGCCGAGACCCCGGCGGGCAGGGCCAGGGCCTCCTGGAGCTCGGCGATGTAGACGCAGCCGCGCTCCAGGACGGCGCCGGCGGAGAGGTCGATCTCGTGCATGACCACGTCGGCGAGCCGGTCGGCCACCGTGCGGCCGGGACGGGGCAGGAAGGAGGCTCGGACCCGCCAGGCGCGGGCGCCGAGGCGCAGGTCGAGGCTGGCGGGCTGGACCTGGTCGGCGTCGAAGGGCCGGGCGGCGGTGATCGCCTCGCGCGCGATCAGGGCCTCCAGGGTCTGGCAGGGCAGAATCCCTGCGGGCGAAGTCTCGGACATGGGTCGACACTCGCCGCCGGGGCGCCGATTGGCAAGGCCATCGGCGCGGTCGCTTGACCTGCAGCGCCCAGCCCTGTTGAAGCAGGCGCGAAGGACGGAGACAGACCATGACCAAGAGCCCCAAGGACTGGAAGCCCCAGACCCGGATGGTGCGCGGCGGCATGGCCCGCTCGCCCTACGGGGAGATCTCCGAGGCCCTCTTCCTGACCCAGAGCTTCGCCTACGACAGCGCGGCGGCGGCGGACCGGCGCTTCTCGGGCGAGGATCCGGGCTTCATCTACCAGCGCTTCGGCAACCCCACGACGCAGATGTTCGAGGACAGGCTGGCCCTTCTGGAGGGCGCCGAGGTCTGCCGCGCCACCGCCTCGGGCATGTCCGCCGTCCATGTGGCCCTGCAGGGCCTGGTGCGGGCGGGCGACCACGTGGTGGCCGGCCGGGCGCTTTTCGGCTCCTGCCGCTGGATCCTGTCGCAGTGGATGCCGCGCTTCGGCGTGGAGGTGACCTTCGTCGACGCCACCGACCCGGCCGCCTGGGCCGCCGCCGTGCGGCCGAACACCCGGGCCTTCCTGGTGGAGAGCCCGGCCAATCCCCTGCTCGAGGTCACCCCCATCGCCGAGGTCGCGGAGATCGCCCACCAGGCCGGAGCCCGCCTGGTCGTGGACAATGTCTTCGCCACGCCCGTCTTCCAGAAGCCGCTCGAGCTGGGAGCGGACATCGTCGTCTATTCGGCCACCAAGCACATCGACGGCCAGGGACGGGTGCTGGGCGGCGCCATCCTGGGCGGCGCCGAACTGATGACCGAGTCCTACCGCGACATCCTGAGGCATACCGGCCCGGCCCTGTCGCCGTTCAACGCCTGGGTCCTGCTCAAGGGGCTGGAGACCCTGGACCTGAGGGTCCGGCGCCAGGCCGACAACGCCGTACGGGTGACCGAGGCTCTGGCCAGCCACGCCGCCGTCCGGCGGGTGGTCTTCCCGGGCCGGCCGGACCATCCCCAGGCGAACCTGATCGCCCGCCAGATGAGCGGCCCCGGCAATGTCGTGGCCTTCGACCTCGGCGACCGCGCCCGGGCCTGGGCCTTCCTGGACGCCCTCGGGATCGTCGACATCTCGAACAACCTGGGCGACGCCAAGTCCATGGCCACCCACCCCAGCACAACGACCCACCGGTCGATGTCGGAATCCGAGCGGCTCGAGATCGGCCTCACCGAGGGCTGGGTGCGGATGAGCGTCGGGCTGGAGGACGCCGGGGACCTGGCGGACGACGTCCTCCAGGCCCTCGACAAGGTCTGACCCGGGAGGGGTTCAGAAGATCCCGTAGCCGCCGTCGATCAGGAAGCTGTCGCCGGTGTGGAAGGCCGAGGCGTCGGACGCCAGGTAGACCGCGATGCCGCCGAAGTCGGCCGGCTGACCCCAGCGGCGGACGGGCACCCGGCGGATCACCGCATCGTTGAACTTGTCATTGCCCTGGGCGCCGGCGGTCATGTCGGTGGCGATCCAGCCGGGCAGGACGGCGTTGGCGCGCACGCCGTAGCGGGCGTGCTCCACGGCGATGGCCCGGATCATGGAGATCACCGCGCCCTTGGTGGCGGCGTAGGCCTCGTTGCGCGGCGCGCCGTCGTAGGCCGACAGGGAGGAGATCACGACCAGGGATCCGCCCGCCTTGTCGCCGCCTTCGGCACGGGCGACCATGTGCTTGCAGGCCTCGCGGAAGGTGAAGAAGACGCCGTCCAGGTTGACCGCCAGGACCCGCCGGTAGGTCTCGGTGGGGAATTCGGCGAAGGAGGAGGCGCCGCCGCCGATGCCGGCGTTGGCCACCACGGTGTCGATCCGGCCCATCTGGCGGACCGCCTCGGCCATGCCCTCGCGCACGGCGTTCTCGTCGGCCACGTCCACCACCTGGGTCAGCACCCGGACGCCGGAGTCCTTGAGCGCCTCGGCGGCGGCGGCGTTCTTCTTGCCGTTGGAGCCCCAGATGACCACGTCCGCCCCGGCCTGGGCGAGCGCCTCGACCATGCCGAAGCCGATGCCGCCGTTTCCGCCGGTGACCAGGGCCACCTTTCCCGTCAGATCAAAAGGCCGATAGGCCATGGGTCATCCTCCCGTTGTGTGTCGGGAATGAAGGACCGCACGGGGGCGGCGGGCGTCAAGCCGGATCAGCGGTCGAGGGACGGAAATTCGAGCGGCCGGACGCCTTAGCCCTGGGCCATGTCGGGGCGGCGGGCGGCGCCCCGGGCAGGAAGAAGGGCGGAAGGGATCCTGGAGGTGTTCCCTTCCGCCCAGGGCGGCCGCTGAGGACCGGGCCCTGAAATCCCTAGCCCGGAAGACCCGGCTGGCTCACCCGGCCGGCGCCGGAGATGTTCTGCTCCAGCTGGGCCGGACGGCGGGTCAGCTCCACCTCGCCGATGCCGGAGACGTCGATCTTCGCAGAGTCCTTGGGGCCGAGGGTGGCCTTGCCGGCGCCGGACAGGTCGACCTCGGCCTCCTTGAGCTCCAGTGCGGCGAGGTTGGCCGCGCCGGTCCCGGAGATGTCGAGGCTCGCCCTGCGGGCCTTGCCGGAGGCGGTCACCCGTCCGGCGCCGCTGAGGCTGATCTCAAGGGTGTCCTGGTCATAGCCGGTGATCTTGAGGTCCTGGACCCCGCCCAAGTCGAAATGGGTGACTCCCGGCGCCTCGATGACCACCTTCAGCGCGCCGCCCTTCCAGCGGCGACCGTCGAAGTCGATCCGGCCGTCCTTGATGGTGACGCGGTCCAGCAGGGCGGCGGGGCCTTCGAGGCTGACGCTGGCGGCGGGCCCCTGGATGTAGGTGACGTCGGCGAAGGCGTCGATCTCCAGGGTGTCCGATCCGTCCCAGGCCAGCTTTCGGGTGGCGCGGGGGCCCCCGTCGTGTCCCAGGACGATCTCGTCGCCCTCATCGGTCTCGATGTGGATGTTGGCGTTCTTGGCGAAGCTTTCGATCTTCTGCTCCAGCCCTTCAGCCCCCCCTGCGAGGGCGAGGGCCCCGGACAGGGAGCCGATGCAGAGGATGAAGGCGGCGGCGGCGATGATGGCGAGGGTGCGGATCATTTGCGGACCTCCCCGCCCTCGAGGGCGGGCTTGAGAAGCTTCAGGTGCAGCCGGCCGTACCAGACCAGGGCGTTGACCAGGCCGATGGTGACGAGGGCCGTCAGGGCCCCGACCGAGACGGAGCCCGCCATCACGCCCAGGCCCGCCAGCATGGCTGCGCCGATGTCACGGGCGGCGCCGGCGAGGGCGCCGGCGACGAAGACGAAGGCGCCGGCGGCGAAGCCGGCCACCGAGGCGATGGCGAAGCCGAGCAGCGTGCCCAGGATGGGCAACAGGATCGGCAGCAGGATCACCACGTCCAGGACCCCGAGGCCCAGCACCGCGAAAATGGCGCCCGCCGCGGCGGAGGGATTGCGCTCTGTCTCCCAGCGCTTGAGGCCGGCCTCGGCCTTAAGCTCCCGCGCGAGGCGGGAGGGATCGCCGAGGCCCGCAGCGACGTCAGCCTCGCTGCGGCCGGCGGCGACGCCCTCGTCGAAGTGGGCGGCGTAGTCCGCCACATAGTCCTCGATGGTTTCCGGCGGCAGGCCGGCGAGACCGGTCCTCAACCGGCCCAGGAAGAGCTCACGGCTCATTGTTCGTCTCCAAGGATTTGACCGACGGCGGCGGAGAAGGACACCCACTCCGCCTTCTGGGCGGCGAGGCTGCTCCGACCCGCAGGGGTCAGCCGGTAGTACTTTCGGGGGGGACCGGACGGGCTTTCGACCAGGTAGGTGTCGACCAGTCCATCGGACTGCATCCGGCGCATGAGGGGGTAGATCGTGCCTTCGCCCATGTCGATCGCCGCCGCGAGGCGGGCGGCGATGTCATAGGCGTAGGCGTCGGCGCGGGAGAGCAGGGCCAGGACGCAAAGCTCCAGGACCCCCCTCTTCAGCTGAACCTGTACGGCTTCGGGCAAGACAGACGCCTCCTTCTTCTGAGGAGGTATCTATCGCAAGGTATCTGTTAGCGCAAGGTACCTTTTTTAAATAGGTACCTTGCCTTGTCAGGTTGCGGTCCAGCCCCCGTCGACCGACAGGGCGGCGCCCGTGGCGGAGGCCCCGACGTCGGAGGCCAGGTAGAGCAGCATGCCCGCGAGGTGCTCGTACTCGACGAACTTCTTGGTGGGCTGGGCGGCGAGGATGACGTCTTCCATCACCCGGTCCTCGGGAATGCCCCGCGTCTTCGCCTGGTCGACGATCTGCGCCTCGATGAGAGGGGTCTTCACATAACCAGGGCAGATGGCGTTGGCGGTGATGCCGGTGCGGGCGAGCTCGACGGCCAGGCCCTTGGTGAAACCCACCACCCCGAACTTGGCGGCCACGTAGGGCGCCTTGAAGGGCGAGGCCACCAGTCCGTGGGCCGAGGCGATGTTGATGATCCGCCCCCTGCCCTGGGCCTTCATCACGGGGATGGCGGCCCGGCTGGCGTGGAAGGTCGAGGACAGGATGACGGCGATGAGGGCGTCCCACTTCTCCTCGGGGAACTCGTCCACCGGCGCCACGTGCTGGATGCCGGCGTTGTTGACCAGGATGTCCAGCCGCCCGAACTCGCGCACCGCGTAGGCGATGAGGTCCTTGATCTCCTCCGGCTTCGTCATGTCGGCGGGGTGGTAGCGGACGGCGGCGTTGGTCCGGGCCTGCAGGGCCTGACGGTCGGCCTCGATCTTCGCCGGATCGCCCAGGCCGTTCAGGACGACGTTGACCCCCTGCTCGGCCAGGGCCGCAGCAAGGGCCTGGCCGATGCCGCTGGTCGAGCCGGTGATGACCGCCACGTGGCCTTCAAGCTTGTAGTCGACGGCCATGGGCCTACTCCTTGTCGGCGCCGGCGGGCGCGGGTTGGGGCCGTGAAAAGACCCAGAGGTCGGCCGAGGAGTCCCCGGCCAGGAAGCGGTAGCCGTCGCGGTCGAAGGCCCGCAGGTCATCCGCCCTCTCGATCCGGTTGTCGATCGCAAAGCGCGCCAGGGCGCCCCTCGCCCGCTTGGCGAAGAAGCTGATGATCTTGGAGCGGCCGTCCTTTTCCTCCAGGAAGCGCACTTCGACGACGCGGGCGCGCAGGGCCTTGCGGTCCACGGCCGAGGCGTATTCCTGGGAGGCGGCGTTGACGACCACCGGGTCGGCCCGCCCCTCGAGCTCGGCGGCCAGGGCCTTTCCGATGCGGTCGCCCCAGAAGGCGTAGAGGCTCTTGCCCCGGCGGGTCTGCAGGGGCGAGCCCATCTCCAGCCGGTAGGGCTGGATGCCGTCGAGGGGCTTCAGCACGCCGTAGAGGCCGGACAGGATGCGGACATGGTCCTGGGCCCAGGCGAGGGCGTCGGGATCGAGCTCGCGCGCCTTCAGGCCGGCGTAGACGTCGCCGTTGAAGGCGAAGGCCGCCTGAAGGGCGCCGTCGGCCGCCGGGTCAAAGGCCTGGAAGCGCTCGCGGTTCAGGACGGCCAGCTTCTCGGACAGGTCCATCAGGGCGCGGAGCCGGGCCACCGAGAGGCGCCGCGTCGACTCCGCGAGGCGGGCGGTCTCGGCCTCCAGGACCGGACGGGTCATGGGCGCCTGGACCGGGGGCGGCGTGAAGTCCATCGCCTTGGCGGGGGAGAGGAGGATCAGCATGGTGCGACTCTCAGAATAGCACGCGCGGGTTGAGGATGCGGCCCGGATCGAGGGTGGTGCGGATCGCGGACAACAGGGCGATCTCTGCGGGGTCCTTCTGGCGGCGGGCCTCGTCGGCCTTCATGACTCCGAGGCCATGCTCGGCCGAGACCGATCCGCCCAGGGCGATGGCGATGTCATGGACCCGGGCCTGGCCTTCGGCGCGCCGGGCGAGGTGGGCGGCGTCGTCCCCGCCCTCGGGCCGCAGGACGTCGAAGTGGATGTTGCCGTCGCCGACATGGCCGAAGGCGCTGATCCGGCACCCGGGCGCGAAGGCGGCCATGGCCGTCGAGGCCTCGTGCAGGAAGCGCGGGACCTGGCTGACCGGGACCGAGATGTCGTGCTTCCAGGTCGCCCCCTCGGGCTTCTGGGCGGCGGACTGGTTCTCACGCAGGGACCAGAAGGCCGCAGCCTGGGCCTGGCTGGCGGCGATGACGGCCTCCCCCGCGACCCCGTCGGCACAGGCCTCGGTGAGGAGGGTCTCCATCAGCCGTCCCGCACCGCCCGCGTCCGGCGAAGCCACCTCGAGCAGCACCCGCCAGGGCGGGGCGCCGGACAGGGGGTCCCTTTGGCCGGGAATGTTGCGCAGGGCGAAGTCGACCCCCTGTCGGGCCATCAGCTCGAAGGCCTCAAGCCCGGCGTCGGCGACCCCGCGGGCGCGGGACAGGAGGTCGAGGGCCGCCTGAGGGCTCTCCACCGCCACCATGGCGACGGCCCGGCCGGCGGGACGCGGGAACAGCTTGACGCTGGCGGCGGTGACCACGCCGAGGGTGCCCTCCGCACCCGACAGGAGCCCCCGCAGGTCGTAGCCGGTGTTGTCCTTGCGCAGGCGCCTGAGGCCCCGCCAGACCTCTCCGCTGGGCAGCACCGCCTCAAGGCCGAGGACGAGGTCCCGGGCAGTCCCGAACCTCAGCACCGCCACGCCCCCGGCGTTGGTGGAGATCACCCCCCCGAGGGTGGCGCTTCCTTCCGAGGCGAGGCTGAGGGGGAAGCGGCGCCCCGCCGCCTCGGCGGCCGCCTGGACCTCGGCCAGGGTGACGCCGGCCTCGGCGACGAGGACGTCATCGACGGGATCGACGTCCCGGATGGCGCGCATCCGGCGGGTGGACAGGAGGATCTCGCCCTGGGGGATCTGGCCGCCGACAAGGCCGGTATTGCCGCCCTGGACCACCAGGGGCGCGCCCTCGGCTGCACAGAGCCTGACGATGGCGGCGGTCTCCTCCGTCGAGGCCGGCGAGAGCATGAGGGGGGTGGCGCCGCTCCAGCGGTCGCGCCACTCGACAAGCCGCGGCGCAAGGATCTCCGGGTCATCGGTCCAGCCGTCGGGCCCGACGAGGGCCTTGAGCCGGTCCAGGACGGCGTCGGAAGGTGCGGAGGTCATGCGGGGAAGGTAGGCGCTTGGCGTCCGGGAAGCCAGAGCGCCGCGCTCATCCGATGGCGCCGGCGGCCCTCCGGAGCCGGTCATTGATCGCCTCGCCAAGGCCCTCGTGCGGGATGGGGGCGACGGCGATGCCGGCGGGACGCCGGGCGTCAGCCTCGCGGAGGAAGGCGAAGAGGTTGGCGGCGGCCTCGACGAGGTCGCCCGAGGGACTGAGGTTGAGAACGCCGGGGTCCCCGGGTGCGTCCCCAAAGGCGAGGTAGACCTCCCCCGACCGGAGGTCGCGGGCGTCCAGCCGGACCGGCGCCTCGGGGGCGTAGTGCCGGGTGAGCCGCCCCGGGGAACGGCGCGCGTCGGCCTCCGCCTCGGCGAGGGGCCCCACCAGGGCCTCGACCTGGTCCCGGGTCACCCGGCCGGGGCGCAGGAGGCGCGGCGTGTCGAGCAGGGCGACGACGGTGGACTCCAGCCCGACCTCGCAGGGGCCGCCGTCCAGGGCGACCTCGGCGGCGTCGCCGGTCTCCTCGCAGGCGGCGGCGAAGGTGGTGGGGCTCGGCCGGCCCGACCGGTTGGCAGACGGTGCGGCCACGGGTCCGCCAAAGGCCACGAGCACGGCGCGGGCAAGGGGATGGGCCGGGACCCTTACCGCCACCGTGTCCAGGCCCGCCCGGGCGAGGTCGCAGACCGCGCCGCCGGGCTGGACAGGCAGGACCAGGGTCAGCGGACCCGGCCAGAAGGCCGCCGCGAGGATCTCCGCATCAGGGCCGAAGACCGCGATCCGGCGGGCGGCGTCGATGTCGGCGACGTGGGCGATCAGGGGATTGAAGGCGGGGCGGCCCTTCGCGGCGTAGACCGAGGCCACGGCGCGCGGGTTCCCCGCGTCCGCCGCCAGACCGTAGACGGTCTCGGTGGGAAGGATGACGAGCCGGCCCTCGCGCAGGGCGAAGGCCGCCGCTTCCGGCGATCCTCCCTGCGTCACGGCCCCTAGAACTTCTGGCCGAAGCTCAGCCCGATGGTGCGCGGCCGGATCGGCACGGAATAGGTCCGCCCGCCGCAGACCGTGGGCGTGCACTGGGCGTAGCGATACTTGTCGCCGACTTCGTCGAAGAGGTTGCTGATGGTCAGCTCGGCGCGCCAGTTGCCCCGGGCGAGTCCCGCCGCGACGTCGACCGAACCAAAGGCGTCCTGCTTGCCCAGTATGCCCCGCTCCTCGAGCCGCAGGTCAGGCCAGGCCTCGCCCTGGTAGACCCCGACCGCCTGGACGTGGGCGTCGAAGCCCGACAGGTCGAACTCGTAGCGCACCCGGGCGTTGGCCTTGAGCTTGGGCGTGACGGGCAGGGCCGTACCGGACGGCGCCTGGGGCGTCGCACAGTTCTTGATCGGCTTTCCCTGGGCGTCCGTGGTCCCGCAGTAGGGCTCGGTCAGGTAGGCGTCGGTGTAGGAGGCCCCGCCGGTGACGGTGAGGCCCTGGACGGGCGCAGCCCAGCTGACCTCCGTCTCCGCGCCCTTGATCTCCGCCTGGCCGGCGTTGAGGATCTGGGTGAAGGAGTTGGCGCCCAGGAAGGAGAACTGGAAGTCCTTCCAGGTCTCGAAGAAGACAGCGCCGTTCCACCGGATCGAGTTGTCGGCCCACTCCGTCTTCCAGCCCAGCTCGTAGTTGTAGAGGTAGTCGGCCTCGTAGGGCGCGAGGGTCGAGCGCCGGTTGATGCCGCCCGGGCGGAAGCCCTGGGAATAGGTGGCGTAGACCAGCTTGTCGTCGCTCAACTTGTAGTTGAGGTTGACCTTGTAGATCTGGCCGGTCTCCTTCACCCGCTTGTCGAGGTTGGTGCAGGGCGCGCGGCCGACCTTGCCCGGGGCGAAGCAGGCCGCCTCGCCGGTGCGCGAGGAATAGCCGTCGCTGAAGCCGAAGAAGCCCTCGAGGGAGTTGTCGGTCTTGAAGGCGCGCATCCCAAGGGTGAGGGTCAGCTTCTCCGTCAGGTCGATGTAGGCCTCGCCGAAGGCGGCGTAGTCCCGGTCGATGCGCATCTGCTCGGTCAGCCAGAGGGTGTCTGGCCAGCCGGTGACGGTGATGTCCGGTCCGATCCCCTTGATCTGGTAGTTCTGCTCGATGAAGTGGGTCTGCCTCTGCTGGAAGGCGCCGACCACGAAGCGGACGCGCTGGTCCTGGGGCGAGGACAGGCGGATTTCGTTGGACACCCGGGTGAAGTGGTCGCGCCCGGTGATCCGCTGGGTCGGGTCGATCACATTGCCCGCAGCGTCCGTGATGTAGGCGCCGGAGCCGAACAGGGTGTCGTAGAAGAAGGAATAGTCCGTGTAGTCGGACTGGGTGTCGATCCGGCGGTCCATGTAGGCCGAGGAGACGACGAGGTCGAAGTCGGCGATCCGGCCCTCGACCGCCAGGGCAGCCTGGTGCCACCGGTCGTGCCCGGATTCCGGAAGATAGTGGGTGACCTTCATCGGACCCTGGGTCCGGTCGTAGGCGAAGATGCCGTCGGCCTTGGTGTCCTGGCTCATGAAGGTGGGCCGGATCGTCCAGCTCTCGTTCAGGTCGACCAGGCCCGCGATGCGCACGCCCCAGGTGTCGACCTCGTTGTAGTCGTCCTTGGCCAGGGCGTTGTTGTTGATGGTCACGCCCGAGGTCGGATAGGTGCGCGTGCCCTTCACATTGTCGATGTAGCCGCCGTCATGGGTGTTCCAGGCGACGAGGCGGACCGCCATGCGGTCGTTCAGGGGGATGTTGACCAGGCCCTCGAGGGAATAGCCGGGGCCGCCGTCGCTGACAGTGTTCACGCCGACGTCGTAGGCCGCCGAGAAGCCCGACGGGTCGGCCGGGTTGGTGACGATCTTGATCGTGCCGGCCTGCGAGCTGGCGCCGTAGAGGGTGCCCTGCGGGCCCGCGAGGGCCTCGACCCGGGCGACGTCATAGACATGCAGGTCGAGCGCCCCGCCGATGGAGGTGATGGGCTGCTCGTCGAGGTAGGTCCCGACGCTGGGCATGGAGCCGGAGTGGTTGCCATCCCCGCCGGAGGCGACGCCGCGCATGTAGACCGTGGAGAAGCCGGGCGCCGAGCTCTGGTAGGCGACGCTGGGCAGGAACTTCACATAGTCGTCGAAGCCCTGGACCTGCAGCTCCTCGAGCTTGCGGGTGGACAGGGCCGTCACCGCCACCGGCACGTCCTGGATGTTCTCCGCCCGCTTCTGGGCCGTCACCACCAGCTCCTCGACCGAGGCGGCCTCCTCCGCCGCGCGGGCGGAAGACACGCCGGCGAGCATGGTGGAGGCGAGGAGCATGGCGGTCAGGCGGGCCGGGGACGTCTTGCGGAGCATATTGGAATCCAGGTCAGGAAGGGCAGGCGGGCGCGAATCTCTATCCGGCGATAACCGGCCCGCGGGCACGGGCTGTCAATATCCGGATTGACCGTAGGGTCATTCCTGTGGCGCAGGCGCCTCAGGATAGGCCTCCAGCGCCGGTCCCAGCGCCGCCTTGAGCGGGCCGAGCCAGGGCTCGAAGCGCCGCCACTGGTCGAGCCCCTCGGTGAAGATGGGCCGCCGGACCTGCTCGGAACTGGCGGTGCGGACGGCGCGGTCGTTCTCGTAGAACCTCAGGCACGCCGGGTCGAAGTCGAGCCCGCAATAGGCCAGGAGGGCCCGGACCTCCGCCTCGGGGTCCGCCACCATGCGCTCGTAGATCACCCGGTGGACCGCGCCGGGCAGGACCCGGTCGAAGTGCGCCATGAGGTCGACATAGTCGGCATAGTACCGGCCGAGGTCCGTGAGGTCGTAGGTGAAGGCCTGGCCGCGGGCGAAGTGCTGCTTGAAGCCCGAGAAGCAGCATCCCAGGGGATGGCGCCGCGCATCGATGATCTTGGCCCGGGGAAGGATCAGCCGGATCAGGCCGACATGGGCGAAGTTGTTGGGCATCTTGTCGATGAAGAAGGGCCGGCCGGTCTTCCTCTGGGGCGCGGTGCGGGCAAGGTATTCTTCGCCGAGGGCCCGGCAGGCGTCGGCGTCCAGGCCCTCGAGGATGTCGGGATAGGCCGAGTCCTGGTCCCGCCGGGTGCGGCCGCCCAGCCGCTTGGCGATGGCCGGCATGTCGGGCAGCTCCATCGTCCCCTCCACGAGGGGATGGCTGGCGAGGATCTGCTCGACCAGGGTCGAGCCGGCCCGGGGCAGGCCCAGGATGAAGACCGGGTCGGGCGAGGGACAGCCCCACCCTTCCCGCGCCGCCCAGAACCCGGGGGTGAAGAGGGCGCGCGAGCGCACCAGGTGGCGGTGGGTCTCCTCCGCGTCATAGTCCAGGCCCATCCGGCGCAGGGCGTTCCCGCGGCTGTAGGCGGCGAAGGCGGCCTCGTCCTCGCCGGCGTCCTCCAGGGCCTTGCCGAGGGCGAAGTCGAGGTGGAAGCGGTCCTCGTCTGACAGTCCGTCGCCGGCGAGGGCCCGACGCATGGCGTCCAGGTCAGCCGGGGCGAAGCGGAAGGTCTTGAGGTTGGCCAGGCTCCACCAGGCCTCGCCAAGGCCGGGGGCGAGGCCGATGGCGCGCCGGTAGGCGGCGACGGCGTCGTCCTGCCGCCCCACCGTCTTGAGCGCATGGCCATAGCTCATCCAGCCCTTGGGCTGGACGGGGAAGTCGGCGAGCAGGCTCTCGAACACCGCGATGGCGCGGGGGTACTCCCCCAGCTGGCCGAGGGCGGCGGCCTGGAGGTTGCGGTAGCCCGGATGCCGGGGATCGGCCCGCAGGAGGACCTCCGTCTCGGCGAGGGCCTCGGCGGCCCGGGTCTGGCGGTAGAGGGCCACGGCGAGGTTGTGGCGGGCGGGGATGAAGCCTGGCGTCAGCTCCAGGCAGCGCCTGAGAAGGGCCTCGGCGTCCTCGTAGCGGCCGAGCCGGGTGGCGGTCTCCGCCAGCATGCGCAGGGCCGGCGGGTCGTCCGGCCGGGCCTTCAGCCGGTCCCGCAGGAGGTGTTCGGCCACCGCCAGCCGGCCCTCGTTGAGGGCCGCGCCCGCCTCCAGAAGGCCCGGATCGCGGGTTGCGGCGCTGAGGGCGCGGGCCTCGGCGCGCTCTGCGGCGGCGACATGTCCCAGGAGGCGGTGCTGGACGCCCAGCGCGGTCCAGCCCTCGACCAGGCCGGCGTCCAGGGCCACCGCGCGGGACAGGGCCTCCACCGCCCCGCGGGGATCACCGGCTTCGCCCCGGGCCAGTCCAAGCTCCAGGTGGGCGGGCGGCCAGGTCGGCTGGGACGCAGCCAGGGGCGCCAGGTCCCCGAGGGCCTCGGTGGACCGGCCCATCCTGCGGCGGGCGGCGCCGCGCATGAGGAGGCCCGCCGGGTGGCCGGGGACGACCGCGAGGATCTCCTGCGCCTGCGCCTCGGCGAGGTCCGGCCGGGCCGCCAGGAGGCCCAGGCCCTGGCGGATCGCGGCGTCGAGGCTGGCCTCGGTCACGCCGCCTCTCCCGCGGTGAGGGCCAGCAGGGCGAAGCTGGCCAGCCAGTGCTCGCCCATGTAGTCGCCGGCCACGTGCGGCAGGCTCGCCTCGAGGTGGATCCCGGCGGCGGCGCGGGCGGCCTCCGCGACGGGATCCCCGGGGGCATGGGCGGCGGCGATGTTCCGCCAGCACCAGGCCCTCGACAGGTTGAGGCCGTCGAGGTGGGCGATCTTGCCGTCGCTGCGGTCGCTGACGCTGGCGGGGGTGAAGAGGCTGGCGGGCGCGCCCTCGGCGGCCCGCGGCAGGAAGCCGGCGAACCAGGCGCGGAAGTCGTCGCGGGGAAGCACCCGGCGAAGGCACTCGGCCTCCATCAGGGCGGGCGACAGGAAGTCCTCGCCGGAGGGCTCCCAGGCCTGGCAGTCCCGGTCCCGGGCGTACCAGGACAGGGCCTTGGCGCAGAGCAGGTCTCCGAGTTCGCGGTCGCCGGCCGCCTCGGCGTAGTCCAGGGCCAGGGCGAGGGCGAAGGCCGTGGAGGAATGCACCCCCGTGCGGACGGGATAGGCGGCGAGGGGCAGGTGGGCCCGGAACCGGTCCGCGAAGTCGGCGGCCAGGGGGGCGAGGCGCATCGCCCAGGGACCCTCGAGCCGGAGGAGCTCGGCCTGCAGCTTGAGGAGCCAGGCCCAGCCATAGGGTCGTTCGAAGCCCCGGGCCGTGGGGCGGCGCAGGAAGGCGCGCTCGCCCTCCACGGCGTCTTCCGTGAAGGCCGCGGTGAAGCGGGCGTCGATCTCGGCGGCGACGGGATGGTCGGGGAAGCGGCGGCGCACCGCCGCAAGGGTCCAGTATCCGTGGACGCAGGAATGCCAGTCGAAGCTGCCGAAGAAGATGGGATGCAGGCGGCGGGGCGTCGCCAGGTCGTCCTCGCCGGCGAGCACCTGGTCCAGCTTGTAGGGCCAGGGCCGGGTGACGTGCCCGAGGGCGATCCGGGCGAAGCCGGCGGCGATCTCAGGGGTGAGCCGGGAAGGCGAGGACATGCATCAGGACCGTATTGACGAGCAGGAGGACCACGGCGGTCGGCGCCTGCGCCCGGATGACGGCGAAACGGTCGTCCAGGTCAAGCAGGGCGGCGGGCGCCAGGTTGAAATTGGCCGCCAGGGGCGTCAGCAGGGTGCCGCAGAAGCCGGAGAGCATGCCGATGGCGCAGATGGCGGCGGGGTCGCCGCCATAGACCTTGACCAGGACCGGCAGGGCCACGCCCGCGGTCATCACGGGGAAGGCGGCGAAGGCGTTGCCCATCAGCACGGTGAAGCCCGCCATGCCCAGGCAGTAGACCGCCACCGCCGCCAGCCGGGTGTCCATGGGGAAGACCCGGGTCACCGTCTCGCCGACCACGGTCCCGACCCCGGCGAGGGCGAAGACGGCGCCCAGGGCCGCCAGCATCTGCGGCAGCAGGGCCATCCAGCCCACCGTGTCGGCGAGGCGCAGCCCCTCCGTCAGGGGCGCGAGGACGGGCTGCCGGAAGAGCCGCACCGACAGGGCCGCGACCACCAGGGCCGCGAGGCTGAGGGAGACGAGGGTCGCCTGCTTCGGGTCCACCAGGGCCGCCGCTATCGCCCCGCCATGGCGCACGCCGAGGCTGCCGGCCAACACGATGACCGGGACCAGGAGGGCGGGAAGGAAGAGGCGCAGGCCATGGGTGCGGGCCGATGCCGCCCGCGCCTCCGCATCGTCCGCCGACGTCCCGCTGCGCCCCAGGCCAAGGGCCGCGGCCAGGGCCATGGCGAGGACGAGCACGCCGTTGCCGAGGTCCCCCAGGTGGTCGCCTGCGAGGAAGGACAGGGCGAAGAGCCCCCAGAAGAGGGCGTTGCGGCGCCGGCGCGGATTGGCGGCGTCGCGCAGGCTCATCACCGCGAAGCCGGCGAAGACGAGGCCCGCCAGGGCGTAGACCTGGGACAGGCCGATCACGGGCGCGTCCTCCGGCGGCCGAACAGGAGGATGCGCGCGCCATGGACGAGGAAGGCGGCGATGGCGGTCGGTATGGCCCAGACAGACAGGTGCAGGGGCTCCACCGTGATCCCGTTCTGGTCGAGGAACCCGACCATCAGCAGGATCGAGCCGATGGCCAGGAAGATGTCCTCGCCGAAGAAGAGGCCGATGTTGTCCGTGCCGGCGGCGAAGGCCCTGACCTTCTGGGTCTCCGCGGGCTCGAGGGCCGGGGCGCCGGTCTCCGCCGCCCGGGCGGCCTCGGCCATGGGGGCGATGATCGGCCGGATGGTCTGGGTCTGGCCGGCGATGGAGGTCAGGCCGAGGGCGGCGGTGGCCTGGCGGAAGAAGAGGTAGGCCAGCATCAGCCGGGCGAAGGTCACGCCCCTGAGGCGGCCGATCAGGCCCCGCGCGGCCTCCTGCAGGCCCGACCGCTCCAGCACGCCGATGACCGGCAGGATCAGCCAGGCGGCGCTGACATAGCGGTTCTCGTTGAACGCCTTGCCGAAGGCGGCCAGCACCTCGAGGGGGGAAAGGCCCGCGGCCAGCCCGGTGGCGAGGGCCGAGGCCAGGACGACGAGCAGGGGGTTCAGGCCGACGGCGAAGCCCGCCACGACCAGGAGCACGCCCAGGAGCACCAGCATGAGATCCGTCCCTTCCCCTTCGCGCCACTCTAGACCCGAGTCGCCGGCGGGGTCGCGGGGGTGTCTTGCGCCGGGCGGAGGCGGGTCTATTGATGGCCCCGGACACCACGGGAGGCCGCCATGGCCACGGCGATTCTTCAGGCGCGGATGAGCTCCAGCCGCCTGCCCGGCAAGGTCCTGCGGCCCCTGCTGGGACAGCCGATGATCCTGCGGCAGGTCGAGCGCCTGAGGCGTTGCCGCGAGCTCGACCGCATCGTCGTGGCGACCAGCCGCGATCCCTCCGACGACATCCTCGCGGAGACCCTTGTCCAGGCGGGCCTCGAGACCGTGCGCGGGCCGCTGGACGACGTCCTGGGACGGTTCGTGCTGGCGGCCGACCAGCTGGAGCTCCGGGGCGACATCGTGCGGCTGACCGCTGACTGCCCCCTGGCTGATCCCGGGGTCATCGACGCCTGCGTCGCCCTGCGGCGGGAGGGGGGCTTCGACTACGCCTCGAACGGGCAGGTCCGCACCTATCCCCGGGGCCTGGACGTGGAGGTCTTCACCGCCGGGGCGCTCCGGCGGGCCGGGGCCGAGGCGACCTCGCCCTACGACCGCGAGCATGTGACGCCCTGGATCTATGGCCCGGGAACGCCCTTTCGCCTGGGCGCGCTTGTCCGGTCGCCGGACCTCAGCGCGTTCCGGTGGACCGTGGACCTGCCGGCGGACTTCGACTTCGTGGAGCGGGTCTATGCGGCGCTCTACCCCGCCAACCCGGCCTTCAGCTCGGACGATGTCCTCGCCCTGCCCTTCTCCCGGCGGGAAGCCGACGCCTGACCGGGCTCAAGCCGGGCCGCCGCCCTCGACCATGGTCCAGTCCAGCGGCGCGCCGAAGGGGATGTCCCGGGTCGCCCGGCGTCCAAGCACCGTGTCGAGATGCTTCGGCGCCAGGCCATGGCCAGGCCGCACAGAGCGGACATTGGCCGGCGTGAAGGCCTCCCCCTTCCCCACCGGGGCGCTGACATAGAGCGAGCGGCGCATGCCGGCGTTCCCCGCCTCGGCCTCGCCGGGCCCGTAGGCCACCTGGCCCAGGGCCTCCCAGGCGCCCCGGCAGCTGCTGACCAGCTCCGCCAGTTCGGCGGGTTCCAGGGAGAAGGCGGAGTCGACCCCGCCCTCGGCGCGGCTGAGGGTGAAGTGCTTCTCGATGAAGACCGCGCCCAGGGCGACCGCGGCGACCGAGGCCGCCGTCCCCAGGGTGTGGTCGGAGAGGCCGGGCAGGACGCCGAACCGCCGGGCCATGTCCGGCAGGGTGGCGAGGTTCATGCTCGACATGGGCGCGGGATAGGCGCTGGTGCAGTGAAGGACGACAAGGTCCCGGGCGCCGGCGCCCCGGGCGGCCTCCACCGCCTCGGCGATCTCCTCCGGCGCAGCCATGCCCGTCGACATGACCAGGGGCTTTCCGGTGGCGGCGCAGCGCCGGATCAGGGGCAGGTCGACCAGCTCGAAGGAGGCGATCTTGTAGGCCGGGGCGCCCAGGCGCTCCAGCAGGTCCACGGCGGTGGCGTCGAAGGGCGAGGAAAAGAGGGTGATCCCCACCGTCCGGGCGTGCTCGAACATCCGGGCGTGCCAGTCCCAGGGGGTGTGGGCCTCGGCGTAGAGCTCGTGCAGCCGGCGGCCGTCCCAGAGGCCGCCCGTGATCCGGAAGCCCGGGCCGTCATGGTCGAGGGTGATGGTGTCTGCGGTGTAGGTCTGGATCTTGACGGCATCGGCGCCCGCCCCGGCCGCGGCCGAGATCAGGTCGAGGGCCCTCCGGATGTCGCCATTGTGGTTGCCGGACATCTCGGCGACGACATAGGGCGGGTGGCCCGGACCGATCGGCCGGCCGTCGATGTGGGCCAGGGTCTCGCTCATCGGAACCTCCGGGGTCCTGCGCGCGAATCGCCCCCGGAATATGGGCCGCAGGGGCCTGTCAGGCCAGCCGGTCAGGCGTCCGGCGTCTCCGACGGGGCGCCCTCGAAGCGGAAGGCGTCGCCGTCGCGGCGGACGAGGCCGGCGGTCGGCGCGGCGAAGTGGGTTCCGATGACCAGCACCGGCTGCTCGGCCACGCCCTCGAAGACCCCGCGGCGCATGGAGGCCGAGGCGACGGGGTCGCTGTCGAAGGGCGGCGACCACTCCGGATGCGCCATCTGGCAGGGATGGTGGACCATGTCGCCGGTGATCAGGCCGGTCTCGCCGGCGGATTCGATCCGGACGCTGACATGGCCGGGCGTGTGGCCGGGGGTCGGGACGAGGCGGACCTCGGGCGAGATCACGTGGTCCATCTCGACGAAGTCCACCAGGCCGGCCTCGAAGACCGGTCGGATGGAGTCCGACAGGATGGCCTGCTGCTCGTCATCCCCCTCCGCGCTCCAGTGGTCGTACTCGCGCCGGCCGATCAGGTAGCGGGCCTTGGGGAAGGTGGGCACCCAGCGGCCATCCTGCAGGCGGGTGTTCCAGCCGACATGGTCCACGTGCAGGTGGGTGCAGACCACGGCGTCGACGCTGTCCCGGGTCCAGCCGGTGGACTCGAAGGCCTCCAGGAAGCCGGTCGACAGGGCCTGGCCGCCGACCAGGCTGCGCGGACGGTCATTGCCGATGCAGGTGTCCACCACCAGCCGCAGACCGGGCGCCTCGACGAGGAGGGCGTGGATGGAGAGGCGCAGGTGACCCTCGGGCGTCACGTAGTGGGGCGCCAGCCAGGGGATGGCGGCGAGGGCCTCGGGCGTGGCCTCCCGCAGGAAGGCCCGCCTGGGGTTGTAGGGGACCGGCATCTCCATCTCGACGACGCGGGTGACCGTCACCTCGCCGATCCGCCACCTGAGCATGCCGACCTCCCCTTCCCGTTTCGCCCGGCCTAGCGCAGGCCGGCGTTGATCCGGTCGAGCGCCGCCTGGCCGGGCACGAGCTCGGCGTCGGACAGGCTGTTGAGCGGCCGGTCGGTCGTGCCGAGGGCGCCATGCAGGTCGCCGGGCTCGGGATCCACGTACAACAGGCCCGTGACGATCTCGCCCGCCGCCTGCCGCTCGCCCAGGTAGGCCATGGCGGCGATCCGGTCGGTGGGATCGTAGTGGTCCGAAAGCTTGTGCAGAGCCAGGACCGAGCCGTCGTGCTGGGTGACCGAGATGGTCGTCCCCGGCTCGTAGTCGACCTCGATGGGCTTGCGGTCGGCGATCACGTCCAGCCGGTTCACGGCCTCGTTGTGCTCGCGGACATAGTCGTAGCTCTTGGTCGAGCCGGCGTGGTTGTTGAACTGCACGCAGGGGCTCAGCGTGTCGATGAAGGCTGGGCCCGGATGGCGCAGGGCCGCCTTGATCAGGGGCACCAGCTGGGCCTTGTCGCCCGAGAAGGAGCGGGCCACGAAGGTCGCGCCAAGCTGGAGGGCGAGGCCCACCATGTCGATGGCGGCGTCATGGTTGACCACGCCCTTCTTGGACTTGGAGCCGCGGTCTGAGGTGGCCGAGAACTGGCCCTTGGTCAGCCCGTACACGCCGTTGTTTTCGACGATGTAGGTCATGTTCACCCCGCGCCGGATGGCGTGGGCGAACTGGCCGAGGCCGATGGAGGCGGAGTCGCCGTCGCCGGAGACGCCCAGGTAGATCAGCTCGCGGTTGGCGAGGTTGGCGCCGGTGGTCACCGAGGGCATGCGACCGTGCACGGTGTTGAAGCCGTGGGAATTGCCCAGGAAGTAGTCCGGCGTCTTGGACGAGCAGCCGATTCCGGACAGCTTGGCCACCCGGTGCGGGGGCAGGTCCAGCTCGTAGGCGGCCTGGATGATGGCCGCCGAGATGGAGTCGTGTCCGCAGCCGGCGCAGAGGGTCGAGACCGATCCCTCATAGTCCCGGCGCAGGTAGCCAAGGCCGTTCGGGGTCAGGGCCGGGTGATGGAGCTTGGGCTTGGCGATGTAGGTCATTCGGCGGCCTCCCGGAGCGGGCGAGAGCCCGGCGGCTGGGTTGCGTCCATCATCTGGGTGATGGCGGAGACGATGAAGCGGGCGGTGATGGGCGTGCCGTCGAAGTGCAGCACCGGGACCAGCCGGTCCGGGTCGCCGCCGTTCTCGGCCATGAGCAGGGTGCGCAGCTGGGCGTCCCGGTTCTGCTCGACCACGAAGATGCGGTCGTGGGACGCCAGGAACTCGTCCACCTCCGAGGAGAAGGGGAAGGCGCGGATGCGCAGGGCGTCCAGGCGGCGGCCCTGGCCCTCGAAGAGCCCGAGCGCCTCATGCATGGCCGGCCCCGTGGACCCGTAGTAGATCACGCCCTCGCGGGTGGGCTGGCTGGCGCGGGTCAGGACCGGCGCCGGGACCAGGGTCTTGGCGGTCTCGAACTTGCGCAGCAGGCGCTGCACGTTGTCGACATAGACCGACCCTTCCTCCGAATAGCGGGCGTAGGGGTTCCGCGAGGTGCCGCGGGTGAAGTAGCCGCCCCGGGTCGGGTGGACGCCAGGATAGGTCCGGAAGGGAATGCCGTCGCCGTCGACGTCGAGGTAGCGACCGAAGTCGCGGCCCGCCTCCAGCTCCTCGTAGGTCATGACCTTGCCGCGGTCCATGCGGCGGCTCTCGTCCCATTTCAGGGGCTCCACCAGCCACTCGTTCATGCCCATGTCGAGGTCGAGCATGACGAAGACGGTGGTCTGAAGCCGGTCGGCCAGGTCGAAGGCCTGGGCGGCGAAGGTGAAGCACTCGCCCGGGTCCATGGGCAGGAGCATGGGGTGCTTGGTGTCGCCGTGGCTGGCGTAGGCCGCGCCGATCAGGTCGGCCTGCTGGGTGCGGGTCGGCATGCCGGTGGAGGGGCCGCCCCGCTGGACGTCAAAGATCACCGCCGGGATCTCGGCGAAGTAGGACAGGCCGATGAACTCGGTCATCAGCGACACGCCCGGCCCGGAGGTGGCCGTGAAGGCCCGGGCGCCGTTCCAGCCGGCGCCGATCACCATGCCGATGGAGGCGATCTCGTCCTCGGCCTGGACGATGGCGAAGTTGGCCTTGCCGCTTTCCGGGTCGACCCGCAGCTCCTGGCAGTAGCTGGTGAAGGCCTCGGCCAGGGAGGTGGAGGGGGTGATCGGGTACCAGGCGCAGACCGTGGCCCCGCCATAGACGGCCCCGAGGCCGGCGGCCTGGTTGCCCTCGATGAAGATCCGGTCGCCCACGGCGTCGGCCCGGCGGACCTGGAGGCCCAGGGGGGCCATGTTGTCCTTCACCCAGTCGCGGCCCATGTGCAGGGCGTCGAAATTGGCCTTGATGAGCTTCTCGCGGCCCTCGAACTGCTCGGCGAGCAGCTGTTCGATGACGGCGATCTCGATGCCCAGCAGGGACGCCAGGGCGCCGACATAGATGATGTTCTTGAACAGCTGCCGCTCGCGCGCGACCGTGTAGGCGGCGTTGCAGATGGCCGTCAGGGGCACGCCCACCACCGTGATGTCGTCCCGGAACTTCGAGGCCGGCATGGGCTTGGTGGAGTCGTAGAAGAGATACCCGCCCGGCTCGATCTCGGCGACGTCCCGGTCCCAGGTCTGGGGGTTCATCGCCACCATCATGTCGACGCCGCCGCGCCGGCCCAGGTGGCCGGCCTCGGTGACGCGGACCTCGAACCAGGTGGGCAGGCCCTGGATGTTCGACGGGAAGATGTTGCGCACGGCGACCGGCACGCCCATCCGCAGGACGGCCTTGGCGAACATGGAGTTGGCGCTGGCCGAGCCGGAGCCGTTGACGTTGGCGAACTTGACGACGAAGTCGTTCACTGCGGCGAGGGGGGCGGTCATGCGGCGCCTCCCATCTGGTCGGCGTGGGTCATCTCGAGGGTGAACCTCTGCATGTCCCAGGCCCCGGTCGGGCATCGTTCGGCGCAGAGGCCGCAGTGCAGGCAGACGTCCTCGTCCTTGACCATGACCCGGCCGGTGGCCAGGGCGCCGGAGACCAGGAGGTCCTGGTCGAGGTTGAGGGCCGGGGCCTTCAGGCGCTGCCGAAGGTCGGCCTCCTCGCCGTCCTCGGTGAAGGTGATGCAGTCGACGGGGCAAATGTCGACGCAGGCGTCGCACTCGATGCAGAGGTTGTCGGTGAAGACGGTCTGCACGTCGCAGTTCAGGCAGCGTTGGGCCTCGGCGTAGCCGAGCCGGGAGTCAAAACCGAGTTCGACTTCGACCCGGACGTTCTTGAGCGCCTCGGCCTTGTCGAGCATGGGCACCCGGTGCCTCTGCTCGAGGGAGATGTCGTTGTCGTAGCTCCACTCGTGGATGCCCATCTTCTGGGAGACGAGGGAGAAGCCCGGGGGCGGCCGGTCATGGACGTCCTCGCCCATGCAGTGGCGGTGGATGGAGACCGCCGCATCATGGCCGTGGGCGACGGCCCAGATGATGTTCTTCGGGCCGAAGGCGGCGTCGCCGCCGAAGAACACGCCCTTGCGGGTGGACTCGAAGGTCACCGGATCGACCTGGGGCATGTCCCAGCGGTCGAACTCCAGGCCGATGTCGCGCTCGATCCAGGGGAAGGCGTTTTCCTGCCCGACGGCGACGAGGACGTCGTCGCACTCGTGATGCTCGTCGGGCTCTCCCGAGGGGACCAGGTTGCGGCGGCCCTTGTCGTCGTATTCCGCGCGGACGATCTCGAAGGTCACGCCGGTCAGGCGGCCGTTTTCGTGGGTGAAGGCCTTGGGGACGCGGAAGTTGAGGATCGGGATGTCCTCGTGGATCGCGTCTTCCTTTTCCCAGGGGCTGGCCTTCATCTCCTCGAAGCCCGAGCGGACGACGACCTTGACCTCCTCGCCTCCCAGGCGGCGCGAGGTGCGGCAGCAGTCCATGGCGGTGTTGCCGCCGCCAAGGACGATGACCCGGCGGCCGATCTTCTCGATGTGCCCGAAGGACACGCTGGACAGCCAGTCGATGCCGATGTGGACGTTGGCGGCGGCCTCCTTGCGGCCGGGAATGTCGAGGTCCCGGCCCCGGGGCGCGCCGGAGCCGACGAACACGGCGTCGAAGCCCTCGGACAGCAGGCCCTTGAGGCTCTCGATCCGCTGGCCGAGGCGAAGCTCCACCCCCCCGAGACGGGTGACGTAGCCGACCTCCTCGTCGATCACCTCCTCGGGCAGGCGGAACCGGGGGATCTGGCTGCGGATCATGCCGCCCGACCGCGGCTCGCCGTCGAAGAGCACCAGCTCGTAGCCGAGGGGGGCGAGGTCGCGGGCCACGGTCAGCGAGGCCGGGCCGGCGCCCACCAGGGCCACCCGCTTGCCGTTCCGCTTCGCCGCGACCGGCGGCATGAGGGGCCCGACGTCCTGCTTGTTGTCGGCCGCCACGCGCTTGAGCCGGCAGATGGCCACCGGCTCCTCCTCGACCCGTCCGCGACGGCAGGCCGGCTCGCAGGGCCGGTCGCAGGTCCGCCCCAGGACGCCGGGGAAGACGTTCGACTTCCAGTTGATCATGTAGGCGTCATCGTACCGGCCATCGGCGATCAGGCGGATGTATTCCGGCACGGGCGTGTGGGCCGGGCAGGCCCACTGGCAATCGACTACCTTGTGATAGTAGTCCGGCCCCTCGGTACGCGTTGGCTGCAAGACCCGTTTCCTCCCAGGTCGCCCGGCGGGCGGGGCCTGATCCTCTTCCGGGACCCGGTCCTTCGCCGCTTCGCGTGGGCGCTGAGTCCATTCTTTAAGGTCGGACGGCGGGCAAGACCAGATGTCATGCCGCCCCGCCCCGAAATTCCGGCGAGCCTGACGCCGGGGGCCCGAATTCAAGAGTCCGTGAGAGTCCCCGGATGCCCCTTGGCGGGCAAAGGTTAACGACCCTTAACTGGCCTCCCGCACCCGGAATGGGAGGTCGTCATGAACTACCGGCCCTTGTTCGCCCCCCTCGAGACCGAGGATGAGTCCGCCGCCTTCGGCGAGTTCGAGAGGGAGGCCGCCATCGATTTCGAGGCGGTGAACCTCCGTCGCGCGGCCGTCGAGAACGCCGAGACGCTGAGGCTGGTCCGGGCGATCTGAGCCCTCGCCCCTGCACCTCCCTCCCCGCCCGCGACAGGGTCTGGCGCCGTCCGGGCGCCTGACCTAGGCTGGGCGCGTCTGGTTTTTCGGGGAGGACGCCATGCAACTGCGACGGCTGGGGAACAGCGGGCTGAAGGTCAGCGTCATCGGGCTCGGCTGCAACAATTTCGGCATGCGGATCGACCAGGCCCAGACCCGGATGGTCGTCGACGCCGCGCTCGACGCCGGGATCAACTTCTTCGACACGGCCGACATCTACGGAGGGTCGAAGTCCGAGGCGTTCCTGGGCGAGGCTTTGAAGGGACGGCGCGACAAGGCGGTCCTGGCCACCAAGTTCGCCAATCCCATGGGCGAGGGCGCCTACCAGCGCGGCGGGGCGCGGCGTTACATCGTCAAGGCGGTCGAGGACAGCCTGAAGCGCCTGAACACCGACCACATCGACCTCTACCAGATGCACGTGCCGGACGCGGACACGCCCATCGAGGAGACGCTCCGCGCCCTCGACGACCTCGTCCGGACCGGCAAGGTCCTCTACATCGGCAACTCCAATTTCACCGGCTGGCAGATCGCCGATGCGGACTGGACCTCCCGCACCCAGGGCCTGGAACGCTTCGTCTCGGCCCAGAACAATTTCAGCCTGCTCGAACGGGGCGTCGAGCGCGAGGTCCTTCCCGCCTGCGAGCGCTTCGGGCTTGGCCTCCTGCCCTACTTCCCCCTGGCCAGCGGCTTCCTGACCGGCAAGTACCATCGCGGCGAGCCGCCCCGGCAGGGCACGCGGCTGGCCGCCTGGGGCAAGCGGGGAGAGGCGGCGCTGAACGACCGCAACTTCGACCGGCTCGAGGCCCTGGACCGCTGGGCAGAGCAGAGGGGCAGGCGGATCCTAGACCTCGCCTTCGCCTGGCTCCTCGGGCATGGGGCCGTGAGCTCGGTCATCGCCGGCGCGACCAGCCCCGAGCAGGTCCAGGCCAACGCCCGGTGCGCCGAGTGGATCCTGACCCCCGAGGAAGTCTCCGAAGTCCGGGCGCTGGTCGCGTGAGCGCGGCGGAGGGACTGCCGCCCTTGCCGGTCCAGCCGGCCGGGACCCCCTGGCCGACGTTGGACTGGCCGACCGGGGCGCTGCCGGACAGCGTGGACCGGGCGCGCCTCGAAGCCCACCTGGCGCGCGGGATGAGCGACTTCGACGAGACCCACGCCGTGGTCATCGTCCAGGGCGGACGCCTTCTCGTCGAGCGCCACGGCCCCGAGCACGGCCCGGACGCCACCTGCATGTCCTGGTCCAAGGCCAAGAGCCTGACCCACGCCCTGGTGGGCGTCATCGTCGGCGACGGCCTGCTGGACATCCACGACCCCGCCCCGGTGGCGGAGTGGCGGACGCCCGCCGATCCACGCGGGGCGATCACCACGGACCAGCTGCTGCGCATGTCCAGCGGCCTGGAGTTCGCCGAGGTCTACGAGCCGGACAAGCCCTCGGACACCATCGAGATGATGTGGGGGTCCGGCAAGGCGAGCGTCGCCCACTACGCCGCAGACAAGCCCCTGGCGCATCCGCCGGGCAGCCACTTCAGCTACTCCTCCGGGACGACCAACATCATCTGTCGCATCCTCGCGGACATGACAGGCCTGAGGGGCGAGGCCTTCGCCGGCTTCATGCGCGAGCGTCTCTTCGGCCCTCTCGGGATGAAGACGCCGGTCCCCAAGTTCGATCCGGCCGGCACCTTCATCGGTTCTTCCTTCTGCTTCGCGAGCGGCCGGGACTTCGCCCGCTTCGGCCTGCTCTACCTGCGCGACGGGACCTGGGATGGCCGGCGGATCCTGCCGGAGGGCTGGGTCGACTACGCCCGCACCCCCACCTACCAGCAGCCCGGCGTCACGGATGGGCGCTATGGCGCGCACTGGTGGCTGGACCTCGGCGGCCCGGGCTCCTTCTCCGCCAACGGCCACGAGGGCCAGTTCACGGTCCTCGTCCCCGACCTTGACCTGATCGTGGTGCGCCACGGCCGGACGTCGACCGAAAAGAAGGACCTCCTGAAGGCCTGGGTCGGGGACCTGGTCGACCTGTTCCGCGCCTGATCCCCGGGAGGGGACTGGACAGACGAACGGCCCGGGCGCAGCCTCACCCCAGGGAAGGAAACACCTCAGCAGGGGAGCTCTCGCCATGGCGAAGTTCAGGGTCAACGGACGACAGGTGGAGGCCTCCGGCCCCGGAGACGCACCCCTGCTTTGGGTGCTCCGGGACGAGCTGGGCCTGACCGGGACCAAGTTCGGCTGCGGGGTCGGCCAGTGCGGCGCCTGCACGGTGCACGTTGACGGCCAGGCCATCCGCTCGTGCCTGACCCCCGTCAGCGCCGTCGAGGGCCTTTCGGTGACGACCATCGAGGGCCTTGGGGCAGGCGGGGTCCACCCGGTCCAGGCGGCCTGGGTCGAGGCCCAGGCCCCGCAGTGCGGCTACTGCCAGTCCGGCCAGATCATGCAGGCCGCCGCCCTGCTTTCGGCCAATCCCAATCCGACGGACGCCGAGATCGAGGCGGCCATGGACGGCAATCTCTGCCGGTGCATGGCCTATGTGCGGATCCGCAAGGCGGTGAAGCTGGCGGCCCGCAAGGGCGCCCGCGGCGGTCCGGCGCGCAAGGCGGAGGTGCGCTCATGAACCGCCCCCTGATCCCCGATCCCGGCCGCCGCCGGTTCCTGATCGCCGCCGGGGCCGCGGGCGCGGCCTTCGGCTTCGCCGCCGCCGCCGAGGCTGCGGTGTCCCTCGGGCCCTATTCCGGGGCGGCGGCCTTCGAGCCCAGCCTCTGGTACGCCATCGACGCCCAGGGGATCGTGACCGTCAACGTCGTCCGGGCCGAGATGGGCCAGCACGTCGGGACGGCCCTGGCCCGCATCGTCGCCGATGAGCTCGAGGCGGACTGGGACAAGGTCCGCATCGTCCACGTCGACACCGACCCCAAGTGGGGCCTGATGGTCACCGGCGGGTCCTGGTCGGTCTGGCAGAGCTATCCCTTCCTGAGCCAGGCCGGCGCCGCCGGGCGGATCGCCCTCATCGAGGCCGGCGCGAAGATCCTCGGCGTCCCGGCCTCGTCCTGCATCGCCCGCAAGGGTGCGGTCCTGGCCGGCAAGCGTTCGGTCAGCTACGGCGACATCGTCGCGAAGGGCGGCCTGCGCACCGGCTTCACGGACAAGGAGCTGGCCGCCCTGCCCATCAAGCCGGCGGCCGAGCGGCGGCTGATCGGCGGCGAGTTCCAGGCCCGCGACATCCCCGCCAAGACCAATGGCTCGGCCATGTTCGGCATCGACGCGAAGATCGCCGGCATGGTCTACGCCCGGCCGGTCCTGCCGCCGACGCGCAACGAGTCCAAGGTCGTCTCGGTGGACGAGTCCGGAGCGAAGGGTGTTCCCGGCTATCGCGGGCACCTGGTCCTCGACGATCCCTCTGGCACGGTCCCGGGCTGGGTCCTGGCCCTCGGCGACAGCTTCGTGGCGGCGGATCGCGCCGTGCGGGCCCTGAAGGTGACCTGGGAGAACGGTCCGACGGCGAAGGTCTCCGACGCCGACCTCGAGGCCCGGGCGCGGACCCTGATCGCCGACGCCGGCGCGGGCTCCCTGGTGGTCAATGACCCGGGGGTGGAGGCGGCCTTCGCCGCAGCGAAGTCGAAGATCGAGGCGGAGTACGCCACCGACGCCGCCCTGCACTTCCAGATGGAGCCGCTGAACGCCCTGGCCTTCGAGCGCAACGGCGTCTTCGAGATCCACACGGGCAACCAGTGGCAGTCCCTGATCCTGCCGACCCTGGCCAAGGCCCTCGGCCGGCCGGAAGCAAGCATTGTCCTCAAGACCTACCTGCTCGGCGGCGGCTTCGGGCGGCGGCTGAACGGCGACTACGCCGTGCCGGCGGCCCTGGCGGCCAAGGCCCTGGGCAAGCCGGTCAAGCTGGTCTTCACCCGCGAGGACGACACCCTGTTCGACAGCTTCCGCTCGCCCTCCGTCCAGAGGGTGAGGATGGCCTTCGGCGAGGGCGGCCGGGTCACGGCCATGGACCACGCCGCCGCCGCAGGCTGGCCCACCGAGGTCATGGCGCCCTTCTTCATGCCCAAGGGCGCGAATGACCGGCCCTTCGACCCCTTTGCGATCAACGGCGCCAACCACTGGTACAATGTCGGCGCCCACCGGGTTCGGGCCCTGTCCAACGACCTGGCGAACCGGGCCTTCCGCCCGGGCTGGCTGCGCTCGGTGGGGCCGGGCTGGACCAACTGGGCCGTGGAAAGCGCCATGGACGAGGCGGCCCACGCCACCGGCCAGGACCCCCTGGCCTTCCGCCTGAAGATGCTGGATGGCGCGGGCCGCAACGCCGGTTCGGCGCCGAACGCGGTGGGCGGCGCCCGCCGCCAGGCCGCCGTCCTGTCGCGGGTCGCCAAGGCCGCAGGCTGGGGCGGCAAGCTGCCGGCGGACGTCGGGCTGGGCCTCGCCACCACCTTTGGCCAGGAGCGGGACATGCCGACCTGGACGGCCTGCGCCGCCCGGGTCCGGGTCGACCGCCGGACGGGCGAGGTCAAGGTCGAGAAGCTCCACATCGTCGTGGACGCCGGGGCCATCATCCATCCGGACGGCGCCCGGGCGCAGATGGAAGGGGCCGCCCTCTGGGGCCTGAGCCTCGCCCTCCACGAGGGCGCCACCTTCCGGGACGGACGCATCCAGGAGACCAATCTGGGCGCCTACACGCCCCTGAGGATGAGCGACGTGCCCGACCTGGCCATCGACTTCGTGGACAGCGACCACGCGCCGGTGGGCCTGGGCGAGCCGGCCACCACCGTGGTGGCGCCGGCGATCGGCAACGCCATCTTCAACGCGGTCGGAGCCCGGGTGCGTCGCCTCCCGATCCGGCCCGACGCGGTGCTGGCGGCCCTGAAGACGGCCTGAACCCGGGCGTCAGGACGCCCCCTGCGCCCCGTGCGCCCTGACGGCGGCGGCCAGTTCCTCCGCCATCTGGGCCCTGAGCCGGTCGGGGGCGAGGATGCGGACCTTGTCGCCCCAGGTGAAGAGGTGCCAGGCGAGCTCCCGCATGCCGGCGGCGCGGAAACGCGCGATGACCGAGCCGTCCGCCTGGGGCTCCAGGGCCTGGGTGGCGTGGAAGCGCCAGCCCAGGGCCTCGTCCGCACCGTGCGGCAGGATGTGCAGGACCACGTCCTCCACCGCATCCTGGTAGATGCCGAAGCTGCGCGAGGCATAGGCGGAGAGCGAGAAGTCGGCCGGGCGCGCGCCGGGCGCGGCGATGACCCGGATGTCGCGCACGCGGTCGAGCCGCCAGTTCCGGGGCTCGCCGCCCGCGCCCTCCGCGGCGACGAGGTAGTTCGAACGCCCGAACAGGAGGCCGTAGGGGACAACCTCCCGCTCGCGCCCGGGGGTCGAGCCGCCGTCGTAGAAGAAGCGCAGCCTCTGCAGGGAGACGATGGCCTCGCGCACGGCGCCCAGCACGGCCTCGTCCTCGAAGGGTCGCGGCCCGGGATGCACCGCCATGGTCTCGGCCTCCAGCAGCGCCTCCATGTCCGGCGCCAGCCGGCGTCTTGCACCCGAGCGGATGGCCGACAGGACCTTGGATTCCAGGGCGGCCAGGGCCCCGGCCCGGGCGGTGGCGCCGGACTGGCGGAACTGGTCCGCGGCGGCGCGCAGGGCGGCGAATTCCTCGGCCGTCGGAGCCTGGAAGATGCCGTCGAGCCCGGAGGGGATCCGGAAGCGCACGGTCGGCGGGTCGGCGACCTCCTCCATCTGCGGGAAGGCTTCGCGGACGGCGTCCCGCATCCGCTCCACCGTCCGGCGCGAGACCTGCATGGCCGAGGCCATCTCGTCGAGGGTCAGGCCCTCGGCCGAGGCCGCCAGACGCCTGGCCAGCTCCAGTAGCCGCGCCGCCTTCTCATGTCGCATCGCCCACCCCGGAAAATGAGAACAGATGGAAAACCTACGTCCGCTTCTGGCGCAGCATCGGTCCATTCCTTGCTCAACGCAAGGCGCGAGCCCCAGGAAAGGTCTCCAAGATGCAGAATGTCCAGTCGATCCGCCCCACCCGTCCCGACGCCGCCTTCCGCTTTGACGCGCGCCGGCCGCTGCGCCCCGCCACCCCGGCCATGATCGAGGCGGTGATCCGCCACGCCGACCGGGCCGAACGCCTTTCGGGCGGACGCCTGCGCCTGCGCCTGTCGGAGGCCATGGCCCGGGACCTGGTCCGGCTGGGCCGGCTGGACGCGCCCGACCTGCGCCTCTGCGACCTGACGGTGGTCTGGGACGAGGCCCAGGGCGAGGTGGTCCTGGTCCGCGACGACGCCCGCCTGCGCGAGGCCTCGGCCCGCTGGGCCGAGTGGGACGCCCTGTGGGACGAGGAAAGCTACAGCCCCGCCCCCGACGCCCTGGCCGCCTGAACGCCGCCCAGGGTCAGGCGCGCGCGGTGGCGAACCGCGACGAGAGCCTGTCCATGATCGTCTCGAACTCGGCCACCATCTCGGAGATGATCTCGGCCACGGGCCTGACGGACTCGATGCGGCCCGCCACTTGGCCCGACAGGGCGATGGAGGCCTCCATGTCACCGCCGAAGTAGAGTTCCTGCGAACGGCGGAACTCGGGGGCGACCCCGTTCTCGCCGGGTTCCTTTTCCAGGAGGGTGGTCTTCTCCGTGCGCAGGGCGCGACAGGCGGGCCCGGGACCAAAGCGGTTGAGGAACACCGTGTCGGTTTCCTTGGCGTCGACGATGGCGGACTTCCAGTTCTGGTGCACCGGGCTCTCGGCCGCGGAGACCATGCGGGTTCCCATCTGCACGCCCTCGGCGCCCAGGGCGAAGGCGGCGGCCATGCTGCGGCCATCGCTGATCCCCCCGGCGGCCACGATGGGCACGTCCAGCTTCGATCAGACCAGGGGCAGGAGGACCATGGTGGAGACCTCGCGCGAGCTCTTGAAGCCCCCGCCCTCGCCGCCCTCGACCACCAGGCCGTCCACCCCGGCCTCGATGGCCTTGATGGCCGCCGCCAGGGAGGGAACCACGTGGAAGACGGTCAGGCCGGCCTCCTTCAGGGCCGCGCAGTAGCGGTTGGGATCACCCGCCGAGGTGGTGACGAACTTCACGCCCTGGTCGACGACGAAGGAGACGATGTCCGGGTCGCGGACATAGGCCTGGGCGATGTTGACGCCGAAGGGCTTGTCGGTGAGCCCCCGCATCTTCTGGATCTCCTCGCGCACCGCCGGCAGGTCGCCGGAGGAGGTCTCGATGATTCCCATGCCGCCGGCGTTGGACACCGCCGAAGCGAGGGCCGAGCGGGCGATCCATCCCATGGGGGCCTGGATGATGGGATAGCGGATGCCGAGCATGTCGGTGATGCGGGTCTGGATCATGTGCGTTTCCCCCGGGGGTTCCGCCCCCTTGCTGGACTGTGATGACGGTTGCGCCGGCGGGCCGGCCTAGAAGACGACGACGCTGCGGATGCTCTCCCCGGCGTGCATCAGGTCGAAGGCCTCGTTGATGCGCTCGAGCGGCAGGACATGGGTGATCATGGGGTCGATCTGGATCTTCCCCTCCATGTACCAGTCGACGATCTTTGGCACGTCGGTCCGGCCCCGGGCGCCGCCGAAGGCCGTGCCCTTCCAGACCCGGCCGGTGACCAGCTGGAAGGGCCGGGTCGAGATCTCGCGCCCGGCCTCGGCCACGCCGATGATGATGCTCTCGCCCCAGCCGCGGTGGCAGGCCTCCAGGGCCTGGCGCATGACGTCGGTGTTGCCGGTGCAGTCGAAGGTGTAGTCGGCGCCGCCGTCCGTCAGGGCCACGAGGTGCTGGACGAGGTCGCCCTCCACCTCCCGGGGATTGACGAAGTCGGTCATGCCGAAGCGCCGGCCCCAGGCCTCGCGGGCGGGATTGATGTCGACCCCGATGATCCTTCCGGCGCCCACCAGCCGGGCCCCCTGGATGACATTGAGGCCGATGCCGCCCAGGCCGAAGACGATGACGTTGGCGCCCGCCTCCACACCGGCGGTGTTGACGACGGCGCCCACCCCGGTCGTCACGCCGCAGCCGATGTAGCAGGCCTTGTCGAAGGGGGCGTCGGGCCGGATCTTCGCCAGGGCGATCTCGGGCAGGACGGTGTGGTTGGCGAAGGTCGAGCAGCCCATGTAGTGGGCGATGGCCTGTCCCCGGTAGGAGAAGCGGCTGGTGCCGTCCGGCATGAGGCCCTTGCCCTGGGTGGCGCGGATGGCGGTGCAGAGGTTGGTCTTGCGCGACAGGCAGCTTTTGCACTGGCGACATTCGGGCGTGTAGAGCGGGATCACGTGGTCGCCGGGTTTCACGCTCGTCACCCCGGCCCCGACCTCCAGCACGACGCCGGCGCCCTCATGCCCGAGGATGGAGGGAAAGACGCCCTCGGAATCGAGCCCGTCGAGGGTGTAGGCGTCGGTGTGGCAGACCCCGGTGGCGCGAATCTCCACCAGGACCTCGCCGGCCCGGGGGCCTTCCAGGTCGACCTCGACGATCTCGAGCGGGCGTTTGGCCTCGAAGGCGACGGCGGCGCGGGTCTTCATGGGGCTCCTCCCGGGGGACGCGGCCGATCTTGGCCCAGCGGCCCGTCCCGGTCCAGCCGCCGGCCCCGCCCTCTCAGCCGCGCGCGGCCTTGCGGCTGACCTTCTTGAGGCCGGACAGGATGGCCTCGGTTCCCTCAAGGTCGCGGACGCCCTCCGTGCGGAGCAGGAGCTGGAAGGTGCTGAGGTGGACCTGGACGGACTTGTCGCCCCAGTCGCCGGAGGTCCGGTAGTAGTCGAGCAGGTCGGCCAGGCTGACCAGCATGCTGTCGATCGCCCGGTCCTTGCTGGCGGTGGGCAGGCCGATGGCGCCGTTGATCAGGTCATAGAAGGCGTTGACCACAAGGGCGTTGAACTTGCCTTCGGCCCGGGCGTAGTACTCCTCGGCCTTCTTCAGGACGCGCTGGAGCTCGCTCATGCTCTCGGCCTGGAGCGATTCCAGGCCCTTTTCCGCGTCGGCGATGGCCTGTCCCGCCGTCTTGCCCCCGGGCATGCGGATGAGGCGGCCAAGCGGCACGTCGGGCGTATGGATGCGGGCCACGTCGCTCATGGATACTCGTCTTCCCCCTTGTGCGATGACCCTGCAGGCGCGGCGCCCCCGGAGTCAAAGCCTAACCCTCATCTCGCCGCCTTCCGGACGCCCCGGACCCCGAGGTTCAACCGGAAGGTGCAAATCCCTCGGTCCAGGACCGTCCCCCGGCCTCCGATCCGGGAGCTTATGGTCCTAGGCGGCGTCCTCCCGCCGGCGGCCCACGGCGACGCCCTCGGGAAGCCCCCCGTCCTTGAAGCGCCGGTCAGGTCCGACATAGCCGTCG
>JAPOKE010000099.1 GCA_029977805.1 Phenylobacterium parvum | reverse complement strand
CGAGGGGACGGTCGGCAACTACGGCTACTACCAGCTCAAGGGATCCGTGACCGGCCCGCTGGTCGCCGACAGGCTCGCGGGGCGGCTCTCGATCTCCAAGACGTCGCGCGAGGGCTTTGACGTCAACCAGGTCGATGGCCGGCGGATCAACGACTACGACAACCTCACCATCCGCGCTCAGGCCCTGGTCAACGTGACCGACGACGTCCGGGTCCGGTTCATCGCCGACTACGGCGGCCAGGAGACCCATTGCTGCGCGGCGTCTCTGGTCGGGCTCTGGACGCCGCCGTCGGGGGCCAGCTTCACGGCCCTGTCCGCCCAGTTCGGGTCCACTCCGCAGGTCGGTCGCGTCCAGGTTGATGCGCCGGTCAAGGCCGACCAGCACACCGGCGGGGTCTCCGCCGAGGTGACCTGGGACTTGCCCGGGGCGGTGCTCACCTCAATCTCCGCCTGGCGCTACTGGGAGTGGCGCCCCGCCAGCGACCTCTTCCAGACCGCGCTCGATGATGTGCGCCAGTCGGCCGTCAACGACGACCAGGAGCAGGTCAGCCAGGAGTTCCGGATCGCCTCCTCCGGCGACGGGCCCATCGACTATGTCGGGGGCGTCTATTTCTTCCACGAGTCCATCCAGGCGCACGCGGTCACGGAGTTCGGTTCGGCGGCGACGGCCGCCCTGGTCAGCCGCCTGCTGCCGGCCCTGATCCTGAACGGCTACCGCATCGACAGCGGCGCCAAGTACAACACCACCAGCTATGCGGCCTTCGGCCAGCTGACCTGGCGGGCGACCGACGCGCTCAGCGTGACGGGGGGGCTGCGCTACACCCATGACGCCAAGCGCGGGACCTATGACGCCGTGGCTTCAGGCGGGGTTCCCCTCGTCGGGCCCCTGGCCGCCTTCGCCCCGATCCGCGCGGCGCTTGGAGTCACGAAGTCCTTCAAGACCGACGTCGATGACGGCGCGTGGAGCGGTCACCTGGATGTCGCCTACCAGGTCAATCCCGACATCCTCGCCTACGCCTCCTACTCCCGCGGCAACCGCTCGAGCGGCATGAACCTCAACCAGCTTCCCGCCGGGGCCAGCTCGATCGTGGATGCGGAGACCATCGACGCCTACGAGGTCGGCCTGAAGACACGGCTGTTTGACCGGCGCCTGACCCTCAACGCCGACGTCTTCCACCAGACGGACAAGGACTACCAGGCCAACGCCGTCGATCCGGTCCTGCTCCGGACCTACCTCGCCAACATCCCGAAGGTCCGGTCCAAGGGCGTCGAGGTCTCGGCGCAGGGGCGCTTCAGCGACGCGCTCGATGTCTATGCCTCGGTGACCTACGACAAGGCTGAGTTCGTCAGCTTCCCGAATGCGCCCTGTCCGGTCGAGACCCCGCTCCCCGCGCCGCCCAAGTGCAACTTCAACGGCGCCGAGCTGCCGGGTGTCCCGGAATGGGCTGCAGCCTTCGGGTTCGAATACCGCCGGCCGGCCAACCTCTTCGGTCGGGAGTCCGAAATCTACATAGGCGCAGACGACAGCTATCGGTCCGAGTTCAGCAATGATGCGACGAACTCGATCTACGGCCGCCTGCCCAGCCGGAACCTGGTGAACGCCCGCCTGGGCGTCCGTGAAGCCGGGCGAGGGTGGGACGCCTACATCTGGGGCCGGAACCTCGGGGACGTCGAGTTCTACAACTCAACGGGCGCCGCCGGGGCCGGCTACATCTTCGGCTTCAAGGGCGAACCCAGGACCTTCGGCGCCACCCTGCGCATGAAATACTGAACATGAAGCCCGTCCTCGCCGTCGTCCTGGCCGGACTCGCAATGGCCTGGTCGTCGCAGGCCTCAGCCTCGGATTTCCGGGACCTCGGCGCCTATGTCGACGGCCTGGTGACCAGCGGCCGCTATCCGGGCGCCAGCATCCTTGTGCTCAAGGATGGCCGGGAGGTCTTCTCTTCGCAGGCCGGGATGATGGACCTGGAGACGGGCCAGCCCATCCGGCGCGACACCCTGTTCCGCATCTACTCCATGTCCAAGCCGGTGACGACGGCGGCCGTCATGATCCTGGTCGACGAGGGCCGCCTGCGGCTGGACGATCCGGTCTCCAAGTATGTCCCCGAGTTCGCCCACATGCGGGTCTACAAGGGCCTGCAGGACGGGGTCCTCCAGACCGAGCCCGCCAGGGAAATGACGGTCGAGAACCTCCTCACCCACACCGCTGGCTTCAGCTACGGCTTCCAGCCCGGCACGCCGGTCAGCGCCCTCTACAGGAAGTCCCCGCTCGCCGGCGACGCCTGGCGCTTTGATCCGGCGTTCACCGGGGGCGGCGCCCTGGCCAGGGCCCTTGCGGACCTGCCCCTGGTCGCCCAGCCCGGCGATCACTGGCACTACAGCATGTCCCTCGACGCAGCGGCCCTCGTGGTCCAGCGCGCGTCGGGCATGCCTTTCGACGCCTTCCTGCAGAAGCGCCTCTTCGGCCCCCTGGGCATGAAGGACACGGGCTTTTCCGTCAGGCCCGGAGAGGGGGGACGGCTCGCCTCGCTCTACATGCCGGGGCCGGGCGGCGCCCTTGTCCGGACCGACAAGGGCGCGACAAGTCCTCTCCTGAAGCCATTGCCGGGATTCTCGGGCGGCGGCGGCCTGATCTCCACCATCGACGACTACGCCCGCTTCAGCCGGATGCTGGCGGATGGCGGCGTCGGGAACGGCCGCCGGGTCCTTTCGCGGAAGTCGGTGAAGGCCATGATGACCAACCACCTGGCGCCCGCGCAACTTGGGGAGATGAAGGCCACGGCCGCATTTGGACTGGGCGGGGAGGGCGACGGCCTCGGCTTCGGCTATGGCGGCGCGGTGGTCACGGACACCCGGCCCCTTGGCGGCGTCGGCTCGGTCGGCGAGTACGCCTGGGGCGGGGCCGCCAGCACCACCTTCTGGATCGATCCCGTCCAGAGGGTGATCGTCATCTTCATGACCCAGGTCGTCCCGCCGGGTCCCGAACGGATCCGCGACAGGCTGCGCGAACTGACCTACGGCGCCCTCGCGTCGAGGCCCTGACCCGACAGGCCCGTCGGGGGCTACGACCCCGCGCTGCGGCGCGACTTCCTGAGGTGGTCCTCGAACCAGGCCACCATGGCGGCCATGGCCTCGGTGGCGTAGGCGTCGGTCTTCGCCGGGTCGCCCTTGACGTAGAAGTCGTGGTCCGCGCCCGGGAACATGACGAGCCGGTTCTCGACGCCCGCCTTGTCGAGGGCCGCCTTCATGACCTCGGACTGGGCCGGCGGCACGCCCCGGTCGGCGTCTCCGTGCAGGATCAGGGTCGGCGGGTCCCGGGCGTCCACGCTGAAGAGGGGGGAGACCGAGGGCCGGAGCTTCTCGTCGAAGTCGACAGGCCCGAACCGCGGGCGGCCCTGCATCAGGGCGACCAGGTCGGTGGGCGGGAAATAGGCCACCACCGCCGCGATGCGGTTTCCCGAGCGCTCGAGGGGATTGGCGGCCGCCGGGTCGCCGTCGTCCGCCATCATGCCGGCGACCAGGGCGAGATGCCCTCCGGCGCTGGCGCCCCAGACGCCGATCCGCGCGGGGTCGGCGCCGTACTCGGCGGCATGGAGCTTGATGTGCCGCAGGCCCAGCCGGACATCGGAGACGGCGTCGGGCACCTGGAAGCGCGGCGCCGAGGAATGGTAGAGGGCGACCACGGTGAAGCCCTTGTCGATCAGGGCCTGGTAGCGCGCCTGCCGCTCCTCCGGCGGCGCCCACTGCGAGCGCCAGCCCGCCGACACCATGTTCACGACCAGGGCGCCGTTCGCCTTCTTCACGGGCCTGAAGACGTCGTAGGTCAGGGCCATGCCGTCGCGGTGGCCGTAGATGACGTCCCGCACATAGGTGGCCGTCCTGAGTTCGGCGGGGGTCGGCGCGCGCAGCGCCTTTCGCGGATAGCCGCTGAGCGGCGGGCCCGGGTCCGCGGGCGGCGGCGCAGGGACCTGCGCCAGGGCGGCCGGGCCTGCGCCGACTGCAAGGGCCCAAGCGAAAGCCGCGCTCAAGAGCCACTTCATGGACGATCCTCCCTGTCGGGCAGGAGCCTAGATGCACGGCGGCCAGGGCGCCAGCGCCCGGCGCCTCAGCCCCGGCCCAGAACCCGCGGCAGCCAGGCCTGGATCCAGGCGAGGGCGATCAGGTAGGACACCGCCAGGAAGGCCAGGAGGGGGCCGTATCCATAATGGTTCTCCAGCATCCATCCTGACGCCTGGAGCACGGCCATCCCGCCGAGATTTCCGAAGAAGGCTGCGACGCCGATGGTGGTCGCCACGCGGGGCAGGGCGGTGATGTCCGCGGTCAGGGCGAAGAGGTTGACCGAGAAGCCCTGGTGCGCGGCCATGACCAGACACAGGAGCGAGACGGCGATCCAGACGCTCGAGGTGTGCAGCACTGCGGGCAGGGCGAGGGCGAGCAGGGCGCAGCCCAGCATGGTCAGCCGCCGCGCCGTCACGGGCGCCATGCCCCGGGCCAGGAGCCGGCTCGAGACAAGGCCGCCCGCCAGTCCGCCAAGGGCCGTCACGCCGGCGATCACGGCCAGGGGCAGGCCGACCCCGCTGAGCCCGAGGCCGAACTCGCGGCGGAGCAGGTCCGGCATCCAGAACACCAGGAACCAGTACATCTGGTCCGAGAAGACCTTGCCGCCGGCCACGGCCCAGGTGGCGGGATCCCTGAGGACGGCGCGCACGCCCACCGCCTCGTCCGGCCCGGGCGGCCCGGCCGGCGGCGGCTCGGCCTCGCCGACCTCCGGCTGCAGGATCCAGCGCGAGGACAGCATCCAGCCCAGGACCCAGATCGAGCCCAGGCCGCCGGCGATCAGGAAGGTCGCCCGCCACCCGACCGCCATGGCCATGGCCGGGACGAGGATGGGGACCAGCATGGCGCCGAGGCTGCCGTAGACATTCATCGCCCCCAGGGCGACGGCGCGGCCGGAGGGCGGGTAGAAGGTGGCGATCGCCTTGATCGTGGCCGGCGTGCCGATGGCCTCCGTCGCGCCCAGCCAGATCCGGACGAAGGTGAACTGCCCCACGGTATGGACGACCCCATGCGCCATGGCGGCGAGGCTCCAGGTCCCGACCCCGATGGGAAAGGCCAGGCGCAGCCCGACCCGGTCGACGAACCAGCCGGCGATGACCAGCCCGAAGGCGGCGGCCATCTGGAAGACGGAGGCCATCTGCCCGTAGGTGTAGTCCGACCATCCGAGATCGGCCTGCAGCAGCGGCTTCATGAGGGAGATCAGCTGGCGATCGGCCCCGTTGAGGAAGCCGGCGGCCACCAGGAAGAGCATGATCGCCGCCCTGCGGTTCCCGGGAAGTCGAGGCGGCATGGGGGTTCCTCCCGGGCAGGCCCCCCAGCGGGGGCCGGCGTCATTCGCTAGAAGCCGAGTTCGGCCATCTCCACCACGCGCTTGTCGCGCGCGCTCATCTCCGCCGCCATCCCGATCGCGACCGCCATCAGGCCGTCACGTGCGGTGACCTCGACCGGGCCCTCGCCCCGGACGGCGGCGTTGAACCTCTGGTGCTCGTAAAAGGTGGACCCGTGATGGCTGCCGGCCCCGAGGGCGGCCGCGTCCACCTCCACCACCCGGCGCTCGACCTGCTTGGGATTGCCGAAGCCCACCCGGGGGGAATGGACGAGCTCGCCGGAGGGAATGAAGACGTCGAGGCGGCCGGCTTCGCCCACGGCGGTGATCTCTTCCTGCTGCTCGGCGCCGTCCGCGAACATGCAGAGGTCCAGCATGGCCCGGACGCCGTTGGCGAAGTCGACCACCGTGTAGCTGTTGTCGAGGATGTCGGGGCGGCGGCCGCCGTAGCGCTCGTCCAGGTGGTTCACGTCCATGGCGCCCGAGCAGAAGACCCGCACGGCCTCCGACCGGACGATGAGCCGCATCAGGTCGAAGAAGTGGCAGCACTTCTCGACCATGGTGCCGCCGGTGTTCTCCGAGAAGCGGTTCCAGTCGCCGACCTTCTTCAGGAAGGGAAACCGGTGCTCGCGCAGCGACAGCATCCGCAGGGCCCCGATCCGCCCGGCGTGGACCTCGTCGATGAAGGCGGCCACCGGCGGCATGTACCGGTACTCCATGGCCGTCCAGAAGGGCGCCTTGGACTGCGCGGCGCGTTCGGCCACCCAGAGGGCGTCTTCAAGCCGGGTGGCGAGGGGCTTCTCGCACAGGATGGCCAGGCCTGCGTCGAACAGGGGTTCGAGGACGATCCTGTGGGTGAAGTTGGGGCTGGAGACGATCACCGCGTCGACGAGTCCGCTGCGGGCCAGTTCGCCGCCGTCCGCAAAGGCGGTCACGCCGGAGGCCCGGTCGCCAAGCGCCGCGCGCGCCCGGCGCAGGGAGGGCTCGTGGGGATCGGCGATGGCGGTGACGACTGCGCCGGGGGTGATCTCCAGGTTCCGGATGTGCTCCACGCCCATCAGGCCCGCGCCCACCAGTCCGTATCGAACGGTCTCGGCCACTCCATCCTCCCCCGTGAAACTCAAGCCTGCCCCGGGGAAGGCATTCCCGAGACACGGCGGCGTGGCAAGGGCGAAAGCCCCCGGCCCGGCGATTCAGGGCAGGGTGAGCGGGCCGTGCTCCAGCCGGGGCAGGACATGGCGGGCGAAGAGATCGGCCTCGGCGGCGTGCGGATAGCCCGACAGGATGAAGGCCTCTATCCCCATGTCGCGGTAGTCGTTGATCTTGGCCAGCACCTGGTCCGGGTCGCCGACGATCGCGGCCCCGCAGCCGGAGCGCGCGCGCCCGATGCCGGTCCAGAGGAAGGGCTCGGCATAGCCGTCCTCGCCGGCGCTCTCGCGGAGCGCGGCCTGGGCGGCCACCCCGACCGAGGCGGAGTCCAGGGACCTGGCGCGGATCGCCGCGCCCTCGTCCGGGTCCAGCCGCGACAGCAGCCGCTCGGCGGCGGCGCGGGCCTCGGCTTCCGTCGCACGGACGACCACGTGGGCGCGGTAGCCGAACTTCAGGGTCCGCCCATGCCGGGCGGCCCGTGCGGTCATGTCGGCGATGATCCCGGCCACCACCTCCCGGCGGTCCGGCCACATCAGGAAGACGTCACAGCCCCTCGCGGCGGCCTCGCGCGCGTCCTCGGACAGGCCGCCGAAATAGAACAGGGGCGCCCTCCCGGAGACCGTGGCGATCCGGGGCGGGGCGACCCTGAGCTTCCAGTGCTCGCCTTCGTGGTCCAGCGGCCGGCCGTCCAGCAGGGTCCTGAGGATCTGCATCCCCTCCACCGTCCGGCCATACCGGGGCCCTGAAGGCATCTGCTCGCCGGGCATGTCGGAGGAGATGATGTTGACGGTCAGGCGGCCGCCGAGGATCTGGTCCAGGGTGGCGAGCTGGCGGGCCAGCTGGGGCGGCCACATCTCGCCAATCCGCACTGCGACCAGGAGCCGCATGCGCTTCAGGTGTGGCGCGATGGCGGCGGCGAAGGCGGTGGTGTCGATGCCCAGCTCATATCCTGACGGCAGCAGGATGTTGTCGAACCCGCCCGCCTCGGCC
>JAPOKE010000098.1 GCA_029977805.1 Phenylobacterium parvum | reverse complement strand
CACCAGGCGAAGCTCTGCCGGATCATGCGGCGTCCTCCGAAAGCGAAATCCAGGCTCCGTCGGCGGCGGCGCTGCGGACGGCGGCGGTGATGAAGCGCACGCCCTCGACGCCCTCGCGCACCCCGGGCAGGCCCTGGAGGTGGTCGGGGGGCGCCTGGCCGGCCCGGTGGGCGGCGACCAGGTCGGCGGCGTCGGCGTAGATCTGGGCGAACCCCTCGAGATAGCCCTCGGGGTGTCCGGCAGGCAGGCGCGTGGCCGCGGCGGCGGCGGGCGACAGGCCGGGCCCGCCCCGGCGCAGGACCTGGGGCGGCTCGCCCAGGCGGGTGAACCTGAGGAGGTCGGGCTCTTCCTGGGACCAGTCGAGGGCCGCATCCGAGCCGATGACCCTCAGGCGCAGGGCGTTGGCCGCGCCGATGGCCACCTGGCTGGCCCAGAGCTGGCCGCGCGCGCCGCCCGCCCAGCGCAGCCGGACCTGGACGTCGTCGTCCAGCCGCCGGCCGGCCACGAAGCGGGAGGTCTCGGCGCTGATCGCGGCAGGCGTCCCGCCCGTGACGTAGGACGCCAGGTGGTAGGCGTGGGTGGCGATGTCGCCCAGGGCCCCGCCGGGGCCCGCCCGCCCGGGGTCGCCCCGCCAGTCGGCCTGGCGGTTGCCGGGCAGGTCGCGGGCCAGCCAGTCCTGGGCGTATTCGGCCTGGACCACCCGGATCGGCCCCAGGACGCCCCGCGCCACCAGGTCCCGGGCGTGCCGGACCATGGGATAGCCGCTGTAGTTGTGGGTCAGGACGAAGGGCAGGCCGGTGCGCGAGACCAGGCCGGACAGGGCCAGGGCCTCGTCCAGGCCGGTGGTCAGGGGCTTGTCGCAGATGACCGCGATCCCCGCCTCCAGGAAGGCCCGGGCGGGGGCGAAGTGCAGGTGGTTGGGGGTGACGATGGCGACGGCGTCGATCCCGTCGGGCCGGGCGGCCTCGGCCCGGGCCATCTCGCCGAAGTCGCCGTAGCTGCGGGCCGGGTCCAGCCCAAGGGACTCGCCAAAGGCCTTCGAGCGGGCGGGGTCCGAGGAAAAGGCGCCGGCGACCAGGGTCCAGCGGTCGTCGACCCGGGCGGCCATGCGGTGGACGGCGCCGATGAAGGCGCCCTCCCCGCCGCCGACCATGCCCAGCTTCAGGCGCGGCTCAGCGGTCAAGGCCGAGCATCCGGCGGTTGGCGGCGGCGTCCACCCCGGTGGCGACGAAATCGTCGAAGCTCTTGCCGGTGACGTTGATGATGTGGTCGCGGATGAAGGGCGCACCTTCGCGGGCCCCGTCCTCGGGCGCCTTCAGGGCGCACTCCCACTCCAGCACCGCCCAGCCCTCGTAGCCGTACTGGGCGAACTTGGAGAAGATGGCGCGGAAGTCGACCTGGACGTCGCCGAGGGAACGGAAGCGCCCGGCGCGGTCCTTCCAGGGCTGGTAGCCGGAATAGACCCCCTGCCGCCCGGTGGGCCGGAACTCGGCGTCCTTCACGTGGAACATCCGGATCCGCTCGTGGTAGAGGTCGATGTACTCCAGGTAGTCCAGCTGCTGCAGGACGAAGTGGCTGGGGTCGTAGAGCAGGCAGGCCCGGGGGTGGTGATCCACCCGGTCCCAGAACATCTCCACCGTCGCCCCGTCGAACAGGTCCTCGCTGGGATGCACCTCGTAGCAGAGGTCCACGCCGGCCTCCTCGTAGGCGTCGAGGATGGGCCGCCAGCGCCGGGCCAGCTCGTCGAAGGCCTCCTCCACCAGGCCGGCGGGGCGCTGGGGGATAGGGATAGAAGTAGGGCCAGGCCAGGGCGCCCGAGAAGGTGACGCTGGCGGGCAGACCCATCCGGCGGGAGGCCTTCGCCCCCATCAGGACCTGGTCCACCGCCCAGGCCTGCCTCGCCTTGGGATTGCCCCGCACGGCGGCAGGGACCCCGCCGTCGAACATCTCGTCATAGGCCGGGTGCACGGCCACCAGCTGGCCCTGCATGTGGGTGGAAAGCTCGGAGACCTCCAGGCCGAGGTCGGCCAGGACGCCCTTGACCTCGTCGCAGTAGGCGTCGCTCTCGGCGGCCAGCTTCAGGTCGAAGAGGCGGCGGTCCCAGGTGGGAATCTGCACGCCCCTGTAGCCCATGTCCGCCACCCAGCGGCCGATGGCGGGCAGGCTGTTGAAGGGCGCTTCGTCCCCCGCGAACTGGGCAAGGAAAATCGCCGGTCCCTTCATGGTCTCTCCCTGGTCCTGATGAGCCTTGCGGCCAGCCTAGCACGCCCGGCGCAGAGGGCGAGAGGCGCCTTCAGGGATCGCGCAGCAGGGCCCGGACGGGTGAGGCGTCGGCGCCCGCCAGGGGCAGGGGAAGGGCGATGAGCTCCCACACGCCGTCCTCGACGCCGTCGAGCACAAGGCCCTCCAGAACCGCCATGCCGAGCCGTCCCAGGGCGAGGTGGCTGGCCAGGTGCTTGGCCTCCTGCGGGTCGAGGGAGGGGCCGTCCATCCCGATCAGGCGGACGCCCGCCGCGCCGAGGGCCTCCACCAGCTCCGGGGCGGGGGTGCGGAAGGCCTCCGGCCAGGCGTCATGGGGGAAGGACTCGAAGGTGCGCAGGAGCACCCGCCGGATCCCGGGGACCAGGCGGGGCAGGACCTCCTCGGGGGCGATGCGCCCGGGCCCCTCGGTGACCGAGAGGAGCTGGGCGGGCCCGAGATAGGGGACGAGGTCCACGGCCTCGATCCCCGCGCCCGCCGGGTCGAAGTGCAGGGGCGCGTCAGCGTGGGCGCCGGAGTGGGTCGACAGGGTCAGGCGCGAGACGTTGACCGGGCAGTCCCCGTCCAGGAACCAGGTCCGCTCCAGGCTGAAGGGGGTGTCGCCCGGCCAGACAGGCAGGCCCGGCCGCAGGGGCTGGGAGATGTCGAACAGCCGGCGTCCGGCCTCGTCCCGCGTCATCCTCGGCGCGCCGGTCATGTCACCCTCCGGCGTTCGGCGAAGGCCGGGTCGCGCCAGGCCCCTGAATCCATGACCCGCTCGAGGCGGACCGCCGCCTCCCAGGCCTGCGCCCGGGTCAGGGTCAGGGGCGAGAAGCCCAGGCGCATCAGGTCCGGCGCCCGGAAGTCGCCGGTGACGCCGGCGGCGATCAGGGCCTGGACGACCGGATAGGCGTGGGGGTGGGAGAAGGCCAGGTGGCCGCCCCGGTCCCCGCGCCCCGGCGGTGAGACGCAGGTGAAGCCATGGGCCTCCAGCGCCGGCCCGGCCCGGGCGAGGAAGGTGTCCGCCAGCTGCCGGGACCGCTCCAGGAGATCGGCGGGGTCGAGGCCATCGTAGACCTCCAGGGCCGCATGCAGGGCGGTGAGGGACAGGATGGGCGGGGTGCCGGCCATCAGCCGGGCGGCGCCGGCGGCAGGGGCGTAGCCGGGGGCGAAGGCGAAGGGCTCGGCGTGGCCCATCCACCCCGGCAGGGGGTTGGCGAAGGCCTCATGGTGGCGACGGGCGAGGAAGGCGAAGGCCGGGGCGCCCGGGCCGCCGTTCAGGTACTTGTAGCCGCAGCCCACCGCCATGTCGGCGCCGGCGGCGGCCAGGTCGGCGGGGACGAGGCCCGCCGTATGGCTGAGGTCCCAGAGGGTCAGGGCGCCGGCCTCGGACGCCCGCCGGGACAGGCCGGGCAGGTCAGCGAGGGCGGCGGTCCTGTAGTCGGCGTGGCTGGCGACCAGAACGGCGACCTCGCCGTCCAGGGCCCCGGCCAGGCGGTCGGCGGCAACCTTCCGGATCCGGAGGTCCGGCCGCAGTCCGGCCAGCCCCTGGAGCATGTAGCCGTCCGTGGGGAAGTCGCCTTCCACGGCCAGGAGGACCCTGCGGTCCGGCCTCAGGGCCAGGGCGCCGGCGGCCAGCTTGAAGAGGTTGACGGAGACGGAGTCGGCGACGGCCACCTCGTCCGGCCGGGCCCCGATGAGGGGGGCGATGCGCGCCGCCGTCCGGGCGGGCAGGCCGATCCAGTCCGCGGTGTTCCATCCGGAGACCAGTTCGCCGGCCCATTCCGCCTCCAGGGCCCGGCGCACGGCGGTGATCGCAGCGCGGGGCGGCGGGCCCAGCGAGTTTCCGTCGAGGTAGATCCCTGCGCGGGGCTGGCGGAATCGCCGGACGAGGGGGCCGAGGGGATCGGCCAGGTCCCGCCGGCGGCACTCGGCGAGGCTGGCGGGGCGACCGGCCGCGGGGCCCATCCTCATTTCACCCGGATGAAGACCGGATTGGCGTAGAACCACAGGTCGTCCCAGGGGTTCTCGCCCGGAACGTCCATGGCCGGCTCGGCCTCGTTGGTCCCCGTCCCCCGAAGGCGGAGATAGCCGGAGGCCTGGACGTTCCGAAGCGTGGTGGTCAGGGTGATCACCTCGCCCTCGCGGACCCAGTCGGCCGGGGTGAATCGCCGCTCGACGCGGGCCGTGGGATTCTCGTCCGCCGACCGGCTGGGCGCCGGGCCGGTCAGGTCGCCGCGGATCAGGTCGATCCGCTTCACTTCCGGCGACCGCCCGCCGAAGTTCTCGCCCGACGGATCGCGGACCCGGAGGGTGACGCGGACGTCCTGCCCGCGGGAGACCGTGACCTCGCCGCCTATGCCCGCGGCGGCGGCGCCCCGGGCCACGGGCCGGACTTCCAGGTCGACGGCGGAAACCAGGTCGCCGGTGGTCACGAAGACGCGCCCGTTGCGCAGGCCGTCGAGGATGTCGTCGGGCGTCTTGCGGGCCAGGACATAGGTCTTGGCGTACTCGCCCGGCCAGAAGTCGATGCCTCCGTCCGTATAGTGACGGTGGGAGTCCGAGCTGGCCGTGATCCACCAGCGCCGTCCCTCGCCCAGCATGGAGTCCCAGAAGCCGCCGACCCGGGCCGTCATCTGGTCGAAGCCGCCATAGGTGGGGTGCTGCCGGTAGGCGCCGCGGCTCTCGCTGGTGCGCGGGGAGCCGTCGGGGTTAAGCCCGCCGGCCTGGTGGCCGGGAGCGCCTTCCATGCCCACCGAGACGGCGGGGGCGGCGTCGTTCCAGTCGCGCAGCTCGGCCGGGGCGGTCTGGCCGTACTGGCCAAGCCCCTTCGCCGACCGGGACGGGTGGTGGGCGATCACCACGGGCGGACGCGGCAGGGCCTTCATGTAGGTCAGGGCCTCGACCATCCGGCTCTCCTTGTCCCGGGCGGGATCGGCGGGCCAGGCCTCGAACTTGTCGAAGCGATGCTCGAGGTCGGTGAGGTCGTCGCGCTCCTGCGGTGAGGTCGGGACGATGATGCTGGAATGATCGGCCCCGGGGGTGTTCAGCTCGAGGCCGAAGAAGAGGACGAGGTCCGCGACTTCGCGACGAGCCTTGAGGACCTCCGGATAGGCGAGGTCCCGGTTGACCCTGGAATGGTTCGGGCCGCCATGGTCGGTCGCCGCCATCCAGGACAGGCCGAACTTCCGTCCCATCCGGGCGTTGGTGGGAATGGTGTTGCTGGAGTCGCCGCCGATCACCGGCTCCGGCGCCGCCTTGGGGTCGGATCCAGGCTTCCAGTCGACGCTGAACTGGGAGTGGACATGGTGGTCGCCCGCAAGCCAGGCCCGGCCATCCCCGTGCCCGTCGTGGGGCGCCCCGGCCTCATGCGCCCGCGCGCCGGCCGCGAGAGCCAGGAAGGAGACCGCCGCAAGGCCGGCGAGACGCGCGGAACGGAAGGCGGTCGTGGGCTTGCGGGCGGTCATGCTGGCGCTCCCGGGGCGGGTCGAAGGACGGGTCAGGAAGGCGAACCTGATGGTCCGCCGCGGGCCGGCTGTCAAACCAAGGACGGAAAGTGAAAGCTTGCCTTGCGGCCGGGGACCGGGTTGTGATCGGCGGATGGCACGCCCGGGGGAGGAAATCGGATGCGCAGGTTGAAGTGGATTGGCGGCCTCGCCGCACTGGGTCTGGCGGCGGCCTGCTCGCCCCGCCCTGACGAAGGGGCGCCGGCCATCTACACCGGCGGCGACATCCTGACCCTGGCCGGCGATGCGCCGGCCTATGTCGAGGCCCTGGCGGTGAAGGACGGCAAGATCGTCGCCGCGGGGACCCTGGCGGACGCCCGCAAGGCGGCGGGCGCCGGCGCCCGGACCGTCGACCTCAAGGGCCAGGCCCTTCTGCCGGGCTTCATCGACGCCCACAGCCACATCCTGACCTATGCCGACAGCCTGACCCAGGCCAACCTCGCCCCGCCCCCCGTGGGCGGCGTCCGCTCCATTCCGGACATACTGACGGAGCTGAAGAAGCTGAAGGAGTCCCTCAAGGCGGGCCCGGGCGTCCTCCTCGTGGGACAGGGCTACGACCCCGACTTCCTGACCGAGAAGCGGCACCCGACAGCGGCCGACCTGGACGCCGCCTTCCCGGACAATCCGGTGATCCTGATGCACGCCTCGGGCCACATGCTGGTCGCCAACAGCGCAGCCATCCGCAAGTCGGGGGTAAGCGCCGCCACGCCCGACCCCGAGGGCGGCGCCATCATCCGCAAGGCGGGCTCCCGCGAACCGGAGGGCCTTTTCCAGGAAACCGCCATGCACCCCTTCATCCCTCAGGTGCAGGCGCCCCGGCCCGAGGAGCAGAACCTCGACCTGATCCGGCGGGCCGTCGATCACTACGCCGCCAACGGCTACACCACGGCGGCCGAAGGCCTCGTCATGCCGGAAAAAATGCCCCTGCTCCAGGCGGCAGCGGACAAGGGACTCCTGAAGATCGATGTCGAGGCCCTGCCGGCCTACCTGATCGCCGACCAGCTGGTGGGGACGGGCAAGATCACCTGGGGCGAGATGAAGAACGGGCTCAAGTGGGCCGGGATCAAGCTCGCCACCGACGGCTCGCCCCAGGGCAAGACCGCCTACCTTTCCAAGCCCTACCTGACACCGGTTCCCGGGTGCAAGAAGGACTGCCGGGGCTTCCCCAACATTCCCCAGGATGAGCTGAACCGCCTGTTCGTCCTCGCCTACCGGAACGGCGTACAGATCTTTTCACACTGCAACGGGGACGCCTCGGTCGACATGATGATCGCGGCCCACCGCAATGCCGAGAAGGTGCTGGGCAAGGTCGACGCCAACCGCAGGACGGTGATCATCCACTCCCAGATCATGCGCCCGGACCAGATGACGGCCTACAAGGCCCTTGGCATGCTGCCGAGCTTCTTCACCAACCATGTCTACTATTGGGGCGACATCCACCTGGCCAATCTGGGGCCCGAGCGGGCGGCCTACATCAGCCCCCTGGCCAGCGCCTTCAAGGCGGGGGTCCCGGCCACCAACCACACGGACGCCATCGTCACCCCCGTGGACCCGATGTTCCTCGTCTGGACGGCGGTCAACCGGGTTACCCGGTCGGGCAAGGTCCTCGGACCCGACGAGCGCGTGACTCCCTACCAGGCCCTGAAGGCCCTCACCCTCAACGGCGCCTACACCTATTTCGAGGAGGCCTCGAAGGGCTCGCTTGAGGTGGGCAAGACGGCGGACCTGGTCGTTCTCGACCGCAATCCGCTGAAGGTGGACCCGATGGCCATCCGCGACATCCGAATCGTGTCGACGGTGAAGTCCGGCAGGACGG
>JAPOKE010000097.1 GCA_029977805.1 Phenylobacterium parvum | reverse complement strand
GCACGTTGCAGGCCGCCTGGCGGATGCGGTTCTGGTGCACGAAGCTCTGGCCGAGGCCGAGGCCGCGGTCGATCACGCCCCAGTAGCTGTCCTCGGGGATCCAGACGTTGGTGAAGCTGACCCGCGGGTGGTCCGTGGGCATGTTGAAGGTCCAGAGGTACTCCTCGACCTTCACCCCGGGGGCGTCCGCCGGCACGATGAAGCAGGTGATGCCGGTGGCGTCGCCGTCATTGCCGCTGGTGCGGGCGAAGACCATGCAGTGGGTGGCCACGTGCATGCCCGTGGACCACATCTTCTCGCCATTGATCAGCCAGCCGGGCTGGCCGTCCTTCTCGTGCGGGACGGCGCGGGTCTCCATGTGGGTGGCGTCCGAGCCGTGCAGGGGCTCTGTCAGGCCGAAGATGGTCCGCATCTTCCCGTTCAGCAGGAGGTCCGCGTACTTCTCGTACTGGGCGTTGGTCGCGAACTCCTTGAACATCAGGATGAAGGGGTTGTTCCCGACGATCGAGTGCTCGTTCTGGAGGTCGTTGTGCAGGCCCAGGCCCTTGGCGGCCAGGTGCTCGCGGATCACGGCCATGGCGAGGTTCGACCCGCCCTTGCCGCCCATTTCCGTCGGCCAGGCGAAGCGCAGGTGCCCGGCCTCGTCGGCCAGCCGGCGGGCCTGGCCCAGCAGGTCCTCCCACTCGTGGCGCGGCAGGCCGCCGCGGTCCCAGTCCGTCCGCGCCCATTCCCGGCGGTGGTCGAAGAAGCGGATGTTGTCGTCCTTGCGCTCGAGCGGCTTGATCACGCGCTCGATGAACTCATCGAGTTCCCCAAGGTAAGCAACGAGTTCGGGGGGCAGGTTGAAGTCCATGACGTTTCCCTTAGGTCAGCCGGTCTTGCGCCGTTTCCATTGATGTTCACGATTTACAAGCCCACCCTCGGGCGGGCAGATCGTCAAGTCCGCAACTCTGCTGAGGCGCCGCTACGTCATGGAAGTCGATATTCCCGCCGCCCTCAACGCCCTGGCGCCGAAGCTGGGGGGAACCGCCGTCGAGAAGGCCCAGAGGCTGACCGGCGGGGCCAGCATGGAGACCTGGGCCTTCACCGTCGTGGGGGGTGGCGAGCCCCGACCCCTGATCCTGCGTCGCCGGTCCACCCCCATGGATCCCGAGGCCTCGCGGTCGGTCACCATGGCCTCCGAGGCGGCGCTGATCCAGGCGGCCGGGCACGCCGGCGCCCCCGTCGCGCCGCTCGTGCGCCTTTGTGAGCCGGATGACGGCCTGGGCGAGGGTCACATCACAGGTTTCGTCGCCGGTGAGACCCTCGGCCGGAAGATCGTTTCGGACCCGCGCTTCGATGCGGTCCGCCCGCACCTCGCCCGGCAGTGCGGGCAGGTCCTGGCCCGCATCCACACCATCCCCGCCGGGGTCGCCCCCCTGGCCACTGCCGACGCCTCGGGTGAGCTGGACCGCTATGAGGCCATCTACCGTACCTCCGGCGCCGAGCGGCCCATCCTGGAGATGGCCCTGCAGCACATGCGGCGGAACCTGCCGCCGCCCATGCCGAACGTGGTCCTGCACGGCGACTTCCGGAACGGGAACATGATGTTCGACCCCGAGCGCGGCGTCGCCGCCGTGCTCGACTGGGAGCTGGCCCACGTGGGCGACCCGGCGGAGGACCTGGGCTGGCTGTGCGTCAACTCCTGGCGCTTCGGCCGCGCCGACCGGCCGGTGGGCGGCTTCGGCGAGTACCAGGACCTGCTGGAGGGCTACATGGAGGCGGGCGGGGTCGAGATTCCCCTTTCCCGGGTCCTGTTCTGGCAGGCGCTCGGCTCCCTCAAGTGGGGGATCATGTGCCTGATGATGTATTCCAGCTACGCGACGGGGGCGACAAACTCGGTGGAGCGGCCGATGATCGGCCGGCGGGTCTCCGAGACGGAGATCGACCTCGTGAACCTTCTGGAGGCGGGCCTGTGATCGAGCATCCCCGGGCGGACGAACTGGTCGAGGCGGTGGCCGGATGGGTCGAGTCCATCCGGCCCCAGCTCAATCCCCGCGACGCCTTCCTGTCCCGCGTGGCGGTCAACGCCCTGAACGCCGTGAAGCGCGAGCTGGTCCAGGGCCCCGCCGCCGAGGCCGCGGCGGTGGCGCGCCTCTCCGGCCTGCTGGGCATGGAGGGCGACCTGAAGACCCTGAACGCCGAGCTCTGCGCACGCCTGCGCTCCGGCGAGATGGGCGTCTCCACCCCCGGCCTCCTCGCCGCCCTCAAGGCCGGCATCGAGGACCAGATCGCCATTGACCAGCCATCCTATGTTTCGGTGAAGGTGCGCTGACCCCAAGACCCCCGGGCGGCCTGGCCGGCTTCCCGCAAAGATCCCAGGAGGAAACCATGGCCATGACCCAGGACCGGACCGACGAGGTCCTCTACGAGGTGTCCGAAGGCATCGCGACGCTCACCCTCAACCGCCCCGAGCGGCTGAACACCATTTCCGGCCCCATGCTGAACCAGCTGACGGCCCTGCTGGTCCAGGCGAACGAGGACCCGGAGGTCCGGGTGGTCATCCTGACCGGGACGGGCAAGGCCTTCTGCGCCGGCCTCGACCTGGTGGGCGCGACCACCGGCACGGGCATCGGCTCGGACCCGTCCAGCCAGAACGTCTCGGTCAACCTGGACCTGCGCAACACCCCGCCGACCGTCCTCTTCGCCATGGACAAGCCGACCATCTGCGCCCTCAACGGCTCGGCCGCCGGCTACGGGATGGACACCGCCATGGGCTGCGACATCCGCATCATGGCCCGCAGCGCCAAGATGGCCGCCGCCTTCGTCCGCCGGGGCATCGTCCCGGAATCCGGCGGCACCTGGATCCTGCCGCGGCTGCTGGGCTGGGCGAAGGCCGCAGAGCTGATCTTCACCGGCCGCACCCTGACGGCGGACGAGTCCCTCGAGCTTGGCCTCACCAACGCCGTGGTGGCGGACGACGAGCTGCAGTCCGCCGCCCGCGCCATGGCCCGGGAGATCGCAGACAACGCGCCCCTGGCCGTCCAGTCCGCCAAGCGCCTGATGCGCATGGGCCTGAACGAGACCTTCAATGACCACGTGCACCACGTGTACCTGCAGTTCCTGCAGCTGATGCGCACCCGCGACTTCCGCGAGGGCATGGTCTCCTTCCTCGAGAAGCGCCCGGCCGAGTTCAACGGCCGGTAGGTCTCAGCGGCGCCGGTTCTTGCCCAGTTCGTCCGGACAGCCCCGGGCGAGCAGGTCGGGGACCGGCCCTTCCACCCTGTAGAGCGGATAACGGTCGACCCGGCTGCCGGGGACGCCTCGAACGAGCTCGCCTGCGGCCGTCACCGTCCGGAAGCAGGCCTGGAGATCGGGCAGAGACAGGCGTCGGCTCTTGTCCAGCACAAGGCCCGGCCGGTCGACGGGCGCAGGGGCCGCGTCGGGCCAGCGTTCGCGCTCGATCAGGTGCACCAGGGGCGCCTTGACCTGGCCTGTGGCGGCCAATTGCGAAAGCGCGCCGTAGTGCGCCACGCCGACCCAATCGGCGCCTGACGAGACCCGCGCCGCCTCAACCTGGCGGGCGAAGTCCGGCCAGCCCCGGATCGGCAGGAGGGGATCGGTCCGTGAGTTGATCGGCGGACCCTGCAGTCCCGCCCACGCCAGCACCCCGACCATGGCGACGGCGCCCAGGCCGAGCCCGCCCGCAAGGACGCGGGGTCGCCAGCCGCGGTGTCGGTCGGCCACCGCGCCCGCCGCCGCCAGGGCGAAGGCCGCGAAGACCGTTGCGGGCCAGTGCGCCTGCACCCGGTCATGCAGGCTGTGCAGGGCGAGGTAGAGGCAGAAGGGAAGGGCGGCCAGCAGGGGCAGGGACAGGTCCATGCCTCCCGCCCGGCCCCGGTTGCGGACCGCGGTCCAGACGCCCAGGCCCGCCAGCACCGCCAGCAGCGGGTTGAGGAGGACGAACTGGGTCGTCAGGAACTCGCCGAGGTAGCCGGGCCGGAACTGCGAGGGCTCGACCCGCCCGAACTGCTTCCCGAAGGTCAGCCAGCCATGGGCCGCGTTCCAGGCCAGGTTGGTGGCGAAGATCGCGCCCGCCGGCAAGATGGCGGTCCAGGGCCAGGGGGTGAGCAGCCGGCGGCGGCCTTCCGCCGAGCTCGCCAGCCAGAGGACCACGCCGGGTGCGAGGAAGAGGGCGGAGTACTTGGAGATGCAGGCCAGCCCCGCCGTCAGGCCGGCGAGGGCCCAAAGCCGCGGGTTCCCGCCCGCCGCGATCCGGCCCAGCACGGAAAGGGTCGCCGCCCAGAAGAAGATGGCCGGGGCGTCGGGCGTGGCGAGCAGGCCGCCGGCCCCGATGGTCAGCATGGCGTTGTAGGCGAGGGCGGCGATCAGGGCCGTGCGGGCGCTTCCGCCCAGCCGCCGGGCGAGGTCCGCCGTCAGCCAGGTGGTCGCCGCCGCGCCAAGGACCGGCAGGAGCCGCACGCCCAGGGCCGTATCCCCGGCCAGGAGGGTTCCCAGCCGGATCCACCAGGCGATCATCGGCGGGTGGTCGTAGTAGCCAAGGTGCAGGTGCTGCGACCAGAGGCGGTAATAGGCCTCGTCCTCGGTGAGGGGGATGGCCGCCGCCGCCCACAGCCGGGCCGCCGTGAGCAGGAGGATGAGGAGCCAGAGGCCCCGGGCCGCGTCCAGCCTCACCACACCGCCTTCGAGGTGGTGACGTAGTTCCAGGCTGCGGCCACGACGGCGCCCGCCAGCCCCGCCACCCACCAGGCCGGCCCGCGCTCGTAGACGACGGTGGCCACCGCGACATTGGCCGCCAGGGGCACGCTGCAGAGGACGCAGAACTTGATGTAGCCGCCGACCAGCTTGAGGCCCTTCAGGCGCCGGTCGCGATAGGTGACGGCGTTGTTGATCAGGTAGTTCGAGGTCATGGCGCCGAGGGCCGCCAGGGTCTGGGCCCAGGAGAAGCCCAGGTGCAGGAGGCTCCGCAGGATGGCCAGGTGCACCACCACGCCGCTGGCGCCCACCAGGGCGAACATCAGGAAGCGCGGCGAGATCACGTCGCGGCTCAGCTTGGCGATGAGCAGGCCCAGGTACTGGACGACCACGCCGTTATCGAGCTTGGAGTCGCCGGCCTCCCGGGCCCGGAAGGTGTAGGGCAGCTCGACGATCTTCAGCGGCGTCTCCTGCGAGGCCACGATGTCGAAGAGGACCTTGAAGCCCGAGGTCGAGAGCCGCGGCGCCACGGCCTCCACCGCCGAACGGCGGACCATGAAGAAGCCGCTCATCGGGTCGGTGAGGTCGGCCTTGAGCACCTGCCGGCCCAGCCAGTTGGCCAGCCGGCTGCCCGCCTCCCGCCGTGCGCCCAGGGCCGAGGCGTCGGCGCCCGGGCCGCCGCAGTAACGGCTGCCCACCGCCAGGTCCGCCCCGCCGTCCCGCAGGGCGTCCAGCATGGCTGGAAGGAGGGTCTCGTCATGCTGCAGGTCGCCGTCCATCACCGCCACATAGGGGGCGGCGCTGGCCATGATCCCCTCGATGACCGCCCCGGCCAGGCCGCGCCGGCCCACCCGGTGGAGGCACAGGATGCGAGGGTCCACGGCCGCCAGGGCCTTGACCTCCGCCGCCGTGCCGTCCGGGGAATTGTCGTCGACGAAGATGACCTGCCACCGGCGTCCGGCCAGGGCCGTCTCGACGAGGCCCACCAGCTTGCGGACATTGGCCCGCTCGTTGAAGGTCGGGACAACGACCGTCAACTCCAGGCCGGCGGAGGCGGAGGATGCGGCTGGCGCGTTCGGGTCGGAATCAGGCAATCGACACCCCATGTCTGGGCGTGGGTTACAGCCGGTGACCCGGCAAGGCCAGCCGCGCGGCCCGGACACCGGGCCCTAGCAGGAGACGACAGGCGATGATGCGGATGGGAATGTCCCTGGCCGTCGGACTTCCGGCCCTGCTCCTGGCGGCGCCGGTCCATGCCGACAGCGTCGGCCGGCCGCGCCCGGGATACTGGGAGCTGACCAACGTCTTCACGGTGGTCGTCACCCAGAAAAAGGTCGAGAGGCGTTGCCTTGTGGCCTCCGAGATCCAGAAGTTCATGACCGCCCCGTCGAACCGGCACTACGCCTGCACCTACCCCTCGCGGGCGGTGGGCGACGGCAAGATCCTGCTGAAGGGCAGTTGCGCCACCAAGGAAGGCCAGGTGGCCGACGTCACCGCCACCGGCGGCTACTCGCCTGAGACCTTTCGCCTGAAACTCTCGCTTTCCACCCGTATCGCCGGGATCCCCCTGGCGGGAACCGCAACCACCACGGCGAAGCGGCTTGGGGACGCCTGCCCCCCCGACGCGGCCAGATCAGATGAGGCCAAGCGGGTCCTCAAGGGCGGGAATACGCCGCCGCAAAGCTGATTTTCGCGCCGGCGGGCCTGTCCCGCCCCACCCTGAACGGATAGTCTGGATCCATGTCCGAAGTTGAAGCCCGTCTCGCCGCCGCCGGCGTCGTCCTCCCAGTCCCGGTCGCCCCTGTCGCCAACTATGTCCCCTTCGTCCGGAGCGAGGGCCTGGCGCACATTTCCGGGCAGGTTTCCGTCGACGCTTCCGGCGGGATCAAGGGGGTCGTCGGCCCCGAAGTGGACCTGGAGACCGCCCGCGCAGCGGCACGGCTCTGCGGGATCAACCTCATCGCCCAGATGAAGGCGGCCTGCGACGGCGACCTCGACCGGGTTGTCCGGGTCGTGAAGCTGGGCGGCTTCGTCCAGGCCGGGCCGGAGTTCTTCGACATTCCCCAGGTGGTCAACGGCGCCTCGGACCTCATGGTCCTGGCGTTCGGCGACGCTGGCCGGCACGCGCGTTCGGCTGTCGGCGTCTACCGCCTTCCCCTGAACTTCGCGGTGGAGGTCGACGCCGTGGTGGAGGTCCGATGAAGGCGCAGTTCGGAGAGGCCTGGGACCTTCTCTTCAGTCCCGCCATCGCCCACCGGGGGCTCTGGAGCCCGGACGGCCCGCCCGAGAACTCCCTCGGCGCCTTCCAGGCCGCCTGCCAGGCCGGCTACGGCATCGAGCTGGACGTCCACATCACCGCCGACGGCGAGGCCGTGGTCTTCCATGACAACACCCTGAAGCGGATGACCGGCAGGGAAGGGCGGGTGAAGGACCATACGGCGGCCGACCTGGGCCAGATGTCCCTGAAGGGCACCGAGGAAACCATCCCGACCCTGCTTGAGGCCCTGGCCCTGATCGGCCACCGGGCCATGGTCCATGTCGAGCTCAAGACCCCCTTCGGCGAGGTCGGCCCCCTGGAGCAGAGGGTGCACGAGATCCTCATGGATCACGCGGGCCCGACCTGCGTCATCGGCTTCAATCCCTACAGCCACGCCTGGTTCGCCGACCGCTTCCCCGGCGTGCTGCGCGGCCTCGACAGCTATCGCTGGAACGATGAGGCCACCCATATCTCGCCCGAGCAGCGCAAGGCCTTCGCCCGGCTGGAGCACGTTTCCATCGCCCGCCCGCATTTCCTCGCCATGAGCCTGGATACTGTGGCCAACGCCGAGGTTGAGGCGCACCGCAAGGCGGGCCTGCCGGTCGTCGCCTGGACCGCCCGCACGCCGGAACAGGCGGAGGCGGCGCGACCGCACTGTGACAACATCATCTTCGAGGGCTTCCGGGCGTGAAGCTGAAGTCTGCGGTGCGCGTCAGCCGCCGCATCGCCGACATCGGCCGGGCGGACTGGGACGCCTGCGCGACGTCTGAAGGCGTACCTTTCAACCCCTTCATATCGTTTGATTTCCTGGACTGCGCCGAGGAGGCGGGCTGCGCTGTCGAGAGCCAGGGCTGGGGACCGCAGCACCTGGCCATCGAGGATGAGGCCGGGCTGGTCGCCGCGGTCATGCCGCTCTACCTGAAGGGCCACAGC
>JAPOKE010000096.1 GCA_029977805.1 Phenylobacterium parvum | reverse complement strand
GGGCGACGGCGAGGGCGGGGTCATCCACCTCTGGGACCGGGAGTGCTCGCTCCAGCGCCAGAGGCAGAAGGTGATCGAGATCGCCCCCGCCTTCGGCCTGCCGGAGGGCCTGCGCCAGGACATGCTGGCGGCGGCGGTGGCCCTGGCCCGGGCGGCCGGCTATCGCGGCCTCGGCACCATCGAGTTCCTGGTGGACGCCCGGCCGGGCGCGGCGCCCCGCTTCGCCTTCATCGAGGCCAACGCCCGGCTCCAGGTCGAGCACACCGTCACCGAGATGGTGCTGGGACTGGACCTGGTCGAGCTGCAGCTGCGCATCGCCGACGGCGCAAGCCTTTCGGACCTGGGGCTCGCGGACGGGGCGCCGGCGCCGCAGGGCGCGGCGATCCAGGCCCGGGTCAACCTCGAGACCATGACCGCCGATGGCGGCTCGCGGCCCTCGGGCGGGGTGCTGGGCGCCTACGACCCGCCCTCGGGCCCGGGCGTGCGCGTCGACGGCTACGGATACGCCGGCTACGCCACCTCCGCCCGTTACGACTCCCTCCTGGCCAAGGTCATCGCCCACGGCCGCGACCTGTCCGCCGCCTCCGCCCGCGCCCGCCGCGCCCTCTCAGAGTTCAAGGTCGCCGGGGCGAAGACCAATATCGGCTTCCTCCAGGCCCTCCTCGCCAGCGACGCCCTGCCGGCGGGAACCCTGCACACCCGCTATGTCGAGGAGCACGCGGCCGCCCTGGTGGAGGCGTCGGAGGTCCGGCCTCGCTACTTCGAGCCGGCGGGCGGCGGGGCCGTCCGCAAGGCCGGGGCGAAGATCGACCTGGTCGACCCCCTGGCGGTCCTGTCGGTCAAGCCCGGCGAGGGCGGCGTCGCGGCGGCGCCCGAGGCCGCGGCCCCCCGCGAGGCGGCCCAGGGCCCCGCCGGGACCGTGCCCGTCCTGACCCCCCTGCAGGGCCTCGTCCTAAGCCTCGCCGTGACGCCCGGCGACACCGTCCGGGCCGGACAGCCCGTGGCGGTGATGGAAGCCCTGAAGATGGAGCACGTCATCGCCTCCGACGTCTCCGGCATCGTCCGGGAAGTGACCCTGGAGGCCGGGGACACCGTCTTCGAGGACACGCCCATCCTGTTCGTCGAGCCGGCCGAGGTGGAGGGCGACTATGTCGGCGCCCGGGCGCCGGACCCGGACGAGATCCGGCCGGACCTGGCAGAGGTGCAGCGCCTGCACTTCCTGGCCAGCGACGCCGGCCGGCCCCAGGCCGTCGGACGGCGGCGGGCCCAGAACCGCCGGACCGCCCGCGAGAACGTGGCTGACCTCTGCGACCCGGACACCTTCATCGAGTACGGCCCCCTGGTCACCGCCGGCCGGATGCGGTCGGACAGCCGGGAGGTGCTGGAGGAGCGCGTGGTCAAGACCTCCGCCGACGGCATGGTCATCGGCGTCGGCCAGGTGAACGGGGCGCAGTTCGGGCCGGAACGGTCGCGCTGCGCCGTGGTGGCCTACGACTACACCGTCCTCGCCGGCACCCAGGGGACCAAGAGCCACCAGAAGACCGACCGCATGCTGCGCGTCGCCCAGCACAGCCGCCTGCCGGTGGTGCTCTTCTCCGAGGGCGGCGGCGGACGCACGGGCGGCGGCTCCGGTCCACCCATAGGGTCCTCCGGCGTGACCTCCCTCGGCGGGCTGTCGACCCGCACCTGGCGCGAGCTGGGCAAGCTTTCGGGCCTGGTTCCCATCGTCGGCGTCAACGCCGGCTACTGCTTCGCGGGCAATGTCGTCCTGCTGGGCGCCTGCGACGTCATCATCGCCACCAGGGACTCCTCCATGGGGATCGGCGGGCCGGCCATGATCGAGGGCGGCGGCCTGGGCGCCTATTCCCCCGACGAGGTCGGGCCGGTGAGCATCCAGGAGCCCAACGGGGTGATCGACCTGCTGGCCGAGGACGAGGCCGAGGCCGTCGCCCTGGCCAAGGCCTATCTCTCCTACTTCCAGGGCCCGGTTTCCGGCTGGACCGCCCACGACCAGAGGCCCCTGCGGCACATCATCCCGGAGAACCGGCGGGCGGTGTACGACATCCGCAAGGTCATCGAGACCCTGGCCGACGTGGGCTCCATGCTGGAGCTGAGGCCGCGCTGGGCGACCTCCATGGTCACCGCCCTGATCCGCATCGAGGGCCGGACCGTCGGGGTCATCGCCAACAACTGCAACTCCGCCTCCGGCGGGGCCATCGAGAGCGTCGGGGCGGACAAGGCCAGCCGCTTCATGCAGCTGTGCGACGCCTTCGACATCCCCCTCCTGTCCCTGATCGACACCCCCGGGAACATGGTCGGCCCGGAGGCGGAGAAGACCGCCCTGATCCGCCACTGCGCCCGGATGTACGTGGCCGGCGCCAACATCACGACCCCGGTCTTCAACATCGTCCTGCGCAAGGCCTACGGCCTGGGCGCCATCGCCATGGCGGCGGGCAGCTTCGACGAGACCTTCTTCTCGGTCGCCTGGCCCACCGGCGAGTTCGCCGGCATGGGGCTGGAGGGCCAGATCAAGCTGGGACGCCGGGCGGAGCTGCAGGCGATCGAGGACATCCCGGCCCGCCGGGCCCTCTACGACAAGTGGGTGGCGGAGGCCTACGACTGGGCCCGGGCGGTCAACGCCGGGACGGTCTTCGAGGTCGACGACGTCATCGACCCGGCGGACTCCCGCCGGTGGCTGGCCATGGGCCTGAAGTCCAACCCCCAGCCGCCCCGGACCGGCGGCAAGAAGCGGGCCTGGATCGACACCTGGTAGGGGAAGGTCAGGCCGTTCCCGGGTCCGTTGCCGGTCCGAGCAGGCTCCAGAGATTTTGGTCAAAGCGCGGGTCAGGCGCAGCTGGTCCCAGGCGAACGACCACGAGCCGGCGGCTGGGAACCACATAAAGTTTTCGGTCCATGGCCCCGAGGGCCGCTACGAGGTCCGTCGGCGCTGTCGGGATAAGCCGACCGGGGACAGCCCCGGCGCCCAGCCGGAGCGCCCTGTCGCTGGCGTTGAGCCACCAAAGCCGCCCGTAGCCAGGGTTGGCCGGAGACGGCGAGAGCATGGCGGCGAGCCCGGCTTCCGAGACGATCCTGCGTCCATCGGCCGCGAGGCCCCGATCGAGTACGACCTGGCCAAACCGGACGAGGTCCCTTGTGCAGGTCACCAATCCCGTCGGGTTGCCAACGTCGGAGAGCGACCCCGGACGGAGTCGCCAGGCTGTATCCGCCATGCCGGCGGGGCCGGTGAGCCACTCCCGGGTAAGGCCCTCGAGGGACAGGCCGGATGCAACCTCAAGAACTCGCTTCGAAGCGGCATAGACCGGGGTGTTGTAGGAGAAGTTCGCCCCCGCCGGAGAGACATAGCGGAAGTCGTCGCCGAGGCCGCTGGACATGTGGAGGAGGTGGATGACCCGGATCGCCGCTTCCTGGTCCTTCGATGCCCTGGACCAGCCGGCGCCGAGGTAGGCGGTGACCGGCCGCATGACGTCGAGGAGGCCGCGGTCGACCGCAATGGCGCAGAGAACCCCGACGACGCTCTTCTGTTGCGATGCGACATCCTCAAGCAGGGCGCCATCCGCCGACTTGCCGTGGAGAAAGGCCGAGAACGCCCCCGGGTTCCCTGGCGCGGGCCAACGCCGGTCAAGCAGGACCCTGCGGTCCTGGACGACGAGGAAGCCCGTGGTCCCTTGCTCCCGGGCATAGGCCTCCACCCGGCCGAGACGGTCCGAAGCGCGGGCTTCCGTCGCGGGTCCCGCCGACAGTGCGGCGGCAAGCAGGGACCTTCGATCGATCATGCCGGGCTCCTGATATCGTCGCAGCGCCAGCCGGGAAACGCGCAGCCCCTCAGGGCGCAGGGTTAGCGCAGAGTCGAGAGATAGGCGATGATATCCGCTCGTTTCGTGGGATCCGGGAGGCCCGAATAGGACATCTTGGTGCCCGGAACCACTGTCGCCGGGCTCGCGATATAGGCGTCCAGAAGCGGGGCTTCCCAGCGCTTGCCCCAGGCCTTGAGCGCCGAGGAGGCCCGGTAACCTGGCGCGGCGCCGGCCTTACGGCCAATCACCCCGGCCAGGCTGGGCGCAGTCAGGACCTCGCCCGCCCTCGGAGAATGGCAGAGGCCGCACTGGCGCACGAACGTCACGCGGCCAGCCGCCGCGTTACCTTCCGCCGCATGCGCCGCGGCGGGCGCCAGGATGCCGAGCACCGCCAGGAGCGCCGGCAGTTTCATACCGCTCATGGAAGTCTCCCGTATTCCGGCCTTGACGGAGGCCCTTCCGGCATCCCGAATACTCAAACGCGTCGTCCTTGTGGAGGACGAAGTAGGGTGATCGCCATTTATGGCCGTCGAGCCTGAGGGAGGGGAAATGGACAGCTACCGGAAGGCGACGCTGGTCGCACTCCTGGCCCTGGCGGCGCAACCTGCGCTCGCGGACGAGCCGATTGCTCCCGAGACGTTCACCGTCGAAGCCGCCCTGAAGCCGGGCCCCAACCTGTTCGTTGCGTCGAGCGGTTGGGCGGGCGCCGGCGTGATCAACATCTTCTCGGCGGCGGACCTGTCCTACAAGGGCAACTATGCCAACGGATTCAACGGCCAGATGACGATCAGCGCCGGTGGAACGGTTGGCTACACCGCCTCGGCCTACCCCAAGCGGATCATGAAGGGTCCGATCGAGGCCGTGCTGGAGCGCTTCGACGTCTCGACCCTGAAGACGACACGGGACATCACCATTCTTCCCAAGTTCATCCTGGGACAGGCGGCCCACGGGATGCTCCAGGTCTCCGCGGATGGCGAGAGGGCCTATGTCCAGAACGCCACGCCAGCAACCTCGGTGACGGTGGTCAACCTGAAGACCGGCAAGGTGGTCTCCGAGATTCCCATTCCTGGCTGTTGGACGATCAACCTGGCGAAGGATGGAACGCGCTTCACCACCCTCTGTGGCGACGGTCGTTTCCTCACCGTCCGGCTCGGCCCGGACGGTCGCGCCACAGGACAGGCCTACAGCGAGAAGATCTTCGACCCGGAGAAGGACCCCCTCTTCACGCACGCCGAGCGGGTGGGCGCAGACCTCGTCTTTGTCTCCTTTTCCGGTGTCTTCCACCGGGTCTCGGACGCCGGGGACACCGCCCGCCTGGTCAGCACCTATGCCTTCGCCAAGGAAATCCCCGGCGGCTGGGCGCCGGGCGGCTACGAGGTGATGGGCTACAATGCCCCCAACGGGATCATTTTCATCGCCATGCATCCAGGAGCCAGGGACGGCAGCCACAAGAACCCCTCCACCGAGGTCTGGGCGGTGGACCTGGAGCGGCGGACGGTCCTTTACAGGTCCATGGCCCCGGGCCTGACCCACCTGGCCGTCAGCCAGGACAAGGTCCCGGTGATCTTCGGGACCAACAGCCACGGCGAAGGACTGTTCCGGTACGAGACCGACCCCACCGCCAAGTTCGCAGCCAAGCTCACCCACCAGGTAGGCCTGCGCAACGCCAGCTACCTCCTGGCGCCCTGATGGCCCCCGACCGCTCCCTCGAGATGGCGGCTGCAGCCCTGGCGGCCTTCGTCGCCCTGCTCCTGGCGCGGGCCGCCCTGCACAAGGCGGCGGACCCGGTGCGCTTCGAGGGCGTCCTGGCCGACTATCGCCTGGCGCCGGAGGCGGCCCTGCCGATCCTGAGAGGCGCCATCCCACTCGCCGAGGCGACCTGCGCCCTCGCCCTGGTCCTGCCCGCGAGCCGGTCCGCCGGCGGCCTGGCCGCCTCGGGACTGCTTCTCATCTACGCGGCGGCCATGGGGATCAACCTGGCGCGGGGCCGCCGGGATATCGACTGCGGCTGCGGCGGCGCGCCCGAACGCCTTGGCTGGACACTCGTCCTGCGCAACCTCGCCTTCGTCGCCGCCCTGGCGCCCGCCATCACGGGGATGGGGGCCGCCCTGGGGGTCGCCGGGACCCTCGCCGCCTGGATCCCCGCCCTCTTCGCCCTGCTGGCCTTCGGCGCCCTTGAGCAACTCCTGGCCAATCAGGCCCGGATGACCGGGGACCGGCGCAGCCTGCTGACCAGCGCCTTCGGGGGCGGCGCATGAGCGTGATGGGCTTCCTCGTCGCCGGCCTCTGGGCGGCGGTCCTGGTCCTGGCCGGCCTGGTCTGGGTCATGCTCCGGCAGATCGGCGTCCTCTATGAACGCATCTCGCCCATGGGCGCCCTGATGGACAGCGCCGGCCCGGACGTGGGTGAGCCCGGACCGGTCTTCCGGCTAGAGAGCCTGACCGGCGGGGAGGTGAACATCGGCGCGGTTGGCCGCTCCCAGCTGGTCTTCTTCCTGTCGCCCACCTGCCCGGTCTGCAAGCAGTTGCTGCCGGTGCTGGCCAGCATCCGCAATGACGAGAAGACCTGGCTGGACGTCATCCTGGCCAGCGACGGCGAGGCCTCCCGGCACGTCGACTTCGTCCGCAGGGCGAAGCTGTCAGCCTTTCCCTATGTGCTCTCGGCCGATCTCGGAATGACCTACCGGGTCCAGCGCCTGCCCTTCGCCGTCCTCACCGACGCCGAGGGCGTGGTGCGCGCCAAGGGCCTCGTGAACAACCGCGAGCAGCTTGAGAGCCTATTCAATGCCCTCAAGGCGGGCGTCGCCTCCCTCCAGCAATACGCGGCCGCCCGTGCGTGAGCCCGCCCCCTTCGACCGGTCGACGGCGAACGCCCGTCGCCCTCCTTCAGGAGACTAGGACGTGTCTGACCTTCTCAGCCGCATCATCAAGACACTGGATGGCGTCCTGGAGTCCGGCGCCCGCGCCTCGGCGCGCCGGCATGGCCGAAGGAGCGCCCTGACCCGGATCGGCGGCCTGCTAGTCGGCGGCGCCGCGGCCATGGCCCTGCCGTTTGACCGGGCCTACGGCGCCCAGGCCGCCGGCAAGGGCTCCGAAGGCAACGACAAGAGCTGCGACTACTGGCGCTACTGCGCCCTGGACGGGTTCCTGTGCACCACGATGGGCGGCAGCAAGACCAGCTGCCCGGTAGGGGCCGAGGCCTCGGTGGTGACCTGGGTCGGCACCTGCCAGAACCCTGGCGACAACCGCAGCTACCTGATTTCGTACTACGACTGTTGCGGGAAGACCCCCTATACAGGCGCCCAGTTCTGCCTGAGGAGCGAGGGCGAGCGACCGGGCTACAACATGGGCCTCTACAACGACATCAACTGGTGTGTGGCCAACGCCAACAAGGGCTATCACTGCACGGTCGCCCTGGTGGTCGGCGTCGCCTCGTGAAACCGGAGCAAAGGCGCTGGGCGGCGTGCCTTGCGGCGCTCGCCAGCCTCCTCGGCGCTGCAGCGGGACCGGTGACCGACGGGAGCCGCGGGGAAGGCTCCACCTCCCTTGCCGGAATGTCACCCCGCTCGCTCTATCTCCTCCGATGCTCCGGCTGCCATCGACCTGACGGCCAGGGAGCCCTTTCTGCGGGCGTTCCCCCCTTCGCCGGCTTCATGGGGCCGCTCACGCGGGATTCCGGGGGCCGGGTCTACGTCACCCATGTACCCGGCATAGCCGGCTCGGGCCTGAGCGACGCTCAGGTCGCGGATGTCCTGAATTACGTGCTGGATGACCTGTCCGCAGAGCCGCCGGAGGGGCGCCGACGCTTCACCGCCGCGGAGATAGGCCGCTTGCGGGCCGCGTCTATCACGGATGTCGTCGCCTATCGACGTGGCGTAGTCGCAAGGCTGTCCCGGCAGGGCGTGACGCCCGCCGCCTATCCCTGGCCCTGAACTCGCCTGCCCGTTGGAGCCGCACACCGAAAGGGTCTGCGGGCTCACGGGCGCGATAGTCGGGGGCACAGGCCTCGGGGTCGATGGGCAGCCCCCGAGCCCCCCAGGCTCGGTGGAAGTTGAGGGATTCCTGGAAGCGG
>JAPOKE010000095.1 GCA_029977805.1 Phenylobacterium parvum | reverse complement strand
TCAAGGCCAGCGATGCGACATAACGCAGGGGTCCCCCAAGGGGGAGGTGGACCGCGAATGCGGGCCGGAGGGGGTCAACGGCGAGGGGGTTTGACCCCTTACCCGGCTTCGCCCGGATCCTCCCCCTTGGGGAGCAATGCGCCGCCGCCGGGGGGCATTGCGCGAATGTGTGCCGGAGGAGGTCAACCGCCGCGCCGCCGCCTCCTTTCGGGGATCGGGACAGGGCCCGCCGTCAGCCGCCGGTCACGTCTTCCCAGAACCTGCGGGCCTTGTTGAGGAAGCCGCTGGACTCGGGATGCTGCTGATCACCGCAGAGGTCGGCGAATTCCTGCATCAGGGCCTTCTGCCGGGCATTGAGCCGGGTGGGCGTCTCGACGAACAGCTCGACCACCAGGTCGCCCCGCTCGCGGCTGCGCAGGGAGGGCATGCCCCGCCCGCGGATGCGGACCGTGCGGCCGGTCTGGGCGCCTTCCGGGACCTTCACGGTCAGGCGGTTGTGCGCCTCGTCCTCCGCCGAGCCGTCCGAGAGGCAGGGCGCCTCGATCTCGCCGCCGAGCACCGCCGTCGTCATGGGGACGGGCACGGTGCAGTGCAGGTCCAGGCCATCGCGTTCGAAGAGGTCGTGGGGGCGGACGGAGACGAAGATGTAGAGGTCGCCCCGGGGGCCGCCCCGGGCGCCCGCATCGCCCTCGCCCGACAGCCGGATCCTGGCGCCGTCGTCGACCCCGGCGGGGATTCGGACCTGCAGGGTGCGGTTGCGGCGCACCTGGCCATGCCCGCGACAGGTGGTGCAGGGATCGCTGATGGTCCGGCCCTCGCCGCCGCAGCGCGGGCAGGTGCGCTCGATGGCGAAGAAACCCTGGGAGGCCCGGACCCGGCCGGCGCCGCCGCAGGTGGGGCAGGTCACCGGGCTGGTCCCCGGCTTGGCGCCGCCGCCCTCGCAGGCCTCGCAGGTCATGGCGGTGGCCGCCGTGATCTCGACCTCCGCCCCGGCATAGGCCTGCTCGAGGGTGATCTCCAGGTCGTAGCGAAGGTCCTGGCCGCGGGCCGGTCCGCTGCGGCGCTGGCCACCGCCGAACATGTCTCCGAAGGCCGAGCCGAAGACCTCCGAGAAGATGTCGTTGATGTCCGCGAAGCCGGGGCCGCCGCCTCCGCCGCCGCCCTGGGCGCCGTTCACCCCGGCGTGGCCGAACTGGTCATAGGCGGCCCGCTTCCTGGGATCGGACAGGACCGAATAGGCTTCGTTGATCTCCTTGAACCTGGCGGCGGACTCTTCCGAGCCGCCGTTGCGGTCGGGATGGTGCTCCATCGCCAGCTTGCGGAAGGCCGACTTGAGCGCAGCCTCGTCGCTGCCGCGGGCGACCCCAAGGATTTCATAGTAGTCGCGCATGAGGCGTCAGGCGTTCCGATGCGTCTTTCCGAAAGGACGCCGGCCCCGCTCCTGTTCGGGGCGGGGCCGGGTCCCGGTCAGGTTCAGGCCTTCTTGCCGTCGTCGGTGACTTCCTCGAACTCGGCGTCCACGACGTCGTCGGCCGCGCCGTCCGGGGCGGCGGCGCCGTCACCGGACTGCTGGGCGGCGTACATCGCCTCGCCAAGCTTCATCGAGGCCTGGGCCAGGGCCTGGGTCTTGGCGGAGATGGCGTCGGCGTCGCCGCCGTCCAGCACCCCGCGCAGGTCCTCGATGGCGCTGGTGATGGCCGACTTCTCGGCCTCGCCCACCTTGTCGCCATGCTCGCTGAGCGCCTTCTCCGTCGAGTGGATCAGGGCCTCGGCCTGGTTGCGCGCCTCGACCACCGCCTTGCGCTTCTCGTCCTCGGCCTTGTTGGCCTCGGCCTCGCGGACCATGGCGTCGATGTCAGCGTCCGACAGGCCGCCATTGGCCTGGATCCGGATCGACTGCTCCTTGCTGGTCGCCTTGTCCCGGGCGGAGACGTTGACGATGCCGTTGGCGTCGATGTCGAAGGTCACCTCGACCTGCGGCACGCCGCGCGGCGCCGGCGGGATGCCGACCAGGTCGAACTGGCCCAGCAGCTTGTTGTCGGCCGCCATCGGGCGCTCGCCCTGGAAGACCCGGATCGTCACCGCCGACTGGTTGTCATCCGCCGTGGAGAAGGTCTGCGAGCGCTTGGTCGGGATGGTCGTGTTGCGCTCGATCAGCGGGGTGAAGACGCCGCCCAGGGTCTCGATGCCCAGGGTCAGGGGCGTGACGTCCAGCAGGAGCACGTCCTTGACGTCGCCCTGCAGCACGCCGGCCTGGATGGCGGCGCCCAGGGCCACCACCTCGTCGGGGTTCACGCCGGTGTGGGGCTCGCGACCAAAGAAGGCCTTCACCGTCTCGACCACCTTGGGCATGCGGGTCATGCCGCCGACCAGGATGACCTCGTCGATCTCGGACTTCTTCAGTCCGGCGTCCTTGAGGGCCTGCTCGCAGGGGCCGAGGGTCTTGGACACCAGGTCATCGACCAGGGACTCCAGCTTGGCCCGGGTGAGCTTGATGTTCAGGTGCAGGGGCCCGGAGGCGTTCATCGAGATGAAGGGCAGGTTCACCTCGTACTGGGCGGTGAAGGACAGTTCCTTCTTCGCCTTCTCGCCCTCTTCCTTCAGGCGCTGGAGGGCCAGCTTGTCGTTCCGCAGGTCGACGCCGGTCTCCTTCTTGAAGTCCTCGGCCAGGAAGTCGACCACGCGCAGGTCGAAGTCCTCGCCGCCCAGGAAGGTGTCGCCGTTGGTCGCCTTCACCTCGAAGACGCCGTCGCCGATCTCCAGCACGGACACGTCGAAGGTGCCGCCGCCGAGGTCATAGACCACGATCTTCTTGCCGTCGTTCTTCTCCAGGCCATAGGCCAGGGCCGCGGCGGTGGGCTCGTTGATGATCCGCAGGACCTCGAGGCCGGCGATCTTGCCGGCGTCCTTGGTGGCCTGGCGCTGGGCGTCGTTGAAGTAGGCCGGGACGGTGATGACCGCCTTGTCGACCTTCTCGCCGAGGTGCTGTTCGGCGGCTTCCTTCATCTTCTGGAGGATGAAGGCCGAGACCTGCTGCGGGGAATAGTCCTTGTCCTGGGCCTTGACCCAGGCGTCGCCGGTCGGGCCCTTGACGATGTCGTAGGGCACCATGCCCTTGTCCTTCTCCACCAGCGGATCGTTGTAGTTCCGGCCGATCAGACGCTTGATGGCGAAGAGGGTGTTGGCGGGGTTCGTCACGGCCTGGCGCTTGGCCGGCTGGCCGACGAGGCGCTCGCCGTCCTCGAGGAAGGCCACCACCGACGGGGTGGTGCGGACGCCCTCCGCATTCTCGATCACCTTCGGCGTCTTGCCGTCCATGATCGCGACGCAGGAGTTGGTGGTCCCGAGGTCGATGCCGATGATCTTGCTCATGATGAGTCTCAAACGCTCCTATTTGGCGGACCGCGCCTGAGGAGCCTCGTCGCCAAGCACTCCTCCTTCCTGCGGCCCCCTTGAACAGTTCAGGGTCGCCGGCGGGGCTCTTTCGGAACACCACCGTCGCCGTGCGATATGGTGCGGAACGGCCGCACCGCAAGGGCAATGCCCCTAGGCGTTGAAGGGCTTTAGGCCATCCCCGAAGGGTGCGCCAGCCAGAAGCTCGACATAGGTCGCCTGCGGATGGGGAGCCCCGCCCCGGCGCGCGGCGAGGAAGGCGTGCTGGACGACCATCGCCTGCTGCTCGATGTTGAGGTCCCCGAAGCCGGCGCAGGCCATGGGCTCGTAGTGGTAGGCGTCCGGGCCGTCCCCCGCCTTGAGCTTGGCGGCCAGCAGGTTCACCCCGGACTGGGCCTGCCAGACATGCACCAGCTCGTGGACCAGGATGGCCTGGAGGGAGAGGCCGGCGAGGCTGAAGTCGCGCAGGGCCGACCGCGCCGGCCAGAACACCAGGGAAGGCCCCGCCACGAAGGCCCGCGGCCAGGCGGGCAGGGCGGCGATGCGCACCCGCCGGGCGTCCAGGGCGTCCCCGAAGACGTCCCTCGCGAGGGCGGTCTCGCCCCCGGTCAGGGCGCGGACGGCGCCGGGGATCATGGTCCTGTGGCTCATGGCTCCACCATATGGGCCCGGCGGGGGCCGGGGAGAAGCCGCATCGTCCGGCGCGAGGCTCAGCCTTTGACAGCGGCCCGCCGGATCGCCAAATGATCGCACGCCGGCGGCGACCGGCGAGGGAGGCGACCCATGAAGACCCTGACCCGACCGGAGGGAACCCGGCCCGATGACCTGGCGCTGACGCGCCGCAGGCTCGCCCTGGCGGCCCTGGGCGGCTACGCCCTCTACGCCTATTCGGCGGAGGCCCAGGCCATCACCACAAGCGCGCAGGGCCTCGTGGCCGGCGACGTCGAGGTCGATGTCGGCGACCGCATGGCCCCCGCCTACATGGCCCGTCCCGACGCCCCGGGCCGTTTCCCGGCGGTCCTCGTCATCTCCGAGGTCTTCGGGATCCATGAATACATCCGCGACATCTGCCGCCGCCTCGCCCGGCTCGGCTATGTCGCCATCGCCCCGGACCTGTTCGTCCGCTCGGGCGACCCCTCCAGGACGAACGACTTCAACCAGATCCGCCGGATCGTCGGCGCCGCGACGGACAAGCAGATCTTCAACGACCTGTCCGGGACGGTCCGGTTCCTCAAGGCCCAGCCGTTCGTCGACAGCCGGCGGATGGCGGTGACCGGCTTCTGCTGGGGCGGCGCCATCGCCTGGCTCGTCTGCCAGCGCCTGCCGGACTTCCGGGCCGGCGCGGCCTGGTATGGACGGCTGACGGCGCCGAAGCCCGGGGAGTTCCTGGGAGAGCCCAACCGGCCCTGGCCGCTGCCCAACGTCGCCCAGCTCCGGGCTCCGGTGATCGGCCTCTACGCCGGCAAGGATGCGGGCATCCCGCTCTCGGACGTGGAGGCCATGCGGTCGGCCCTCCTCGCCGCCCGCAAGACGGGCAGCCAGATCATCGTCTACCCCGACAGCCAGCACGGCTTCCACGCGGACTATCGCACCAGCTACGACGCGGCTGCGGCGAAGGACGCCTGGGCGCGGATGCTGGCGCACTTCGCGGCTAACGGCGTGAAGCCCCGCCCCTTCTAGGCTGTCGCGGCGACGGCGCCCCGCCGGATCATCAGCGACGCCGCCGCGGCGATCAGGGCGGTGAGGCCCGCCATGACGAAGGCCTCCAGGTAGCGGCCCTGGGTGGCGCGCAGCACGCCCGCCGTGATGGCGGCGGTCGCGGCGCCCATCTGGTGGCCCGCGGCGATCCAGCCGAAGACGATGGGCCCCTCGCGCAGGCCGAAGGCCTCCGTCGAGAGGCGGGCCGTCGGCGGGACGGTGGCGATCCAGTCCAGGCCGAAGAAGACCGCGAAGAGCCCCAGGGCCACGAGGGAAAAGTCCGTGAAGGGCAGGACCACGAGGGCGAGGCCGCGGAAGGTGTAGTAGACCGCCAGCAGCCGGCGCGGGTCGTAGCGGTCGGTCAGCCAGCCCGAGGCCGTCGTCCCGGCGAGGTCGAAGATCCCCATCACCGCCAGCAGGCCCGCCGCCTGGACCTGGGCTATGCCCTGGTCGGCGCACATGGCGATCAGGTGGGCGCCGACCAGGCCGTTGGTCGTCAGGCCGCAGATGAAGAAGCCGGTGAAGAGGAGCCAGAAGGTCCGGGTCCGCGCCGCCCGCGACAGGGCGCCGAAGGCGAGCGACAGGGCGCCTCCGGCCGGCGGCGGCGGCTCCTGGTGGCCTTCCGGAGCGCCCAGGGGCGCCAGTCCCCGGTCCGAGGGACGCTCGGGCAGGAACCGCCAGACGAGGGGCATCAGGGCCAGGGCGGCGAGGCCGGTCGCCGCCGCCGCCCGGCGCCAGTCGCCATCCTCGGACAGCCGGGCGAGGAGCGGCAGGAAGATCAGGTTCCCCGTCGCCGTCGCGGCGGTCAGGAGGCCCATCATCAGGCTGCGTCGCGCCACGAACCAGCGGTTCACCACCGTGGCGGCGAGGGTCATGGCCAGGGCGCCCGAGCCGATGCCGGCCGCCACGCCCCAGGTCGCCACGTACTGCCAGGGCTCGCGCATGAGGGTCGAGGCCAGGGTCGCGGCGGCCATCAGGGCCAGGGCCCCGAGGATCACGCGCCGGACGCCGAGGCCCTGCATGAGGGCGGCGGCGAAGGGACCGGTCAGGCCGTAGAAGAGGATCCCCACTCCCGCGGCGAAGGAGACGGTCGACCGGCTCCAGCCGAAGGCGTGCTCCAGCGGCAGCATCAGCACGCCCGGGGTCGAGCGCAGGCCGGCGCTGACCAGCAGCACGGCGAAGATGAGGCCGGCGGCGAGGTAGGCCGGGTGCAGCCGGGTCCGGGCGGTCATGGTTTCCTCTTCGGGAACAGTCTTTCCGGTTCGGGTCCCGGGTCGCGGGGCCAGCTTGCCGGACGATCGCCTCCGGCGTCCAGACGCCCGCAGGGCCGGATCGGCCTTTTCCCCGCCGCCGTGTGGACTATCTAGTGCGGCCTGGACAGAGTCTTCCCGGAGTGCGCCCCATGATCGACCTCAGGACCTTCGACAGCCTTGGCGGCGCGGACCATGGCTGGCTGCACGCCCGCCACCACTTCTCCTTCTCGGGATACCAGGACCCGGCCCGGATGAACTGGGGCGCCCTGCGGGTCTGGAACGACGACGCGATCCAGCCAAACACCGGCTTCCCGCCGCACCCGCACCAGGACATGGAGATCATCACCTATGTCCTGGAGGGCGCGATCAGCCACCAGGACAGCCTGGGCAACCAGGGCCGCACCGCCGCCGGTGACGTCCAGGTGATGAGCGCCGGCTCGGGCATCCGCCACGCCGAGTACAACCTCGAGCCCGGCGTCACCCGCCTCTTCCAGATCTGGATCCTGCCGGCCCGTTCCGGCGGCGCGCCCTCCTGGGGCGCCCGGCCCTTCCCGAAGGGCGACCGCGCGGGCCGCTTCGTCCCCCTGGCCTCCGGATTTGCGGAGGACGCGGAGGCCCTGCCCATTCGCACCCCGGGCCGCGTGCTCGGCGCCACCCTCGGGGCCGGCGAGACCCTGGACTATGACCTGGCGAACGGCCGGCGGGCCTACCTCGTGCCGGCCCGGGGCTCGGTGGAGGTCAACGGCGTCCGGGTCGGGACCCGCGACGGGGCGGCCATCGCCGACGAGCCGCGCCTTAGGATCACCGCCCTGGAGGACGCCGAGCTGGTGATGGTCGATACGGCCTGAGCCGCCGGCCTACCGGCCCCAGTCGCGGACGAAGCGATCCAGCAGTCGGACCCCGAAGCCCGCCGACCCTGCCGGCTTGACGGCGTTGGCCCCGCCATAGGCCACGCCGGCGATGTCGATGTGGGCCCAGGGAATGTCGCGGCTGACGAACTCGCCGATGAACCAGGCGCCGATGCCGGCGCCGGCCCCGCCCTCGCCGCTGTTCTTGATGTCGGCGATCGTCGAAGACGTGTCCTTGGCGTAGCTGGGGTGGAGGGGCAGCTTCCAGAGGCGCTCCCCGGTCTGCTCCCCGGCCTTCATCAGGCGGTCGGAAAGGGCGTCCCCGCGGCCGAACAGGCCGGCATAGTCATCGCCCAGGGCCGTCCGGACGGCGCCGGTCAGGGTCGACAGGTCGACGACGGCGGCCGGCTTCAGGTTCCGCTCGGCCCAGACGAGGGCGTCGGCCAGGACCAGCCGGCCCTCGGCGTCCGTGGAGATGACCTCGATGGTCTTGCCGTTCATGGCGGTCAGCACGTCGCCGGGACGGATCGCCCCGCCGTCCGGCATGTTCTCGGCCAGGGCGGCGACGGCGGCCACGTCCACGGGCGCCCCGGACTTCGCCAGGGACAGGACGGCCCCGGTCACCGAGGCGGCGCCGGACATGTCCATCTTCATCTCGCCCATGCCGGACGATCCCTTGATGGAGATCCCGCCGCT
>JAPOKE010000094.1 GCA_029977805.1 Phenylobacterium parvum | reverse complement strand
ACATGACGCCCTGCGTCTGCCCAGAGTCTGTCTGTCTGCCCTATCGATTTCGGTATACGGTGTCCATTGTTTTCAATGCTGTATCCGTCGTTCGATTACAAGTTTTGAAAGTCGAGAGACTTCGGAAGAATCATTCCCACTCGATCGTCCCGGGCGGCTTTGAGGTCACGTCGTACACCACGCGGTTGACCCCCCTCACCTCGTTGATGATCCGGGTCGCGCAGCGGCCCAGGACTTCCCAGGGGAATTCGAAGAAGTCGGCGGTCATGCCGTCGGTGGAGGTCACGGCGCGCAGGGCCAGGACGTCCTCGTAGGTGCGGGCGTCGCCCATGACGCCGACGGTCTTCACGGGCAGGAGCACCGCGAAGGCCTGCCAGATCCGCTCGTAGAGCCCCGCCTTGCGGACCTCGTCCTGGAAGATGGCGTCGGCCTTCTGCAGGACCGAGACCTTCTCGGGCGTGATCTCGCCGGGGATCCGGATGGCGAGGCCCGGTCCCGGGAAGGGATGGCGGCCGACGAACTGCGGCGGCAGGCCCAGCTCCACGCCCAGGGCGCGGACCTCGTCCTTGAAGAGCTCGCGCAGGGGCTCGACCAGCTTGAGCTTCATGTAGTCCGGCAGGCCGCCGACATTGTGGTGGCTCTTGATCACCGCCGAGGGGCCGCCCCGGGCCGAGACGCTCTCGATGACGTCGGGATAGAGGGTGCCCTGGGCCAGGAAGGCCGCGCCCTCGATCTTCGCCGCCTCGCGGTCGAAGACGTCCACGAACAGCCTGCCGATGGTCTTGCGCTTGGTCTCCGGGTCCGTGACGCCCTTAAGCTCGCCGAGGAAAAGTTCACCGGCGTCAACGTGTACGAGTGGAATGTTGTAGTGGTCGCGGAACATGGTCACGACCTGCTCGGCCTCGTTGAGCCGCAGGAGCCCGGTGTCCACGAAGACGCAGGTCAGCTGGTCGCCGATGGCCTCGTGGATCAGGACGGCGGCGACGGAGGAGTCCACGCCGCCGGACAGGCCGCAGATCACCCTGCCCTCGCCCACCTGCTCGCGGATGCGCGCCACCGCCTCCTGGCGGAAGGAGGCCATGGTCCAGTCCCCGGACAGGCCGGCGATGCGGTGGGTGAAGTTGCGCAGGATCAGGGCGCCGCGGGGCGTGTGCGCCACCTCCGGGTGGAACTGGACGCCGTAGAACCGGCGACCCTCGTCGGCGATCACCGCGAAGGGGCTGCCCTCGGAGGAGGCGACCACCTCGAAGCCCGGCGGGATGGCGGTGACCTTGTCGCCATGGCTCATCCAGACGACCTCGCGGTCGCCGACCTCGCCCAGGCCGGCCAGAAGCGGCGACTCCCGCTCGATGCGGATCTCGGCCCGGCCGAACTCGCGGTCATGGCCGCCCTCGACCCGCCCGCCCAGCTGGGCGCAGAGGGTCATCTCACCATAGCAGATGCCCAGGACGGGCACGCCGAGCTCGAAGACGCGGGAGGTGACCGACGGGCTGTCGTCCTCGTGCACGCTCGCCGGGCCGCCGGACAGGATCACCGCCTTCGGGGCGAAGGCGTCCAGCATGGGCTCGATGCGGTCGTAGGGGTGGATCTCGCAATAGACCCCGCTCTCGCGAAGCCGCCGGGCGATGAGCTGGGTCACCTGGCTGCCGAAGTCGACGATCAGGACGCGTTCATGGACGGGGGCGGCGGTCATTCGGGGGTCCTTCCATCGGCCCGGGCCAGGACGGCGACGAAGAATCCGTCGGTGTCCGAGGACGCAGGGGTCAGCCGGAGATAGCCTTCCGCCGTCAGGCGGGGAAGCCAGTGCGGGTCGTCCGTGGCGGGCAGGACGCGGAATCCGGGATGACGGCCCAGGAAGGCCGCGACCCGGTCCTCGTTCTCCTCGGCGAGGACGGAGCAGGTCACGTAGACCATGCGCCCGCCGGGCCGGACGAAGGCCTCGCCGGCATCCAGGACGGCGTCCTGGTCGGCCTGTCGGCGGGCCAGGGCGTCGGGCGTCAGCCGCCACTTGGTGTCCGGGTGCCGCCGCCAGGCGCCCGACCCGGAACAGGGGGCGTCGATGAAGACCAGGTCCATCCGCCCTTCCAGGTCCTTCAGCGGATCCGGGCGCAGGGGCGTGCGGACCTGCAGGTTGCGCACCCCGGCCCGCTCGGCCCGCCGCACGGTGTCGGCCAGGCGGCGGGCGTCGGAATCGTAGGCGTAGACCTGCCCGGTCGATCCCATGGCGGCGGCCAGGGCCAGGGTCTTGCCCCCGCCCCCGGCGCAGAGGTCGAGGACCTGGAGCCCCTTCACCTCCCCGGCGCAGGCGGCGGCGAGCTGTGAGCCGGCGTCCTGGACTTCCATCCAGCCCTTCACGAACTCCGGAAGGCTCTCGACGGAGGGCGCGCGGTCGGCGGCGGCCGGGGGATCGATCCGCAGGGCCAGGGGCAGGCCCGGAACGGGATGGGCGCCGAGGGGTCCGGCGGCCTTGATGGCCCGGGCGGGGTCGCTCTTCAGGGTGTTGACCCGGAGGTCGACGGGCGCGCGGCGGGCCAGGGCCTCGCCCTCCTCCCGGATCCTGCCGGCGAAGACGCGGGCGAAGGCCGGGGCGAGCCAGTCCGGAAGGTCCGCGGCCACGGCGTCAGGGGCGCCGGAGAGGTCGCGGGGGCTCGCCAGCCGCATGGCCTCGGCCTCGGTCAGCTCCCCCGGCCCATGGGGAGTCTCGGCGAAGCCCGCCGCGATCCGTTCGGCCGGCCAGTTCCAGAGCAGGGCGAGGACCCCGAGGACGGCGCCCCTGGGGCTATCCTCGTCCATGCGCCAGGCGGCGGAGCGACGGCGACGCAGGGCGTCGAGCACCAGGCCCGCGATGAAGGCGCGGTCCCCGGATCCGGCGTAGCGGGCCCCGTCGCTCCAGGCCTTCAGGGCCAGTCGCGCCGGACGGCGAGCCGTCTCGATCTCGGTCAGGATGCGGATGGCCGCCTCGATGCGGCCGCCGTCACGCAAGGAAGAGCGCCGCGACCACCATGCCCAGGCCCACGAGGGAGAGGGTCCAGACCAGGCTGCGGACCATGTAGGTTCCGGCGGCGTAGATGGGCGCATAGAGGGCGCGGCAGACCACGTAGTGGGCGGCCCCCCAGAGGCTGAGCGGCCCCGTCTTCCCGGCGATCACCACGGCCAGGACGGCGGCGGCGAAGAGCGGGAAGGTCTCCATGAAGTTGCGGAAGGCCCGGTCGAGGCGCGCGGCGACGCCGGAGATCGGCATGGCCTCGTCCCGCGCCCCGGCGGCCCACTTCAGGTCCTGCTGGCGACGGGCGGCGGCGGCGGCCCACATCAGCTGGACCAGGCCGATGGCGATGGCGGCGCCGAGCAGAAGGAGTTCGGGTTCGGCGATCATGTCAGACCGGGCTCGTGTAGTTGGGGGCTTCACGGGTCATCATGACGTCGTGGACGTGGCTCTCGCGCAGGCCTGCGCCGGTGATCCGGACGAAGCGCGCCTTGGCCTGGAAGGCCGGGATATCTGCGGCGCCGACATAGCCCATGGCCGCCCGGAGGCCGCCCACCATCTGGTGCAGCACGGCGGAGATCGGCCCCTTGTAGGCGACCTGGCCCTCGATGCCCTCGGGCACGAGCTTCAGGGCCGAGACCTCCTTCTGGAAGTACCGGTCCGCCGAGCCATTGGCCATGGCGCCGAGGGAGCCCATGCCGCGGTAGGCCTTGTACGACCGTCCCTGGTACAGGAAGACCTCGCCCGGCGCCTCGTCCGTGCCGGCGAAGGCCGAGCCCATCATGGCGGCCTGGGCCCCCATGGCCAGGGCCTTGGCGAAGTCGCCCGAGTACTTGATGCCGCCGTCGGCGATCACCGGGACCCCGGTGTCGCGCGCCGCCCGGGCGGCGTCGGCGATGGCGGTGAGCTGGGGCACGCCCACCCCGGCCACGATCCGCGTGGTGCAGATCGAACCGGGGCCGATGCCCACCTTCACGGCGTCGGCGCCGGCGTCGATCAGGGCCCGGGTCCCGTCGTAGGTGGCGACGTTGCCGGCGACGATCTGGACCCGGTTGGCCTCGCGCCGCAGCCGGGCGACCGCCCGGATCACGTCGGCGTTGTGGCCATGGGCCGTGTCGATGACCACCACGTCCGCTCCGGCCTCGACAAGGGCCATGGACCGCTCGAAGCCGCCGTCGCCCACGGTGGAGGCGGCGCCGACCAGCAGGCGGCCCTGTGCGTCCTTGGCCGCGGAGGGATGGGCCTGGGCCTTCTCCATGTCCTTGACGGTGATCAGGCCGACGGCGCGGTTGTCGTCGTCCACGACGATCAGGCGCTCGATCTTGTGCCGGCGGAGAAGATTGCGCGCCTCCTCCTGGGTGCAGCCCTCGCGCACCGTGATCAGGTTCTCGGAGGTCATCAGCGCCCGCGCGGGGACGTCGTCGCCGCTCTCGAAGCGGACATCCCGGTTGGTCAGCATGCCCACGAGCCGGCCCGTGCCGGGCTCGACCACGGGGAAGCCGGAGATGCGGCGCCGGGCCTTGATCTCGCGGATTTCGCGGAGGGTGGTGTCAGGGTGGATGGTCACCGGGTTGATGACCATGCCGCTCTCGTAGCGCTTGACCTCGCGCACCTGGTCGGCCTGCTCCTCGACGGTCAGGTTCCGGTGCAGGATGCCCATGCCGCCCGCCTGGGCCATGGCGATGGCCAGCCGGCTCTCGGTCACCGTGTCCATGGCGGACGAGACGATGGGGATGTTGAGGCTGATCTCGCGGGTGAACCGGGTGGCGGTATCCACCTGTCCGGGCATCACTTCGGAGGCGCCGGGTTCGAGCAAAACGTCGTCGAAGGTAAGGCCTTCGCGAATCTCCATGAGACTCTCCATTTTGCGAGCCGCGTATAAGGGCTAGCGGCCCCCCTGCGCAAGGCCGGCCGACGGGCGGCCGCGGAATCCGGTCGCCACCAGGTAGGTCTCCGAGGAGTCCGCCCGGCTGGCGGGCGGCTTGACGTTCCGGACCTGGGTGAAGCTGCGCTTGAGCCGGGTGATGACCTCGCTGATCTCTCCGCCCTGGAAGGCCTTGGCGACGAAGGCGCCGCCGGGAGGCAGGACGGTCTCGGCGAACTCCACCGCCGCGTCGATCAGGCCGACGATCCGGAGGTGGTCGGTGCGACGGTGGCCGACCGTGTTCGGCGCCATGTCGGACATGACGAGGTCGGGAGGACCGCCGAGGGCCGCCACCAGCTGGTCGCCGCAGGCGGGGTCCGTGAAATCCATCTGCAGCAGGATGGCGGGAGGCAGGGGCTCCACCGGGAGGAGGTCGACTCCGGCGATGCGGGTGACGCCCCGCTCGATAGCCACCTGGGTCCAGCCGCCCGGTGCGGCGCCGAGGTCGATCACCCTCTGGCCCGGCTTCAGCAGGCCGAAGCGGTCGGCGATGTCGGTCAGCTTGTAGGCCGCGCGGCTGCGGTAGCCATGCGCCCGGGCCTTCGCCGCCCAGGGATCATTGATCTGCCGGGACAGCCAGGCCTGGGACGACGGCGTACGCATCTTGGCCGTCTTGAGGCGCGCGGGCTTGCCGCGTCCCTCCTCCGTACCCCCGGTCGGGGGCCGGACCATGCGCCGGCGGGGCGGATCGGTCATCCCTCGCCTCCCGCGGGCCTGCGCCGGCCGGATGGGCGACGACGGCCCCGGCTGGACATCATGGACAGGAGGAGCCCCTCGCGAAGCCCCCGGTCGGCGACCCGCACCCGATCGCAGGACCAGAGTTCCTGGACCGCCTGGAGGATGGCCGCGCCGGCGAGGACGAGGTCTGCGCGCTCGGGCCCGATGCAGGGCTGGGCGGCGCGCTCGGCCAGGCTCATGGCGATGAGACGGCCGGCGGAGGCCTCGCACTCGGCGCGGGTCATCCAGATCCCGTCCACCCGGCTCCGGTCATAGCGCGGAAGGTCGAGGTGCAGGCCGGCAAGGCTGGTGATGGCACCTGAGGTGCCGATGATGTGCGCCCGCCCGGCGTCGAAGGCCGGACGCAGGGCGTCGGCGTCCCGGAAGTCCGCGAGTCGATCGCGGAAGCAGTCGACCATCCGGCGGAACCAGGCCTCCGACGCGCCGGGATCCTCGGGAAAGTCCTCGGCAAGGGTCACGACGCCAAGGGGGATCGAGCGCCAGGCGAGGATGGAGGGGCGGCCGGGGCCCTGGCCCTTCGCCTTCAGGTCCACCCAGGACAGCTCGGTGGAGCCGCCGCCGACGTCGACCACGAGGGCGGCGTCCGACTGGCGGTCAAGGAGGTTGGCGCAACCCGCCACAGAGAGACGGGCCTCCTCCTTGGGCGAGATCACCTCAAGGCGCAGGCCGGTCTCCGCCGCCACGCGCTCGATGAACTCCGCCCCGTTCAGGGCCGAGCGGCAGGCCTGGGTGGCGATGGCCTTGAAGCGCGAGACCCCCCGGCGACGCACCTTCTCCGCGCTGACCCGAAGCGCCGCGAGGGCGCGTTCCATGGCGGCGTCGGAGAGTCTTCCGGTCTGCGAGAGGCCCTCGCCGAGCCGGACGATCCGGGAATAGGCGTCGACGACCCGGAACCCCCGCCCATTGGGGGTGGCGATGAGCAGGCGGCAGTTGTTGGTGCCGAGGTCCAGCGCCCCGTAGAGCACCTTCCCGCCGGCGCCTGCGCCCCGCTCGCGGCCGCCCGGGAGGGCGCCGGGCGGGCTCGGCGACTCTGACATCGACCCAGTTTCCAGATCGGCGCGACCGACCGCCGCGCCTTTTCAGGGACAGCCTATCCGACCGGCCCCGACCCCGGAAGGCGTCTTGCGGCGCCGCGGGATTGAATTAGGTATAGGGCGGGGTCCCACGGGGCCGGAGTCACGCCGAATGAACGTCCAGACGGGCCGCAACGCCTCAGACCAGAACCCGCCCGCCATCGTGCGGGAGGCGAAGTTCGCCATTGGCGACGTGGTGAAGCACCGCATCTTCCCCTTCCGGGGCGTGATCTTCGACGTCGATCCGACCTTCAACAACACCGAGGAGTGGTGGCTCTCCATCCCCGAGCACGTGCGGCCGCGGAAGGACCAGCCCTTCTACCACCTGCTCGCCGAGAACGAGGACAGCGCCTACGTCGCCTATGTCTCCGAGCAGAACCTGCTGGCGGACGAGACCGGCGAACCGGTGGGCCACCCCCAGGCGCCCGAGATCTTCGAGGCATTCGAGCCGGGCCGCTACAGGCTTCGCCCGCGCGTCAGCAACTGAACCGCGGATCCCGGCGGCCCGGGCTCAGTAGTCCCGGCGCCAGCGGACCGACAGGGTGTTCCCTCCCTGGCCAGACAGCTTCGAGATCAGGCTGAGCGACCGGCTGACATTCCACTCGACCTGGGCTGAGCCGCCGTCGCGGCCGCCTCCCGTCACGATCAGAAGAACGTTGTCAGTCAGGTACTTGCCCCCGGAAACCTCAACGCCTTCGCCATCCGCCCCACCGGCGAAGGTCAGCCGGTCCAGGCCGGCGAGGCCCCGGAGGTTGCCGATCACGTCCAGCGCCCCGCCCCCGGCCATCGCGGCCACGGCGGAGGCGAGCTGGGCGGTCTCGAGCGGCGACAGCTGGGACGCCGAGCGCCCGAAGAGGATCTGAGAAAAGATCTCGTCCGTGGGCAGGGGCGGCGTCGAGGTCAGGCTGATCTCCGGCCGGGCCGCCGTTCCCCGGATCCGGATGATGGCGGTCAGGTCGGGGTCACTCCGCACCGCGGCGAGGTCGAGGCGGATCCGGGACGGGTCCTCGGAGAGGTAGACCACCCCGGAGGGATCGATCTCGAAGCGCTTGTCGGCGAAGGCGTAGGATCCCCGGACAACGCGGGCGAGGCCGGTCAGCCGCGGCCGCGCCGAGGTTCCGGACACCCGGGCGTCGACGGACATCTCCAGGTCCAGTCCCTGGCCGCGGATGTAGACATG
>JAPOKE010000093.1 GCA_029977805.1 Phenylobacterium parvum | reverse complement strand
ACTGGAGTTCGAGGGCGCCCTCCGCGAGCGGGTGGCCATGCTGGCGGGCCTTCCGGAGTCCCAGCTCGAGCGCGCCTACGCCGAGCGGGTCCGTCTCAACCCGGGCGCCCGGACCTTCGTGCGCACCCTGGCCGCCTCGGGCGCCCACTGCGTCCTGGTGTCCGGGGGCTTTGACTTCTTCACCCGCCGGGTGGCCATCCAGGCCGGGTTCCACGAGGACCGGGCCAACCGGTTCGTCGTCGCCGACGGTCATCTGACCGGCGCCGTCGAGGATCCCATCCTGGGCCGCGAGGCCAAGCTCGCCACCCTCGTCTCGGAGGCCAACCGGCTGGGCCTGGACCTTTCCCAGGTCGCCGCCATCGGCGATGGCGCCAACGACCTCGCCATGATCGGCGCCGCAGGCCTGGGCCTGGCCTACCGCGCCAAGCCGGTGGTCGCCGCCGAGGCCGACGCCCAGATCGACCACGCTGACCTGACGGCCGCCCTTTACTTCATGGGCTTTTCAGAGGCCGAGTTCGTCCGCGACTGAGGGCTCAGGCGCGAGGGTTGAGCCGGATCAGGTCCGCCGCCGCGTGCAGGTCGTCCACGATGCGCGCGCACAGGGCGTCCATCTCGCGGGTCGGGGCCAGAAGGTCCGGGACCATCACCGTCATCATCCCCGCCGCCGCAGCCGACCTGACGCCATTGTGGCTGTCCTCGAGGGCGAGGCAGTGGGCGGGATCCGCCTCCAGCTTCCGCGCAGCGACCAGGAAGGGATCGGGATGCGGCTTGCCGCGGGGATAGTCGCCCCGGGCCGCCACGGCGTGGAAGCGGCCCTCCAGGCCGTGCCGGCCGAGGTTGAAGGCGACATCCTCGTGCCGGGAGGAGGTGGCGATGGCCCGCGGAAGGGCCAGCTCGTCCAGCAGGTCGAGGAACTCGCGCACCCCCGCCTTCAGGAAGTCCTGCCCCCGGGCGATGGCGTGGAAGTGCTCCGCCGAGGCGTCCCACAGGCCATCGACGTCGAAGTCCTCGCCGAAGTGGTCCAGGAGCAGGCGGCGGCTCGTCTCGCCGGGCAAGCCGATCAGGCTGTGGAAGACCGGTTCCGGCATCTCCCGGCCCAGGCCCCGGGCCGCCGCGGACAGGGCGTCGCGGTAGAGGGACTCGGTGTCGAACAGCAGGCCGTCCATGTCGAAGATGACGGCGCGGGGCGGGCGGGGCAGGGGCATGTCGCCCTTGTCGGCCGCCTGCGCCTTTGCGGCAAGGGACCTCGCCCCTTGTGTTCATCCTCCGCCGACCGGATATGGGGGCCTGAGCCGTTGAGAGACCCCCGATGACCGCCGACGCCCCCATCGACCGCGCCGCCCTCCTCGCCGCCCTCGACGGCATCCTGGACCCGAAGTCGGGCAAGGGCCTGAATGCGGCGGGGCTGGTGCGCGGCCTGATCCTGGCCCCGGGCCGGGCGGGCTTCATGCTGGAGGTCCCGGCCGGCGAGGTGGAGACCTACCAGCCCGTGCGCGACGCCGCCGAGGCCATGATCGCCGGCCTGCCCGGGGTGGTCCGCGCCCAGGTCGTCCTGACCGCCGAGGCTCCGGCCGGCCGCCCCTCCGCCACCGTCACCCCGGTCCGCGCCGCCCCCCAGCGCCGCACCGCCGCCCGGGTGGCCGAGGACCCCGCCGCCCGTCCCGCGCCGTCCGGCGAGGCGGTCCGGCCGGACCATGTCCGCAGGGTCATCGCCGTGGCCAGCGGCAAGGGCGGCGTGGGCAAGTCCACCATCTCCGTCAACCTGGCCGCCGCCCTCGCCGCGCGGGGCCTGTCGGTGGGTCTGCTCGACGCCGACGTCTACGGTCCCTCGGCGCCCCGGATGATGGGGCTGGACTCCCGCCCCGCCTTCAACGCCGACAAGAAGCTCGTCCCGCTCGAGGCCTGGGGCGTGAAGGTCATGTCCATCGGCTTCCTGGTGGACGAGGGCTCGCCCATGATCTGGCGTGGCCCGATGGCCTCGTCCGCCGCCCGCCAGATGGTCCAGGACGTCCTCTGGGGAACCGCCGCGGCGCCCCTCGATGTCCTCGTGGTCGACCTGCCGCCGGGCACGGGCGACATCCAGCTCACCCTTGTCCAGAAGCTGAAGATCGACGGGGTCCTGATCGTCTCCACCCCGCAGGAGATCGCCCTGATCGACGCCCGCCGGGCCGCCGCCATGTTCCGCAAGACCGGGACCCCCCTGCTGGGCGTTGTGGAGAACATGGCCTGGTTCGAGGAGCCCTCGACGGGCGCCCGCATCCCGATCTTCGGGGAGGGCGGGGCGAGGGCCGAGGCCGTGCGGCTGGGCGTTCCCCTCCTGGCCGAGATCCCGCTGGAGACGCCTCTGCGCGCGGCCTGCGACGAGGGTCGGCCGGGCGTGCTGGCCCAGCCCGACAGCGCCTCGTCCCGGGCCTTCGCGGCCCTCGCCGCCGCCGTGGCCTGAGGGCCCGGTCTACTTCCGGTCTATGGTGGAGTGGCCGCCCGGCTCGCCGGTCAGGCCCTCGAGCACCGCCGCCTCGTCGTAGGCCACCTCGGTGTGGCCGTCGCGCTCATCCAGCTGGCGGCGGATCTCCGCATGGCGCTCGGCGTCGAGCTTGTAGCCAATGAAGCAGGCGCCCGCGAGCATGACGAAGACGATGGGGCCGACGATGTAGGCCAGTTCGAGCCCGAGGATCTGCTGGGGCGTATTCTGGGCGCCGACCTTGGCGTCGTAGCCGGTGAGGGCCAGGACGTTGAAGGTGAGGAAGATGGAGAAGGCCCCGGCCAGCTTGCTGGTCGCGGCGGTCAGGGCGTAGAGCAGGCCGATCTGCTCCCGGCCGCCCTCGAGCCTCAACTCATCGCCGATGTCCGCCGTGATGGCGCGGGTCATGACCCCGAAGCCTGCGGCGAGCGCGCCCTCGATGGCCATGGCCGGCACGAAGAAGGTGAAGTTCCCCTTCGGCAGGAACAGCAGCAGGATCAGGCCGATGGAGTACAGCGTGGTCGTCAGGATCAGCGCCCTGTGCTTGCTGATCCGGTTGGCCAGGGCCGCCGTCAGGGGCGCGCCGACGAAGCCGGCGACGATGTAGACCATCAGCAGCAGGCTGGCGCCGGTCTGGGTGAAGCCCCGCGAGTTCGTGAAGAAGAACATGTAGAGGGCGGCCATCCAGCCGGGGCCCAGGGTCACGAAGAGGTCCGCCGCCAGGATGCGGACGACGTTCCCGCGGCTGAACAGCTTGGCGTAGTCCGACAGCTTGAAGTGCTCGCCGTCGTCCCTGTTGATCGTCTCCGGGGTCGGGACGAGGGTCACCAGGAGGGTGAGGGGGATCATGGCGATGACGAACCAGCCCACGGCCTGGATGGGATTCACCGTGGTGTTTCCGGCCTGTCCCAGCAGGATCGGGATCGCCAGGGCCGTCAGGGAGCCGATCACGCCGACGGCGGTCAGGACCCCGAAGATTCGGGACCTCTGCTCGTAGCTCTTGGCCAGGACCGCGGCCCAGGCCGAGTGGGACAGGCCCATGATGGACTGGCCCAGGTACATCGCGAGGAGCCAGATGATCAGGTAGACCTGCGTCGCCCCCTTGGGGGCGTTGTAGAGCATGTAGACGGCGGCGATCAGCAGGGGTGCGCCGGCCACCATCCAGACCCGGTAGCGGCCGAACGGGGTCCGTGTCCGGTCCATGCCCAGTCCGATGATCGGGTCCAGCCAGATGTCCAGCAGGCGGACAATGCCGAAGGCGCCGCCGACGACGGCGAGGCTCACGCCCAGCTGGCTGGCGAAGTAGGGCGGGAGCTGGACCCCGACCGACAGGCCGAGGGCGGAAAGGGGGAGGCTGATCGCGGCGAAGGCCAGGGCGGCCGGCAGGCTGAGATTGCCGCCCGCCGGGCGTTTCACTGTGGACACGCTGGATACCTCCCCGCCTCGCCCGGTGTTTCCGGGTCAGGGGGAAGGATAGGCCGGGTTCCCCCTCTCAGGGCAAGGGGGAATCTCCGGCCCCGGCCCCCGATCAGCCGCCCTGCATCTTGCGGAAGAACTTCCCGCTCTGCTCGCCGCCATTGACATAGGCCTGCTGGCCCGCCGGGTCGGTGATGCGGCCGAAGTTGTCGCGGACCTCTTCGACCGACAGGCCGCCCTCGCCGAGGTAGACGCCTTCGGTCTCGTAGATCCGGGCCTGGGCGAAGGCGCCGGCGCCGGCGGTCAGGACCACGCCCGTCGGGGCCTCCTCGGAGACCAGGAAGACCACGGCCGGGGTCACGTATTCCGGCTTCAGCTTCTCCAGGACCTCGGCGGGCATCAGGTTCTCGGTCATCCGCGTGGCGGCCACCGGGCTGATGGCGTTGACGTGGATGTTGTTCTTCTGGCCCTCGAGCTTCAGCGTGTTCATGAAGCCGATCAGGGCCAGCTTGGCCGCGCCGTAGTTCGACTGGCCGAAGTTGCCGTAGAGGCCGGTGGACGAGGTCGTCACGACGATCCGCCCGTAGTTCTGGGCCTTCATGATCTCCCAGACGGCCTTGGCCGGCTTCACCGTGCCCATGACGTGGACGTTCATGACCGCCTCGAAGTCGGACATCTCCATCTTCGAGAACGACTTGTCCCGCAGGATGCCGGCGTTGGCGACCAGGATGTCGATGCGGCCCCAGGCGTCCATGGCCTGCTTGACCATGTTGGCGACGCCGGCGTCGTCGGTCACCGAGCTGCCGTTGGCGATGGCCTCGCCGCCGAAGGCCTTGATCTCGGCCACCACGGCCTCGGCCGCGGCGGAGGAGCCGCCCGAGCCGTCGACGGCGCCGCCGAGGTCGTTGACCACCACCTTCGCGCCGCGCCGGGCCAGCTCCAGGGCGTGCTGACGGCCGAGGCCGCCGCCCGCGCCCGTGACGATCGCCACCTTCCCGTCAAACCGGATGTCCGCCATCTCTAGGCTCCCTGCCCAAGGTTGAATTCGGGCGGGGTTTTGGGGTCCCGGGGGCCGGGCGTCAAGAAGCCCCGCGGGGCGCCCCCTTCGCGCCGGGCTTCAGGAACCGGACGAGCACCCTCTGGCCGATCAGCAGCGGCGCGCCGTCGGCGCTCACCACCACCTCGACCACACGCTCGTCCTTGCGCTCCGAAGGGTCGTCCGACTGCAGCCGGCGGGCGCCGAAGACCGCCGAGATGCGCGTGACCGTGCCGGGATAGGTCTTGGCCGGGTCCGCCTCGGGGCTGATCTGCACCGCCTGGCCGGGCGCCACGGAGGCCAGGGCGCCTTCGGTCACCTCCACCCTGACGATCCGCGGGGCGCGCGGCTCGAGGTCGAAGAGGGTGGAGACGTTCAGGGTCGAGGCGCCCGAGCCGGGATTGGCGTAGCGGCGGGCGATGCGGCCGTCGACGGGCGCGCGGACAATCGTCTGCTCCAGCTCGTACTGGGCCTGGGCCAGCGCCGCCCGGGCGGTGTCCACCGCCGCATGGCCAGAGCTCAGCTCAGCCTCCGCCTGGCGGACCTGGTCCTCCGCCTGGTCCATCTTCTGGGCGGCCACGAAGTTCGAGCTGACCAGGCCCTGCAGCCGCTCGCGCTCGCGCTTCGCCGTGGAGACGGCGACCTCCAGGGCGGTGAGGCGGGCCCGCGCCTCACCGAGATTGGCCGACGCCCGCGCCGCCGCCAGCCGGGGCTCCTCGTCCTCCTGCCGGGCGAGGACCTGGCCGCGGACGACCTGGTCGCCCTCGTTCACCAGGACGTCCCGGATGATGCCGGCGCGGCGGGCCGCGACCTCGATCATGCCGCCTTCGACATCCACCTTGCCGTTGGCGGCGGCGGCGTAGGGCGAGGGCGCCGCAACCGGGGGCGCCGCCGCGGGGGTCGGTTGCATCCGCCAGGCGGCGAAGCCGGCGCCCGCCGCCACCAGCAGGGCCAGGACCCAGGCGAGGGGATTTCGCAACAGGCCGTTCATGGGCTCTTCCCTTCCGCTCCGGCGATCCGGCCATCGTCGATATGGATGACCCGGTCCGCCCAGGCTTCAAGTCTGTGGTCGTGGGTGACGCAGACCACCGCGGCGTCGTGCTCGCGGGCGGCCCTCTGCAGGAGCGAAACCACCCTCTGGCCGTTCTCGCCGTCAAGCGCCGAGGTCGGCTCGTCGGCGAAGATCAGCCGGGGCTTCTTGGCCAGCGCCCTCGCAATCGCCACCCTCTGCTTCTCGCCGCCCGACAGTTCGGCCGGGCGCAGTCCCAGGCGGGGGGTCATGCCCACTTCGTCCAGGGCGGCCTCGGCCTGGCGGCGGGCTTCCCGCGGGCTTCGGCCGGCGAACCTCAGCACCTGGGAGACCTGCTCCAGCGCCGTCAGGGCCGGGAACAGGTTGAACCCCTGGAAGATGAACCCGCAGTTGTCGAGGCGGAACCGGTCGATCTCCGAAGGCTTCAGGCGCCACAGGTCGACGCCGAGGGCGTTCACCGAGCCGGCGTCAGGCTTCAGCAGGCCGGACAGGACGGCGATCAAGGTCGACTTCCCGGAGCCGGACGGGCCCATGACCAGGGCGATCTCGCCGCTGCGCGCCGCGAAGTCGGCGTGGTCGAGGACGGTCAGGGTCGCGCCCCCGGACCTGTAGGTCTTGGTCAGGCCCTCCGAGCTGATTGCCAGGGTCCCCGTCATCGCAGCAGCTCCGCCGGCTGGCTCCGCGACAGGGCGCCGAGGGACAGGAAGCCGGACACGAGGGAGATGGCCATCAGCAGGATCGCCACCCCGCCGACATAGGGCAGGGGCAGGCTCATGTTGATGTTGGTCATCCGGGCGGCCGCCATGACCGCGCCGGTCAGGGCCGCCGCGCCCAGCAGTCCGGCGACGCCGACCCAGAAGGACAGCTCCACGACCACGCCCCGCAGGGCCGGCATGGAGACCCCGAGGGCCCGCAGGCTGGCGAACTCGCGGATGTTCGAGGCCACGGCCCCCCGGAGGGTCTGCGAGGTGATGCCGATCCCGATCAGGACGGCGAGGACGAGGGAGAAGCCCAGCAGGAGGCCGACGACCTGTTCCTGCATGAAGGCCTCGGCGTTCGCCTCCGACAGGTCCTCCCGCAGCCAGGCCCTGTACTCTCCGTTCGATCGTTCGTTCAGGAAGTCCCGCACTTCGGCCGCACGTTCGGGGGACTTCAGCTTGAGCAGCAGGAGCCCGGTCTGGTCTCCGCCCGTCATCAGGCCCAGCCGGATGAGGGTGTCCCGCGAGACGAATGCGGTGGGAAGCTCGATGTTGGCGTATCCGGTGACCAACCCGGCGACCTGCAGGGTCTGGCCCTGCACGATCACCGAGTCCCCGACCTTCGCGCCGAGCTTGGCGGTCGAGGAGGCGTCCAGCACCAGTGAAAGGGGCGCCTCGAGCGCCCGGCGGGCCGATTCCGGGAAGTCCACGGGCAGGGTCACCGACCCCGGCGCCGGATCCACCATGGCCACCCTGGCGAAGGCGCGGACCTGCTTTTCTCCCGGGCCCGGGATGTTGGTCCATTCGGCGACCTTGAACTCCCAGGTGTCCACCGCGGTCACCTCGGGGTGGAGGTACATCCGGGGACGGATCCGGCTGGGCAGCACGGCCTCCGTGGTTCCCATCAGGCTCTGGGCCTTGGGGGGCAGGATGATGATCTCTGCCGGGGAGCGGTCGATGGTGGCTGTGAAGGCGCGCAGGATTCCTGTCATCAGGCCCATCTGCGCCAGGATCAGCACCCCGGAGAAGGCGAGCGCGATCACGGCGGCCAGATATCGTCGCCATTCGTGGATCAGCGTGGCCAGGGCCAGGGACATGGGCGCTCCGCGGGGACCTCCCCGACCTCCAGCATCTCACCTACTGCGTTAATCGAAGGTAAGGCTATCGCGCCATCCGGGTTGCTCGGGGGTGGCCCCAGCGGGCTCGTCTCGCTAGAACGCGCCTCTGGCGCCCGTTCCGGGCGAAAACGGATGCTCAGATGACCCTCAAGCTCGCCGGCGCCCTGGCCGCCGCCGCCCTCTGCCTCCCCGTCGTCGCCCGCGCCGACGAGGGGATGTGGACCTTCGA
>JAPOKE010000092.1 GCA_029977805.1 Phenylobacterium parvum | reverse complement strand
CCGAAATCCGCTCGGCCCTACCCCCGCCGATCAACGCCCAAATCGGGATTGCCAGCGCCAGCACCCACACAAGTATCTGAAAAAGAGACTGGCTCGCCAGCATAGAAAAGGGGCTCCTCTCGTTCGAGAAGAGCCCCAAAATCCTTAACGGCCGGTATCGCCGGTCAGGCGACCGAGCGCTGGTCCTCGCCGTGCTGCAGGCGGAACTTCTCGACGCAGTAGGGGCCGACCATCCGCGTGCGGATGCCGAGGCGGAGAGCCGCCTCGATCAGGCCCGAGTGGACCTCGCCCATGGCCGTGCGGGCCGAGCTGAGGGCCGAAACGGCCTCGGTCAGCTTCACCTGCACGTCATTGCCGAAATTGACGGAAGCGCCGAGGTCAGCGCGCGCCTGGATCAGGTCCGCCAGCAGCTGGGTGGTCTCGATCAGGGCCGCGTCGATGGCCGCTTCGGTGGCGACGAGCTTTTCCTGAGAACGCTTGGCGATGAATGCCTTATCCATGGGAACCCCCTTAACAGGCGCAATAGCCTCGTCGTTAAGGTAAATCGGGGGTTAACGGCCGTCTTGGGGATTCATACTTTGTTAACCGTGGCATTTTGTCGCACCTGACGCGATTCGGGGTGATTTTCAATCCGAATTCCGGATCTGCGTCCGTTTTTCAGAGGGTTAATTCAGGGAAACGTTAGGACACTCGTGAAATGCTGGGTCCCTTAAGCCGCCGGGACGCCCATGAAACCGCCCGAGATCTTCAAAGCGACGCTGCCGACGACGGGCTTCCACGCCCGGATCTCGGCCGCCGCCCTGGTGACGGCGCTCAGCGTCCTCATCCTGGCCAGCGTCGCCTTCATGGGCCAGCAGTGGGCCATGGTCCACGCCCAGAACCGCGGCCTCCAGTCCACCCTGGGCGGCATGGCGGCGATCAGCGTCGCCGACGCCGTCACCGCAGGCGACCGGGGCGCCGTGGAGTCCGCCGTCCGGTCCCTTGGCCTGTCGCCGGTCCTGGTCTCCGCCGAGTATTTCGACGCCGAGGGGCACCGGGTCTCCGGCTTCCGCCGGGAAGGCCCCGGCGCGGAGGGCGCCACGGTGGTCATCCGCACCCCGGTGACCCGCGACGGCAAGCGGTTCGGCGAGATCGTCACGGTCGGGCGCCCGGCTGGCCTGGCGGACGTCGCGCCCCAGCTCCTGGCCCTGGCCGGCGCCCTGCTCTTCGCCGGGATCGGCGTAGCCATGGTCATGGCCCGCCGCCAGGCCGACCGGGTCATCGCCCCGGTGCTGGAGCTGTCCGGGGCCATGCAGAGGGTCTCGGAGAGCGGCAGCTACGAGCCCATCGTCCTCAAGACCCGGGACGGCCTGTTCCGAGGCCTCAGCGGCACCTTCAACCACCTGCTCCACAGGCTCTCGGTCCGCGAGGCCCAGCAGCAGGCCATGATGTCCGAGCTCCAGGACGCCCGCGACCGCGCCGACGACGCCAACCTGATGAAGTCGCAGTTCCTGGCCAACATGAGCCATGAGATCCGCACGCCCCTCAACGGCGTCCTGACCATGGCCGAGATCATGGCCATGGGCGAGCTCTCGGCCGAGCAGAGGAAGCGCCTCGACGTCGTGCGCAACTCCGGCGGCCTGCTGCTCGCCATCCTCAACGACGTGCTCGACCTGTCGAAGATCGAGGCGGGGCGCATGACCCTGGCCGACGACGCCTTCGACCTCGAGACGGCCCTCAATCCGGTCCGCGACCTCTTCGGCCCCACCGCCCGGGAGAAGGGCCTGGAGTTCGAGATGCGCGTCACGCCCGCCGCGGCGGGCGCCTGGCGGGGCGACCCGGGCCGTCTGCGCCAGATCCTCAGCAACCTCGTCTCGAACGCCGTCAAGTTCACCCATGACGGATCCATCAGCATCCTGCTCGACCAGGTCGGCGACCAGCTGGTCATGACCGTGCGGGACACCGGCGTCGGCATCCCGGCGGCCAAGCACGCCATCCTCTTCGAGAAGTTCGTCCAGGTGGACAACTCCGCCACCCGGCGCTTCGGCGGCACCGGCCTCGGCCTCGCCATCTCGGCGGAGCTGGCCCACATGATGGGCGGCCGGATCAGCTTCGACAGCACCGAGGGCTTGGGCTCGACCTTCCGCTTCTCCGCCCCCCTTCCCCGCGCCGACGCCGGCGAGGAGGTGTCCGCCAGCGACGGGCTCTTCGAGGACGAGGAGGAGTGGCCGCCCCTGCGCGTCCTCGCCGCCGAGGACAATCCCACCAACCAGCAGGTGCTGACCGCGGTCATGGCCTCGGTGGGCTGCACCCTCGAGGTGGTCCCCGACGGCGCCGCCGCCGTGGCCGCCTGGAAGACCGGGCGGTTCGACCTGATCCTCATGGACATCCACATGCCCGTCATGGGCGGGGTGGAGGCGGCCCGCGCCATCCGCGCCCTCGAGCGCAACCGCGGCCTTCCCAAGACCCCGATCATCGCCCTGACCGCCGACGCCATGACCCACCAGGTCGCCGAATACCTCGCCGCCGGCATGGACGAGCACCTGTCCAAGCCCATCGAGATCAAGCGCCTGGTCGAGACCATCGCCCGCGTGACCACCGTCCCGGACCTTTCGACGGACGCCCGCGCGGCCCAGGCCTAGGCCCCCCGCTTCCTCCAATTCCTCCCCCCAGGGGGAGGTGGGCCGCGCAGCGGGCCGGAGGGGGTCTGCGGCGACGGGGATTGACCCCCTCACCCGGCTTCGCCCGGAGCTCCCCCTTGGGGGAGCAATTGGCTCTGTCATTCCTCCCCCACGGAGGAGGTGGCGCGCGCGGTGCGACGGAGGAGGTCACCGGAGACGGGGACCGCCGCCCTCACCCGCCGATGATGACCTTCTCCTCGCCCCACCACAGGGGGCTCTTCGGCAGGTCGATGAACTTCCTCTCGTCCTCGAGCAGCATCCGGCCGGCCTCGCGGGCGGCGGGGTCCTGGCCGACGGCGGCGAGGTCCTCGAGGCTGTCGTACCAGAGCTGGGCCACGCCATCGAACTGGGGCGGGGCGTTGCGGCTGGCGCGGATGCCCTCGCTGATCGCCTCATCGAAGGAATGCAGCTGGACGTAGCGGCGGATGTGCAGGACGTCCTTCACGCTCGCCACCAGCGGGCCATGGGTGTTCAGCCAGTAGTCCTGGAACTGTTCGTGGGTGAGGTGCGGCAGGCGGACGAGGGCGAAGGTCAGCTTGATCATGGGCGGGCTCCGGGTTGCCTGGCCATTTCAGACGCCCCGGGGGCGATTGGCGAGTCCTTCCCGCACCCCGGCCCCTCCCCCTCGCCGCCGGGATGGCCTAAATCTGGGACATGCGCACCGAGACCCCCGCCCCGATCCGCCTGGCCGACTACACGCCGCCCGCCTTCCTCGTCGACGAGGCCCACCTGGACTTCGACCTCAGGCCCGAGGCGACCCGGGTGAAGGCCCGGCTGTCCCTGCGGAGAAATGGTGCGGCGGACGCCCCCCTGAAGCTGGACGGCGAGCGGCTGAAGACCCTCTCCGTAGCGATCGACGGCCGGCCCCTGGCCGCCGGTGACTACACGACGGACGACCACAGCCTGACCCTCCCGGGTGTTCCCGACGCCTTCGTCCTTGAGACAGAGGTCGAGATCAACCCGGCCGCCAACAAGGCGCTGGAGGGGCTCTACATGTCGGGGGGCCGGTTCTGCACCCAGTGCGAGGCCGAGGGCTTCCGCACTATCACCTGGTATCCCGACCGGCCGGACGTGCTGGCGCGCTTCACCGTGCGGATGACGGCGGACGACGCCTGGCCGCGCCTGTTGTCCAACGGCAACCTGGTGGACAGCGGCGACCTGGAAGACGGCCGCCACTTTGCCAAGTGGGTGGATCCGCACAAGAAGCCCTGCTACCTGTTCGCCCTGGTGGCGGGCGAGCTGGACGAGCTGGCCGACAGCTTCGTCACCGCCAGCGGCCGGAAGGTCGACCTGAAGATCTATGTCGACCCGGGCATGGCGGCCCGGGCCGCCTACGCCATGGACTCCCTCAAGCGGTCCATGCGCTGGGACGAGGAGGCCTTCGGCCGCGAGTACGACCTGGACCTCTTCATGATCGTCGCCGTGCGCGACTTCAACTTCGGGGCCATGGAGAACAAGGGCCTCAACATCTTCAACTCGTCCCTGCTGCTGGCCGATCCCGAGACGGCCACCGACCTCGACTACGAGCGCATCGAGAGCGTGGTCGCGCACGAGTACTTCCACAACTGGACGGGCAACCGCATCACCTGCCGGGACTGGTTCCAGCTGTGCCTGAAGGAGGGCCTGACCGTCTTCCGCGACCAGAGCTTCTCGGCCGACATGCGCGGTGAGGCGGTCCAGAGGATCAAGGACGTCAAGGCCCTGCGGGCCCGCCAGTTCGCCGAGGACCAGGGGCCGCTGGCCCACCCGGTTCGGCCCTCCAGCTACCTGAAGATCGACAACTTCTACACGGCGACCATCTACGAGAAGGGCGCCGAGGTGATCCGGATGCTGAAGGCCCTGATCGGGGCCGAGGCCTTCCGCAAGGGCATGGACCTTTATTTCGAGCGCTGGGATGGCTGCGCGACCACGGTGGAGGCCTTCATCGCCTGCTTCGCCGAGGTCTCGGGCCAGGACCTGTCGGCCTTCTTCGCCTGGTACGAGCAGGCCGGGACCCCGCGCCTGCGCCTCTCCTCGCGCTGGACCCCGGAGACCGGCGAGGTGGAGATCACCCTGCAGCAGCGGACGCCGGCCACGCCGGGCCAGGCCGACAAGCGCGCCCTGCCCGTCCCGGTCCGACTGGGCCTGCTGGACGCCGAGGGGCGGACCCTGGCCTTCGAGCGAGACGGGCAGGCCCAGGACGAGACCCTGGTGGTGCTGGAAGGCGAGGAGGCCCGGGTCACCCTCTCCGGTGTCTTCGCGCGGCCCGTCGTCTCGGCCCTGCGAGGCTTCTCGGCGCCGGTGGAGATGAGCGTCGAGGCCCGGCCCGGCGACCGCTATGTCCAGCTGGCCGGCGACCCGGACCTGTTCAATCGCTGGGAAGCGGGCCAGGAGGTGGCGCGCGACCTGATCCTGGCGCGGGCCGCCGGCGCGCCGGACGAGGTGGGCGAGGAGCGCTTCGCCGAGGCCATGGGCCGGGCGCTCAACGACCAGGCCGCCGAGCCCGCCTTCAAGGCCCTGCTCCTGGCCCTGCCCACGGAGTCCGACCTGGCCGTCGCCCGGCCGCCCGCCGACCCGGCGGCGATCCACGCGGCGCGGCAGGCCCTCAGGCTTCGTCTGGCCGTCCATCTCGAGGAGACCCTGAAGCGCCTGCACTTCGGCCTGCAGGACGGAGGCGAATTCTCGCCGGACGCCGCCAGCGCTGGTCGGCGGGCCCTGCGCAACGCCGCGCTGGAGGCCCTCGCCGCCCGGCCGGGCGCCGAGGTCACCACCCTTGCCGAAGGACACTACCGCGCCGCCACCAACATGACGGACTCGATCGGCGGCCTGAACGCCCTGATGTCCCTCGGCGGCGGGGCCTTCGCCGCAGCCCTCGAGGACTTCCGCGAGCGCTGGAAGGATGAGCCCCTGGTGATGGACAAGTGGTTCGCCCTGCAGGCGCGGGACCCCTCCCCGGACGCCCTTTCGCGAGTGATCGCCCTGACCGCTCACCCGGACTTCGACGCCAAGGTCCCCAACCGCCTCCGGGCCCTGGTGGCGACCTTCGCCACCGCCAATCCTGCGCGGTTCCATGCCGACGACGGGTCCGGCTACCGGTTCCTGGCGGACCAGATCCTGGCGGTGGACCGGTTCAACCCCATGACCGCCGCCCGGCTGGTGGAGCCCCTTGGCGCCTGGAGGCGCTACCGCCCCGACCTTGGCGCGCTCATGAAGTCGGAACTGGAGCGGATCGCCGCGGCGCCCGGCCTCTCGCGCAATGTCCTGGAGCTGGTCGGACGGGCGCTCGAAGGCTGACAATCCACACCTGAAGGCCGGCGTCTTTGGGATCTGTTCACCCTCTTTGTGCTCAAGGAGTGAGTCGGAGCGCCATCAGGGCCTCCTGGCCCGGGAGGGTGGACGGTGTCGGCAGCAAGTGATTTCGCGGACTTTCCCCGGCGTCCCGCGCCCCTGGCGTCAGCCGGGCTCGGGCTCGCCGGGCTTGGTCTCGCTGGACTGGGTGTCGCCGGACTTGGCGCCGCCCTGGCCCTGCCGGCCGCCTCGCCCCTGCCCGGGATCATGATGATGGCCGGCCCCCTGGGCGCCCTGACCGGCGCAAGCGGCCTATGGCTCGGTCGCCGCGGGGCGCGCGGCCGGACCGGCGATCCGCCGCAGGGACCCCGCGGGGAGGCGCCTCCGGAATCCCTCATTGAGGCCCTGCAGGTCATGGCCTCCGCCTTCGCCTGCTGGGACGCCGAGGGCCGGCTCGTGGCCGCCAACCCGGCCTTCGCCCGCATGTTCGGCGTCGAGGGCGAGGCCCTGCAGCCGGACGCCCCGCACGCCGAGTTCGCCCGCCTGACCCGCCAGGCCATCCGCCAGTCCCTGAAGCCCGACGGCGCGGCCAGCGGCGTGCGCGAGGTCGAGTTCCGGGACGGTCGCTGGGCGCAGATCCACGAACGCCGAACCCCCACCGGCGGCCTCGTCATGACCGCGGTGGACATCACCGCCCTCAAGCTTCGCGAGGCCGAGCGCAGCCGCGACGAGGAGGCCCTGCGCGACGCCGTCGGCCGGCTGGAGGCCAGCCGCGCCCAGTTGTCGGAACTGGCCCGGAAGTACGAGACCGAAAAGCTTCGCGCCGTCGAGGCCAGCCGGGCCAAGAGCGAGTTCCTGGCCAACATGAGCCATGAGCTCCGCACCCCCCTGAACGCGATCATCGGCTTTTCCGAGATCATGAGCCAGGAACTGTTCGGGCCCATCGGGGCGGCGTCCTACAAGGGGTATGTCAACGACATCCTCGGCTCCGGCCAACACCTCCTGGCCCTGATCAACGACGTGCTCGACATGTCGAAGATCGAGGCCGGCAAGATGGCGCTCTACCTCGAGAGGCTGGCCGTGGGGCCGCTGGTCGAGGAGGCCCTGCCCCTGGTCCGCAACCGGGCCGAGACCTCAGGCCTGATGCTCATCGCCGAGATCGCGGACGACCTGCCCGAGGTGGAGGCGGACGCCCGCGCCCTGAAGCAGATCCTTCTCAACCTCCTGTCGAACGCCGTGAAGTTCACGCCGGCCGGCGGCCGCGTCACGGTCCGGGTCCAGGCGGAGGCGGGCGGAGTGCGGCTGGCCGTGGAGGACACGGGCATCGGCATCGATCCCGCGGACCTGCCGCGCCTGGCGGCGCCCTTCGAGCAGGTGGAGAGCCAGCAGGCCAAGACCATCCAGGGCACGGGCCTGGGCCTCGCCCTGTCGAAGGCCTTCGTCGAGCTTCACGGATCCAACCTGGCGATCGAGAGCCGGCCCGGCCAGGGGACGCGGGTCAGCTTCCGTCTTCCCGGCCCGGGCCAGCGGGAGGCGGACCCCCAGGCCCACCCGGACCCCAGCCCGGACCCCCGCCCGGAGGCCTGACCGGGCGTCGGCGCGGAGGCGGGGCGTCTTCCGACAGGGCCTGGCCGACGCGGGCGCGGATGTCCGGTGACTGGCGCACGGCCCAGTCCGCGACAGCGTTTTCCACCCGCCCGCGAGCGGCGAGCTCGCGCCGCCGGGCCATGTCGAGGCGGCGGGCGGCCTCGTCCTGCCCCACCTCGCCGCGGGACAGGGCCCTCCAGGCCATGGCGCGCTCCCGGCGGGCCTGCCGGAGTTCGCCCCGGACCGCCTCGCTCTCGGATCGCAACAGGGACATCAGGGCGCCGCGCTCAGGGTCGGGCAGGTCGCGGGCGGCGCGCATGAGCGGGTTTCCGCCCGGTTCGCGGGGCGAGCCTTCGCCCGGCGGCGGCGTCTCCGGGAGCGGCGCAGGCGCAGGAGGCGGCGACGGCGGCCGCGGGGCCTGACGCACACCCTCGAGGGCGCGGTCGGGTGCGGGCGAAGCGAGCCGCGCGGGGGGCGCAGCCGGGTCAGGGTCAGCCGTGGCCGGCGCCCCGGGAACC
>JAPOKE010000091.1 GCA_029977805.1 Phenylobacterium parvum | reverse complement strand
CGGCCGGGCGAGCTGGTCCTTGGTCCCTACCAGGGCACCCTGGGCTGCCTGCGCATCCCCTTCGGCAAGGGGGTCTGCGGGACGGCGGCCCAGCGGCGGGAGACGGTGATCGTCGAGGACGTCCACGCCTTCCCCGGCCACATCGCCTGCGACTCCCGGTCGGCCAGCGAGATCGTCTGCCCGGTCTTCGACGCCGCCGGGGCGCTGATCGCCATCCTCGACGTCGACGCCGAGATCCCGGCGGCCTTCGACGCCACCGACGCCGAGGGCCTGAATCGCATCCTCGCCCGGACATTCTCGGCCTGAACCCGCCGCCGGCGGTTCGGAACGGCTTGGCTTCCCCGGCGTCCGGGGCCTATGGTCCCGCCCCGATGCGGCCCGGGATCGCCCGGGCGCGAGAATGGGAGCGAAGACATGGCCGAGGCCTACATCGTTGCGGCGGGTCGCACCGCCGGCGGCCGCAAGGGCGGCAAGCTGAAGGACTGGCACCCGACGGACCTCGCCGCCGTCGTGCTGAACGACCTGGTGGACCGCACGTCCATCGACCCGGCCGCCGTCGAGGACGTGGTCATGGGCTGCGTCATGCAGGTGGGCGAGCAGTCGACCAACGTGGCGCGCAACGCCGTCCTGGCCTCCAAGCTGCCCGAGAGCGTCCCCGCCACCAGCGTCGACCGCCAGTGCGGCTCGTCCCAGCAGGCCCTGCAGTTCGCCGCCCAGGCGGTGATGTCCGGCACCATGGACGTGGTCATCGCCGCCGGCGTCGAAAGCATGAGCCGCGTGCCCATGGGCCTGTCGGTCTCCCTGCCGGCCCAGAACGGCTTTGGCGTGCCCAAGAGCCCCTGGCAGGAAGAGCGCTATCCCGGCATCCAGTTCTCCCAGTTCATGGGCGCCGAGATGGTCGCCGAGAAGTACAACCTGACCAAGGACCAGCTGGACGAGTACAGCTATCGCAGCCACCAGCGCGCGATCGCGGCCACCCAGGCGGGCGCCTTCAAGGACGAGATCATCGGCGTCGAGATCAAGGACGCCGACGGCAAGACCGTCATCCACACCGTGGACGAGGGCATCCGCTTCGACGCCAGCCTCGACGGCATCCGCGGCGTGAAGCTGCTGCGTGAGGGCGGCCGGATCACGGCGGCCTCCTCCAGCCAGATCTGCGACGGCGCCTCGGGCGTCATGGTGGTCTCGGAGCGCGCCCTGAAGGAGCACAACCTGACCCCCCTGGCCCGCATCCATCATCTGTCCGTCATGGGCCACGACCCGGTGATCATGCTGGAAGCCCCGCTTCCGGCCACCGAGCGCGCCCTCAAGCGGGCGGGCATGAAGGTCGAGGACATCGACGTCTTCGAGGTCAACGAGGCCTTCGCCTCGGTGCCTGTCGCCTACCTGCAGCGCCTTGGCGTCGATCCCGACAAGCTGAACGTCAACGGCGGCGCCATCGCCCTGGGCCACCCCCTCGGCGCCTCGGGCACCAAGCTGATGGCGACCCTGCTCAACGCCCTCAAGGGCAAGGGCGGCCGCTACGGCCTGCAGACCATGTGCGAAGGCGGCGGCCTCGCCAACGTGACCATCATCGAGCGCCTGTAAGGCGCCGGTGACCGGCCGTCGGATCGTCGTCACGGGGGCCTTCGGGACCCTCGGCGCCGCGGTGGCGAAGGCCGCCGCGGCCACCGGCGACCGGCTGGCCCTCCTGGACTTCGCGCCCGCGCCCCCGGACGGCCTCGTCGCCGACTGCGGGCCGGGCGCCGTTGTCCTTCCCGGGGTCGACCTGACCGATCCCGGCGCCGCGGGCAGGGCGATGGACGCCGCCGCGGCCGGCCTGGGCGGGATCGACGCCCTCCTCAACATCGCCGGCGGCTTCGCCTGGGAAACCCTCGACGGGGGCGAGGCGGCCACCTGGGACCGGCTCTACCGCATGAACGTCTCGACGGCGGCCAACGCCTGCCGGGCGGCCCTGCCGCACCTGCGCGCCTCCGCGGCCGGCCGGATCGTCAATGTCGGGGCCAACGGCGCCCTGAGGTCCGGCGCCGGCATGGGCGCCTACGCCGCCTCCAAGGCGGGCGTGCACCGCCTGACCGAGAGCCTCGCCGAAGAGCTCAAGGGTGACCGGATCACGGTCAACGCCGTCCTGCCCTCGATCATCGACACCCCCGCGAACCGGGCCGACATGCCCAAGTCCGACCCCGCCCTCTGGGTCTCTCCCGCCGAGCTTGCGGCGGTGATCCTCTTCCTCGCCTCCGGGGCCGCCTCGGCCGTCACCGGAGCCCTTGTCCCGGTGACGGGACGGGTTTGAACACCCGGTAGGCGCCTTTTTGCTGGCCCTTGGGGCCGTTGCGCGTCAGACTCACGCGCCGGAAGGATCCAGTCTTCATGCTTGCGTCTGTTCTCGCCGCCGTATCGGGCCTCGCGCTCACCGAGCCCCAGGCGGCCACTCCCGAGCCCGCCCCTGCGCCGGCTGCCGCCGTGTCGGGGCCGGAGAGGGGAATAATTTCCTACCCGCCCTCCTTCTTCGCCGATGTCGGCCCCTCGACCGCCCTGGAGATGGTCCAGCGCCTGCCGGGCTTTTCCTTTGACCGCGGCGCCGCCGTCCGCGGACTTTCCGGGTCGGGCGGCAACGTCCTGATCGACGGCGAGCCTCCGGTCTCGAAGAACGACACCCTCGAGGAAATCCTCCGCCGCATCCCCGTCTCCTCCGTCCTGCGCATCGACGTGATCCGCGGCGGGGCGCCGGGCATCGACATGCAGGGGCGCACCGTCATCGCCAATGTCGTTCGCAAGTCCGCCTCCGGGGCCAAGGGCGCGGCGACCTGGACCACCTGGCCGCTCGCCGACGGCCGCGTGCTGAACGGGCTCAGGGGCGAGGCGGAGTGGCGCTGGGACCGCAAGCTGCTCGAGGCCTCCTTCGTCTACGGCAAGGGACCCAATGACCAGGCCGGGGACGGCGACCGCATCCGGCTGGACGCGGCGAAGCGCCCCCTGATCCGGTCGACCATCGACTATGACGCCCAGGGCGAGCGCAAGTGGCTGATGGGCGCCTACGAGACCCCCCTGGCGGGTGGTCGCCTGCGGGTGAACGGCACCTACATGGGCAATGACTCCGCCGGGGAGTATTACGACCACATCGTCTATCCGGGGGTCTGGCGGGAGTACCAGTACGCCGCCGACGAGAAGGTCCAGGGCGAGCTGGGCGCCCGCTTCAACCGGCGGTTCGGACCCAACCAGATCGACCTGGTGGCCTTCCAGCAGTGGAACAACACAGACAGCTACGTGCGCTTCGAGAGCCCGTCGCTGAGCCGCCTCTTCACCAACGCCAAGGAAGTGTCGGAGACGGTGGGCCGGGTGCATTTCCGGCGGACCGCCTCGCCCTCCCTGAACCTCGAGGCCGGGGTCGAGGGCGCCCTCAACAAGCTCGACTCGGCGACCAGCCTGAAGGTGAGCGGCGTCGCCATCGCCCTGCCGGCGGCCAATGTCCATGTCGAGGAGCAGCGCGGCGAGATCTTCGGAACGGCCTCCTGGCGCGCCTCCCCGGCCCTCGCCTTCGAGTTCGGGGTGCGGCAGGAAGCCTCCCGGGTGACCTCCTCGGGCGACGTGGCGCTGGAGAAGTCGCTGTCCTTCACCAAGCCGCGGGCCACCGTGACCTGGTCGCCCATGGCCGACCTGCAGGTCCGCGGCCGCATCGAGCGGGAAGTGACCCAGCTCAACTTCGACGACTTCGTCGCCAACAACAGCGTCGCCCAGACCGGCGCCGTCATTGCGGGCAACCCGGACCTTTCGCCCATGCAGGCCTGGGTGGCCGAAGTGGCGGTCGAGCGCCGGTTCCTGAAGCGCGGCGCCTTCATCGTCACCCTGCGGCGTTCGGAGCTGAAGGACGTGATCGACCGGGCGCCGGTCTATCTCGGGAACCTTGTCGCCGACGCCCCCGCCAACATCGGCGACGGCTGGCGCAATGAGGTCCAGTTCAGCCTGAGTTCGCCGCTCGACGGCCTCGGCCTGCCCCTGTCCATGCTGAAGGCCCAGCTCACCTTCCGCGAGACGGAGGTCACGGACCCCACCACCGGCAAGCCCCGCCAGATCTCGGCCATCCAGACCTACGGGCCGCCGCCCGGCATCCAGGCGGTCCGGGAATCCGAGTGGGAGCTGCACTACACCCAGGACCTCCCGAAGCTCCGCTCGACCTGGGGCGTCGACATCATGGGCCCCTACATCGACCGGTACTTCCGCCTGTCCGAGATCGAGACCCAGAAGGTCGAGACCTGGATTGTCGTCTTCGGGGAATGGAAGTGGCGCCCTGACGTGTCTGTCCGGGTCGAGGTCCAGGCGCCCCTTCCGCGCGATGTCGTGCGCGTCCGCGACGTCTGGTCGGGCCCGCGCGATACCGCGCCCTTCCAGTACGAGGACTACCGCAACCTCCAGTACGACGGGGCGATCCAGTTCCGCCTGCGGAAGACCTTCGGCTAGGTCCCGGGGCCGCTGAAGCGCCTCAGGGCTGCTTGGGCGCCACCCGCCAGATCGCCTTTCCGGCGTCATCCGCGACAAGCAGGGCGCCCGTCGCGTCCACCGCCACGCCCACCGGCCGGCCCCGGGCCTTGCCGTCCGCCGTCAGGAAGCCGTCGAGGAAGACCTCGGGAGGCCCCGAGGGCTTGCCGCCGGAGAAGGGCACGAAGATCACGCGGTAGCCGTTGAAGGGCTTGCGGTTCCAGGAGCCGTGCTGGCCGACGAAGGCCCCGCCCCGGTACTTGGCCGGGAAGGCGTCGGCCCGGTAGAAGGCGAGGCCCAGCGAGGCCGTGTGCGCGCCCAGGGCGTAGTCGGGCTTCAGGGCCTTGGCCACCAGGTCCGGGCGCTGGGGCTGCACCCGCTCATCGACGTTCTGGCCGAAATAGCTGTAGGGCCAGCCGTAGAAGCCGCCGTCCTTCACGCTGGTCATGTAGTCGGGCACGAGGTCCGGGCCGAGTTCGTCCCGCTCGTTCACCGTGGTCCAAAGGGCGCCGGTCACGGGCTCGAAGTCGAGACCGTTGGGATTGCGCAGGCCGGTGGCGAAGAGACGTCCGGTCCGGGCGACCGGGTCGATGGCCCAGATCGCCGCCCGGCCTTCCTCCTCGCCCATGCCGTTCTCGCCGATGTTCGAGTTGGAGCCGACGGTGGCGTAGAGGGTCTTCCCGTCAGGGCTTGCGAAGACGTTCTTGGTCCAGTGGTGGTTCCGGCCCGCGGGCAGGTCGAAGATGCGCTCGGGCGCCGCCGTCGCCTGGGTGTCGCCGGTCCGGTAGGGAAGGCGGACAATGCCGTCATCCTGGGCGACGTAGAGGCTGTCGCCGACCAGCACCATGCCGAGGGGACGCTTGATGTTCTCGGCGAAGGTGGTCTGGACCTCCGCCAGGCCGTCGGCGTCCGCGTCGCGCAGCAGGGTGATGCGGTTCGGGCTGGTGCGCTGGAGGGCGCCCGCCTGACCCATCAGCAGGTTGGCGACCCGGTCGCGGAAACCCGGCTTGCCCTTCTTCTCCGAGGAGGACTCCGCCACCAGGACGTCGCCATTGGGCAGGACCAGGAGCCAGCGTGGGTGGGCGAGGGCGCCGGCGAAGCGGGTGACCTCGAAACCCTCCGGCGCCCGCGGGGTCTCCGAGGCGGTCCAACCGACGGGCTTGGCGATCGCCACCTGCGGGACGGCCGAGCGCGAGGGCGGCGGCAGCCTGGGGTCCGGGCCGAAGCCGGCCAGGGGGTCCGGGGAGCCTCCCGCCGAGCAGGCGGCGAGGATGAGGGCGGCGCCCAGGGCGAGGGGCCGAAGCGGTCGGGTCAGCATGCCGGGGTCTCCTGAAGCCCCATCATCGCCCGCCCGGGCGGGATCGCCAAGGGTCGTTGACGCGGGCCGGGAACCGGTCGAGCCTTCCCCTGCGTGACCGGCCCGACCCGGGACGGCGCCAAAGGGAGGGAACCATGCCGATTGAACTCAGGCTTCTTGTCTATTCGACTGCCCTGCTTCTTGTTCTCGTTGTCATCCAGGCCGTGGCCGGGGTCCGCTCGAAGGGCCTTCAGGTCATGGCCGATTCCCGGGACGGGCTCAGCCCGCCGGAGGGCTTTCACGCCCGCGCCCTGAGGGTGGTGGACAACCACCGCGAGGGCCTGATCCTCTTCGCCCCCCTGATCCTGGTGGCCGCCGCCACCGGCGCGCTCGGGGCGACCACGGCGCTCGGGGCCAAGCTCTTCTTCTATTCCCGGGTGGCCCACGCGGTCATCTACCTGCTTGGCCTGCCCAAGATCCGCCCCCTCGCCTGGGCGGTGGGGCTGGTCGGCACCCTGATGGTCCTGGCGGCGGTCCTCGGGGTCGCCTGATCCCGAAGGCAAAGGCGGGACCGGGACGGGCCGGCGCGGTGCGCCGGTCCGTCACCCCCGGCCGTCGGGCTTGATCTCGCCCTGGTGGCGGTGCGCCATCTGCAACAGACCGGGCATGAAGCCGCTCGTTTCCCGGCGGGACGCCTGTCGCCCACGGGAACACAGCAGTTGGGTTTTCTTGAAAAGTCGCCCTTTGGCGACGGACCCCGGGCCAGACCGGCCTTGGCGGGGCGAAGCCGGACCGGCGCCGCAGCGCCGGTCCGTGACGCGGGTCTTAGCCCAGGGCGTCCTTGAGCGCCTTGGCGGGCTTGAACTTCAGGGCCTTCGAGGCGGCGATCTGGATGGTCGCGCCGGTCGAGGGGTTACGGCCGGTGCGGGCCGGCTTGGACTGGACGGCGAACTTGCCGAAGCCGGGCACGGAAACTTCGTCGCCCTTGGCGGCGGCGTCGCGGATGGCCGCGAAGGTGGCCTCGATCGCGGCCTTGGCCTGGGCCTTGGTCAGCTTGGAGTCGGTCGCCGCGACGGCGTCAACCAGGTCGGAAATGTTCATGGGATACCTTTCAAGCAGGGAATCGCTTGCAGTGACCCTGCCAAGCCCCGTCGCATATGTCACCTGCGGGAAATGCCGGAATTGGCGCGGAATCGGGCGTTTCCGGCGTCTTTCGTCCTTTTCGGGGCCGCCCCCTTGGCGGGCTGCGGATGGCGACGGCGTGAGTTAGTGTGCGGTTCGCTGAGTTGAGCTGTCTCCGACCCGCTGCAAAGGAGGGTGCGCTTGCAACACCATCTTGCCCAGATCAACCTCGCCCGGTTCCGCCTGCCCATGGCGCATCCGGCGAACAAGGCCTTCATCGACAGCCTGGACAGGGTGAACGCCACCGCCGAGGCCCAGCCCGGATTTGTCTGGCGCCTGACGGGGAACGGCGGCAACGCCCTCGACCTGCGCGCCTACGCAGACCCCGACATCGCCGTGAACATGTCAGTCTGGACGGACCTCGACGCCCTTGCCGCCTTTGTCTATCGCAATGAAGCCCATCGCGGGATCATGCGGCGCAGGCGGGAATGGTTCGACCCGCTTGAGGTCCACATGGCGCTCTGGTGGGTTCCTGCCGGGCATCGCCCCGCCGTAACTGAAGGCGTGGAAAGGCTGGATTGGCTCAGGGATCGCGGTCCCACCGCCGAGGCGTTCGACTTCAGGCATCCCTTTCCCCCGACGGACGGCGCCGAGATCGCTCCCGTACTTGACCTCTGCACCTGAGCGTCGGGCGGCAAGCAGGCCCTGTCCCTGGCTGAGCGCCCGGGGGGATTGCCGTTTGCATCGACCCGGCGGCTGATCTAGTGCGGCGGCGCTCGCCTCCGGATGGACCGCGACATCGCAGGACGGGAATGAACACACAGGCCCACCGCTTCTCCGTCGCACCGATGATGGACTGGACGGACCGTCACTGCCGGTCCTTCCACCGGGTGCTGACGCGGCGCGCCCTCCTGTATTCCGAGATGGTCACCAGCGCCGCCGTCCTGCATGGCGACCGCGAGCGGCTGCTGGGCTTCGATCCGGCGGAGCATCCCGTCGCCCTGCAGCTGGGCGGCAGCGACCCGGCGGAGCTGGCGACGGCGGCGCGGATCGGCGAGGCCTTCGGCTATCGCGAGATCAACCTGAACGTCGGCTGCCCCTCCGACCGCGTCCAGTCGGGACGGTTCGGTGCCTGCCTGATGGCGGAACCCGATCTGGTC
>JAPOKE010000090.1 GCA_029977805.1 Phenylobacterium parvum | reverse complement strand
GGCCGCCGAACTGGACGATGACGCCCATCAGGGTCCCGCGGGACTGCTCGACGGCGATCAGCTCCAGCACGTCCTCGGCGGTCAGGGGCTCGAAGTAGAGCCGGTCCGAGGTGTCGTAGTCGGTGGAGACGGTCTCGGGGTTGCAGTTGACCATGATCGACTCCACCCCGATGTCGGCCAGGGCGAAGGCGGCGTGGCAGCAGCAGTAGTCGAACTCGATGCCCTGGCCGATGCGGTTGGGGCCGCCGCCGAGGATCACGGCCTTGCGGCGGTCGGACGGGTCGCTCTCGCAGTCTGGGGCCTGGCCGAGGGCGCCGGTCTCGTAGGTCGAGTACATGTAGGGGGTGTCGGCGCGGAACTCGCCGGCGCAGGTGTCGATGCGCTTGAAGACCGGCCGCACGCCCAGGGCGCGGCGGGCGGCGCGGACGGCGGCCTCGGTCTGGCGGGTCAGGCGGGCGAGGAGCTGGGTCGGAGAAGCCCTGGGCCTTGAGGGCGCGGAGGGCCTCGGCGGTCTCCGGCAGGCCGCCGGCCCGGACCAGGCCCTCCTGGCGCACCAGGTCCTGGATCTGCCGCAGGAACCAGGGCTCGTAGGAACAGGCGCCGTGGACCTCCTCGACGGTCAGTCCGTGGCGGAAGGCCTGGGCGATCACCCGCAGGCGGTCCGGCGTCGGCACGCCCAGGGCGCGGACCACCGCCGCCTTGCCGGTCTCGGGGTCGGCGGCGCCCTCGATCTCCACCTCGTCCAGGCCGGACAGGCCCGTCTCGAGGCCGCGCAGGGCCTTCTGCAGGCTTTCCTTGAAGGTCCGGCCGATGGCCATGACCTCGCCCACGGACTTCATCGACGTGGTCAGGTAGGGCTCGGAACCCGGATATTTTTCAAAGGCGAAGCGCGGGATCTTCGTGACGACATAGTCGATGGAAGGCTCGAAGGAGGCCGGGGTGGCCCCGGTGATGTCGTTCATCAGCTCGTCGAGGGTGTAGCCCACCGCCAGCCGGGCGGCGACCTTGGCGATGGGAAAGCCGGTGGCCTTCGACGCCAGGGCCGAGGACCGGGAGACCCGCGGGTTCATCTCGATGACGACCATCCGGCCGTCCTTCGGGTTGACGGCGAACTGGACGTTCGAGCCGCCCGTCTCCACCCCGATCTCGCGCAGGACGGCGATCGAGGCCGTCCGCATGATCTGGTATTCCTTGTCCGTGAGGGTCAGGGCCGGCGCCACGGTGATGGAGTCGCCGGTGTGGACGCCCATCGGGTCGATGTTCTCGATGGAGCAGACGATGATGCAGTTGTCCGCCTTGTCGCGGACGACCTCCATCTCGTACTCCTTCCAGCCCAGGACGCTTTCCTCGATCAGCACCTCGGTGGTGGGCGAGAGGTCCAGGCCGCGCTCGACGATCTCGCGGAACTCCTCGACATTGTAGGCGATGCCGCCGCCCGTGCCCGCGAGGGTGAAGGAGGGTCGGACGATGGCCGGCAGGCCGACGAAGGCCAGGCCCTCCATGGCCTCCTCGAGGGTGTGGGCGGCCTTGGACTTGGGGCTTTCCAGGCCGAGCTTGTCCATGGCGTCGCGGAACTTCTGGCGGTCCTCGGCCTTGTCGATCACCTCGGCCCGGGCGCCGATCATCTCCACCCCGTAGCGGGCCAGGACGCCGCGGCTCTCGAGGGCCAGGGCGGTGTTCAGGGCGGTCTGGCCGCCCATGGTCGGCAGGAGGGCGTCGGGGCGCTCGGCGGCGATGATCTTCTCGACCATCTCCGGGGTGATGGGCTCGACATAGGTCGCATCCGCCACGTCCGGGTCGGTCATGATGGTGGCGGGGTTGGAGTTGACCAGGATGATCCGGTAGCCCTCGGCCCGCAGGGCCTTGCACGCCTGCACCCCCGAATAGTCGAACTCGCAGGCCTGGCCGATGACGATGGGGCCCGCGCCGATGATCAGGATCGAGGAGATGTCGGTGCGTTTGGGCATGGAAACACTCGCGCGCAGGGCCAGCGCGCGCGCCTGCGCGCTGCGTCCCGGCCGGATTGAAGGCTAAGGCGCCCGTTTAGAGGGGGACTCGGGGCGGTGCAAGCATGGATGCCCCGGCCGGTCGCCGGCCGGCCTTCCGCCCACAGGAAACGGGCAAAGAAAAACGGGCCGGCGTTTCCGCCGACCCGTTGAAGGGGTTCCCTTGCGGGACGAGGTCAGACGGACAGGTTGCCCGCAGACATCTTCCCGCTGCGCTTGTCGCGCTCGAGCTCGTAGTTCACCTTCTGACCTTCGTTGAGCGAGCGGAGGCCCGCACGCTCGACGGCGGAGATGTGAACGAACACATCGGGGCCGCCCTCGTCAGGTTGAATGAAGCCGTAGCCCTTGGTTCCGTTGAACCACTTCACGGTGCCGGTAGCCATATTGATCGATCGTCCTTGATAGATAGGCCCGCAACCCCGGAGTTGGGGCGCACGGGATCAAAAATCGAAGGAGGTCGGAAGCAGGCCCGCTGCGTCAGAAGAAGCGTCGAAAAAGCAGCCGAACCTACGAGATTTGACACCACAGTATGAAGGAAGGGCCCGGGTCTGGCAAGCGGCGGTCCCGGGTCAGGCCCGGGCGGCGTCCATCAGGTCGGCGAACCGGCGGAACAGGTAGAGGGAATCCGTCGGTCCGGGCGAGGCCTCGGGGTGGTGCTGGACGGAGAAGACCGGGCGTCCGGCGAGGGCGATGCCGGCGTTGGTGCCGTCGAAGAGGGAGACATGCGTCTCCTCGACGCCCTCGGGCAGGCTCTCGCGGCTGACCGTGAAGCCGTGGTTCATGGAGACGATCTCGACCTTGCCCGTGGTCAGGTCCTTGACCGGATGGTTCGCCCCGTGGTGGCCCTGCTCCATCTTCTCGGTGCGCGCGCCGAGGGCCAGGGCCAGCATCTGGTGGCCGAGGCAGATGCCGAAGACCGGCGTGCCGGACTCCACCAGCCTGCGGATCTGGGGGACGGCGTAGAGGCCCGTCGCGGCCGGGTCGCCCGGGCCGTTGGACAGCATGACCCCGTCCGGCCGGTGGGCCAGGATCTCCTCGGCGGAGGCCGAGGCGGGAACGACGGTGATGCGGGCGCCGACGGAGGCGAGGGCGCGCAGGATGTTCCGCTTCACGCCGAAGTCCATGACCACGACATGGTAGCGGTCCTGGGCCGGCCGGGCGTAGCCCTCGGGCCAGCCATAGAGGCCTTCCTCCCAGGTGAAGGCCTGCCGGCAGGTCGCGTCCTTGGCCAGGTCCAGGCCGACGAGTCCCGCCCACTCCGCCGCCTGGCGGCGCAGGGCGTCGAGGTCGAACCGGCCCTCGGGGTCGTGGGCGATGACGGCGTGGGGCATGCCCTGCTCGCGGATCCGCCGGGTCAGGGCGCGGGTGTCCACCCCCGACAGGCCGATCACGCCGCGGCGGGCCATCCAGGCGCCGAGGTCGGATTCGGCGCGCCAGTTGGCGGGGGGCGTCGGGGCGTCCCGGAAGATGGCGCCCCGGGCGGCGGTCGCGGAGTCCCCGGCCACCTGCTCGAGGTCCTCGGAATTGACCCCGACATTGCCGACGTGGGGGAAGGTGAAGGCGACCACCTGGGCCATGTAGGAAGGATCGGTGAGGATTTCCTGGTAACCGGTCATGGCGGTGTTGAAGCAGACCTCGCCCACCGCCGCGCCGGTGGCGCCGCAGCCTGATCCCTGGAGGACGGTCCCGTCCGCGAGGACCAGGACGCCCGTGACGCCGGGGAGGAGATCGCTCATGGCAGGCCGCTCCAGGGGCAGGGTTGGGGGCTCGCAAAAAGGCGGGCGAGGATGCATCCTGCCCGCCCTCCGGCCGTTCCGGGTCTGGTAATGACTCGCGGCGGGCCGGTCAATGCGCCGCGCCGGTCGCGGCCCCTTCCGCGTCCGACCTGGGAGAGCCCGATGTCCGAGACCGCCTTCATCGATCCCGACCGCGAGGCCTGGGCGATCTTCAAGGGCCTGCCGGCGGGCGCGCCCATCCACATGCTGAACCTGATCCGGCTTCGCGACCGCGCGGCCTATCCCGAGGGCCACGCGGACCACGGGCGCGACCTTTCCGGACTGGAGGCCTACAGGGCCTATGGCCGCACGACCGCGCACATCTTCGCCCGGGTCGGCGGGCGGCAGGTCTGGGTCGGCAAGCCCGAGGTCACCGTGACCGGCCCGCAGTCCGAGGCCTGGGACATCGCCTTCATCGCCCAGTACCCGGACGCCCAGGCCTTCATCGCCATGGTGCGGGATCCTGAGTACCGGGTCCTCGTGGCCCACCGGACGGCGGGCGTGGCGGATTCCCGGCTCATCTGCATGTCGCCCCGGGAGCCCGGCGAGGGCTTCGGCGAATAGCGGGCCCCATGAAGCGCATCACCACGGTCGGCCTCGATGCCGACGACACCCTCTGGCACAACGAGACCCTGTTCCGCCTGACCCAGGACCGTTTCTGCGAGCTCCTGGCCGACCGTGCGGACCCGGAGGCCCTGATGGCGCGCCTCGCCGAGGGGGAGGCGCGAAACCTTAGGCTCTACGGCTACGGGGTGAAGGGCTTCACCCTGTCGATGATCGAGACCGCCATGGAGCTGACCCACGGCGAGGCGCCCGCCTCGGTGGTGCGCGAGATCCTGGCCGCCGGGCGCGAGATGCTGAACGAGCCGGTCGAACCCCTGCCGGGGGTGGAGACCGCCCTCGCGGCCCTGTCCGCCGACTATCGCCTTGTCCTCGTGACCAAGGGCGACCTCCTGCACCAGGAGCAGAAGCTGGCGGCGTCAGGGCTGGGCGACCTCTTCGTGGCGGTCGAGATCGTCAGCGAGAAGACCGCCTCCACCTATTCGGGCGTCTTCGACCGGCATGGGTCCGGCCCGGCCCGGGCGGTGATGTGCGGCAACTCGGTGCGGTCGGACATCCTGCCGGCCCTGGAGGCGGGGGCCTTCGCGGCCCACGTCCCCTATCCCATGACCTGGGCGCACGAGCACGCCGACCCGCCGGTCGGCCACCCGCGCTTCGCCGAGCTGGCCTCCATCGCCGACCTCCCCGCCTGGGTGGCCGGGCTGGGCTAGGACCTTTCGCAGGTGGCGCTGCCGGGGCTTAGTCTCTGACGCCCTTGCGCCCCCAAGGGGGAGCTCCCGGCGCAGCCGGGTGAGGGGGTCAACGGCGGCTCAGCAGACCCCCTCCGTCGCGCTGCGCGCGCCACCTCCCCCTGGGGGGGAGGAATGAAGCGGAATTGCTCCCCCAAGGGGGAGCTCCCGGCGAAGCCGGGTGAGGGGGTCAAGGGCCCTTCGGCAAAGCCCCTCTGCCGTTAGCCCTTGAGTTGGGCGTAGCCGAGGGCTTCGTTCAGCCGGTCCATGACCTCGATGGCCGCCTCGGGCACCACCGTGCCGGGGGTGAAGATGGCGGCGACGCCGGCTTCGCGCAGGGCGTCGAAGTCCTCCGGCGGGATGACGCCGCCCACCACCACCAGGATGTCCGGCCGGCCCAGGCGGGCCAGCTCGGCCTTGAGCTCGGGCACCAGGGTCAGGTGGCCGGCGGCCAGGGAGCTGGCGCCGACGACGTGGACGCCGTTCTGCACGGCCAGCTCCGCGGCCTCGGCCGGGGTCTGGAAGAGGTCGCCGATGTCGACGTCGAAGCCCAGGTCGGTGAAGCCCGAGGCGATGACCTTCTGGCCCCGGTCGTGGCCGTCCTGGCCCATCTTGGCGACCAGGATGCGCGGCTTGCGGCCGTCCGCCTCGGCGAAGCCGGCGGTGAGGGCGCGGGCGCGGACGGCGGCCGGGGTCTCGCCCGCGGCCTTGAGGTAGACCCCCTGGACGGCGTCGGCCTTCGCCTTGTGGCGGCCGAAGACCTTCTCCAGGGCCAGGGAGATCTCGCCCACAGTCGCCTTGGCCCGGGCGGCCTCGACGGACAGCTCCAGGAGGTTGGCGCCGCCCCTCGCGCCCTCGGTCAGGGCGTTGAGGGCGGCCTCGACGGCGGCGGGGTCGCGCTCGGCCTTGAGCCGGGCCAGCTTCTCGAGCTGGCGCTCGCGCACGGCGGTGTTGTCGACCTTGAGCACCGGGATGACGTCGGCGGTCTCGGGCCGGTAGCGGTTGACGCCGACCACGCTCTGGCGGCCAGAGTCGATCATGGCCTGGGTGCGGGCCGAGGCCTCCTCGATCCGCCGCTTGGGCAGGCCGTCCTCGATGGCCCGGGCCATGCCGCCCAGGGCCTCGACCTCGGCGATGTGCTCAAGCGCCCGGGCCGCCAGCTCGGCGGTGAGGCGCTCGACATAGTAGGAGCCGCCCCAGGGATCGATCACCCGGTTCTGGCCGCTTTCCAGCTGCAGGAAGAGCTGGGTGTTGCGGGCGATGCGGGCCGAGAAGTCGGTGGGCAGGGCCAGGGCCTCGTCCAGCGAGTTGGTGTGCAGGCTCTGGGTCTGGCCCCCGGTCGCGGCCATGGCCTCGATGAGGGTGCGGGGCACGTTGTTGTAGACGTCGGAGGCCGCAAGGCTCCAGCCCGAGGTCTGGGTATGGGCGCGCAGGGCCAGGGACCGGGCGTCCTTCGGGTCGAAGTTCTCCTTCATGAGCTTGGCCCAGAGCAGGCGGCCGGCGCGCTGCTTGGCGATCTCCATGAAGGCGTTCATGCCCGCATTCCAGAAGAAGGACAGGCGCGGGGCGAACTGGTCCACCGTCATGCCCGCCGCCACGCCGGCGCGGACATAGTCGATGCCGTCGGCCAGGGTGTAGGCCAGCTCCAGGTCCAGCGTCGCCCCGGCCTCCTGGATGTGATAGCCCGAGATCGAGATGGAATTGAACTTCGGCATCTCGCGCGAAGTGTATGAAAAGATGTCGGAAATGATCCGCATCGAAGGTCCGGGCGGATAGATGTAGGTGTTCCGGACCAGGAACTCCTTCAGGATGTCGTTCTGGATGGTGCCCGACAGTTGGGCGTGGGCGACGCCCTGTTCCTCGGCGGCGACGATGTAGAGGGCCAGGATCGGCAGGACCGCGCCGTTCATCGTCATGGACACGCTCATCCTGTCCAGCGGGATGCCGTCGAAGAGGGTGCGCATGTCGAGGATGGAGTCGATGGCCACGCCGGCCATGCCGACGTCGCCCTTCACCCGCGGGTGGTCGGAATCGTAGCCCCGGTGGGTGGCCAGGTCGAAGGCGATGGACAGGCCCATCTGACCGGCCGCCAGGTTGCGGCGGTAGAAGGCGTTGGAATCCTCGGCCGTGGAGAAGCCCGCATACTGGCGGATGGTCCACGGGTTGGTGAGGTACATGGTCGGGTAGGGGCCCCGGGTGAAGGGGGCGAGGCCCGGGAAGCCGGGATCGGCCAGGCCGGCGACGTCGGCGGGGCCGTAGGCGGGCGCCACGTCAATGCCCTCGGGCGTGGTCCAGGCGGCGCCGGCGGCCGGGGCGGCGTCGGCCGGCGGGGCGTAGTCCAGGGCGGCGAAGTCGGGGAAGGCGCGGGTCATCAGCGGGACTCCCAGGCCTGGGACAGGCGGACGGGGACGAGGGGCGGGCACTTGGTGTCCGGCCCAGGCAGGCGCGGGTCGGGGGCTGCGGCGGCCGGGACGCCGGCGGCGGCCTCGACCTCGATGTGCGCCTCGGACTCCGGCGGGAAGGCGGTGACGCCGACGATGCGCGGCTCGCCGGCGGCGGCCCGGGCCTCGGCGGCCTCCTCGGCCTGGCGCAGGACGAGACCCGACTCCAGGGCGGCGATCACGCCCCCGGCAGCCTCGAGGGCCTGGAAGCGGGCCCAGGCGGCGCGGGCGAGGGAATCGGTCAGGGCCTCGATGTAGCCGGCGCCGGCGGCCGGGTCGGCGACACGGCCGATGTGGGCCTCCTCCATCAGGACCAGCTGGGCGTTGCGGGACTGGCGGCGGGCGAAGGCGGTCGGCAGGCCGAGGGGATCGGTGAAGGTCCCCAGGACGATGGCGTCGGCCCCGCCCATGGCGGCCCCGGCGCAGGCCGCGGCCAGGCGCAACATGTTGGTCCAGGCGTCCTTCGCCGCGAGCATGCGGTGCGAGGAGCGGGCCTCGATCCGGGCGGGGACGGAGACCCCGCAGGCGCCGGTGAGCCGGGCCCAGAT
>JAPOKE010000008.1 GCA_029977805.1 Phenylobacterium parvum | reverse complement strand
GGAGATCTTCCAGACCCTCCGGGAGGGGGTGAGCCTCCTGCCCAAGGCCACTGGCCCCTTGCTCCTGGCGCACCTCATCGCGCTAGGCCTTATGGTCATGCTTGTGCTGCTGCTAGGCGTTCCCTTCGCGATCCTCAGGGTGGCCCTGGAGGTTGGGGGGCTGGGTGCCTCGGGCCCTGGCGCCCGGGTTGCGGAGGCCCTGCCCCTGCTTATGAGTGTCGTCGGATGGATGATCCAGGCCTATGTCGCCGTCCGTCTGGTCGTCGCCCAGTACCGGATCGCAGCCGAGGTCCGGGCCGGCTTGCGCCCGCGGGCCCTTGAGGTCTTCTGTAGGCCGGACCCGCCCCTCCTGCCGCTGGTTTCGCTGGTCCTCGTCCTGGGCCTGGGCGCCCTGGTGGGTTTTTCGGCCCTGGTGATACCCGGCGTGCTGTTCCTCCTGGTCTTCGGCCAGGCCCTGCCGGCGATGATCTTCGAAGGGACGAATATCAAGGGCTCCCTCGCCGTCAGCTGGAGGCTCACGCGCAGCAATCTCCCGAGCCTCCTGGGCCTGGCGCTGATCCTCTTGCCCCTGGCCTTCGCCCCGTCCCTTCTCAGCTACCTCGTCGCCAAGGCGGCGGGGCCGGACGTTTCCCTCGTCATCGTCCTGCCGACGCTTGCCGTCGCGCTTTTCCTGCTCTTCCTCTTGTCCTGCCTGTGGGCGCTGGTCGCCGCCATCGTCTACCAGGACCTTCGGGCTCAGATTGCCGCCCCCCTTCCCACTGGACAGCCAGAGATCGACGGAGTCCCCGCATGACCGAAATCTCCTTCGCCCCCGCCAAGCTTCCGGTCATCGCGACCTTCGAGAAGACCTGCCGGGCCTTCCTCAAGGCCTTCGGACCGCTGGCGCTCCTGATGCTGCTCCTGATCGGCGTCGTCCTCGCCGGGCTCGTCGCCATGGCCATACCGCTCGCCGGACTGGGCTTCGCCCTGCAGAAGGGCCTGGGGCTTGACCCTGAATCGCTTCCGTTTGGGCTCGCCATGGCTCCCCTGGTCCTTGTCTTCGTCGGGGTGTTCATCGCCGTGGCCCTCCGGTTCGCCGTCGCCCAATACAAGCTGGCGGACGCCTCCGCTGAGGGCCGGACCCTGAAGTTCATGGACATCCTGCGCGACCCGAAGCCCAGCCTTGTCAGCTACTTCCTGCTCACCCTGGTCGTTGGCATCTTCACCTTTCTGGGCATGATCCTGTTCATCGTTCCCGGGATCATGATCGCCCTCGCCTTGTCCATGGCCCCGATGGCCATGATCTTCGAGGGGAAGGACGTCGGTGGCGCGCTCCAGAGAAGCCGGGACCTGACCCGCGACAACCGCTGGCGACTCCTCGGGCTCTTCATCCTCTCGGGGCTCCTTTTCTTCCCGGTGTCCCTGCTGACGAGCCTTCCCCTGGAGAGCGACCCGGACATCGCCCTTTCGCCGCTCACCGGCGTCTTCTTCCTGCTGAACCTTCTGGTCTCTTTCGCGAACTCGATCTTCACCGTCGTCCTGACCGTGACGATCTACCGGGAGCTCCGGGCCCTGAAGGACCGTCCGGCCGCGACCCCGGAGGTCTCAGGCGCCGCCTGACAGGCCCTGGCGTTCGGCGGTGAAGCCGCGGTCGCGGATGGCCTGCCACCAGGCCTGGTTCTCGACGTACCAGCGCACGGTCTCGTCCAGGCCCTGCGGGACCGGCGTGCGGGGGGTCCAGCCCAGTTCGTCGCGGATCTTCGAGGCGTCGATGGCGTAGCGGAAGTCGTGGCCCGGCCGGTCGGTGACGAAGCTGATCTTGTCCGCGTGCGGCGTGTTGGCCGGGGCGTAGCGGTCGAGGGCCTCGCAGAGCATCCGGACGACCTCGATGTTGCGGCGGGTCGAGTCGCCGCCGATGCAGTAGGTCTCGCCCAGCCGGCCGCGGTCGAGGACCGTCAGCAGGGCCTCGGCGTGGTCGTCCACGTGCAGCCAGTCGCGCACCTGGCGGCCGTCGCCGTAGACGGGGATGGCCTTGCCCTCCATGGCCCGGACGATGACCGTCGGGATCAGCTTTTCCGGGAACTGGAAGGGGCCGTAGTTGTTCGCGCAGTTGGTGATCACCACCGGCAGGCCGTATGTGCGGCCCCAGGCGCGGACCAGGTGGTCGGCGCCGGCCTTGGAGGCGGAGTAGGGCGAGTTGGGATCGTAGGGCGTGGCCTCGCTGAAGGCGCCGTCCTCGCCCAGGGCGCCGAAGACCTCGTCCGTGGAGACGTGGTGGAACCGGAAGGCCTCGCGCCGGCCGGGAGGCAGGGCGGACCAGTAGCGCCGCGCCGCCTCAAGCAGGACGGCCGTGCCCAGGACATTGGTGCGCACGAAGTCGATGGGGCCGTCGATCGCCCGGTCATTGTGGCTCTCTGCGGCCAGGTGCATGACGGCGTCGGGCTGGTGGCGCGCGAAGACGGCGGCCACGGCGGCGGCGTCGCAGATGTCGGCGTGCTCGAAGGCATAGCCCGCCTGGCCCGCGACAGAGGCGACATTGTCCAGGCTCGCCGAATAGGTGAGGGCGTCGAGGTTCACGACGCTGCGTCCTTCGCCCACGGCCCGCCTCACGACGGCCGAACCGATGAATCCTGCGCCGCCCGTGACGATGAGCTTCATCTCGAAACCTGCCCTCGCATGCCTAGCCCCTGTTCCTAGCGGCGTTCGCCGGCCATGGGAATCCGAAGGGCGGGTTGAGGCGCAGGCCGCCGGGGCCTAGAGTTGAGTCGAAAGAAGGGTCGCCCAGCAGCGGGACGGTCCCGGGCGCCGCCCCCGTCGGGAGGCAGGCCCACAGACCGGGGAAGAGCCAGGGCATGGAGGCGGCGGTCGCCAGACGCGAGAGCCCCGCGGGCGGATTCGGCGGCGGCCCCCCCAGGGGACCGGGCGGTCCGGGCGGCCCCGGCGGGTTTGGCCCCGGACGGCGTCCGGGCATGCCCGACCTGACCACCGGTCCCATCGGGCCGACCCTCGTCACCTTCGCCCTGCCGGTCCTCGGGACCAACATCCTCCAGTCCCTGAGCGGCACCTCCAACGCCTTCTGGGTCAGCCACGTGCTGGGCCCCGCCGCCCTGACCGCCACCACCAACGCCAACCAGGTCTTCTTCCTGATGATGGGGGCCATGTTCGGGGTCTCCATGTCCGCCAACCTGCTGATCGGCCAGGCGATCGGCTCCGGCAACCGGGACCTCGCGAAGCGGGTGGTTGGCACCTGCATCGTCTTCTTCCTGGGCATCTCCCTGCTGGCCGGACTGACGGGGTTCATCGCCACCCCGCACATCCTGACCGCCATGGGCACCCCGCAGGACGCCCGGGCCGACGCGATCGCCTATCTCCGCGTGATCTTCATGGCGATCCCGATCATGTACTTCTTCTCCTTCGTGCAGATGGCCCAGCGCGGCACGGGGGACTCCCGGACCCCGTTCTATTTCGCCCTGATGTCCATCTCGATGGAGGTGATCCTCAACCCGATGCTGATCACCGGGTTCGGGCCCTTCCCGCGGCTCGGCATCGCCGGCTCGGCCTCGGCGACCCTGATCTGCCAGGGCATCACCCTCGCCTCGATCATCTTCTGGCTGCACCGCAAGGACTCGATCCTGATCCCCAGGCCCGGGGAGTTCCGCAACCTGATCCCTGACCTGTCGATCATCCGCAGCCTCGTCTTCAAGGGCCTGCCCATGGGCCTGCAGATGTTCATCATGTCCTTTGCGGCCCTGACCATGACGAGCTTCGTCAACAGCTATGGGTCGACCACGGCGGCGGCCTATGGGGTGGCCATGCAGATGTGGGCCTATGTCCAGATGCCCGCCATGGCGCTGGGCATGGCGGTCTCCTCCATGGCGGCCCAGAACGTCGGGGCCGGCCGGATGGACAGGGTGGACCAGGTCGCGCGCACCGGCATCGGCTACGCCGCCCTGCTCAGCGCCCTGCCGATCCTGCTGATCTATGCGGCGGGTCCGCTGGCCCCGAGGCTCTTCCTGCCCGAGGGCAGCGCCTCCATCCCCATCGCCCAGCACATCAACTATTTCGTCCTCTGGGGCTTCATCCCCTTCGGCATGAGCTTCATCCTGTCGGGGATCGTGCGCGCCACGGGCTCGGTCTGGCCGCCGCTGATCTCGATGATCATCGCCATGTGGGGCATCCGGATCCCGGTGGCGAGCCTGCTCCAGCCCTGGCTCGGCGCGGACGCGGTCTGGATCAGCTTCCCGGTGGGCTCGATCGCCTCCTGCCTGCTGGCCCTGGCCTGGTACCGCTGGGGCAACTGGCGCAAGTCCAGCCTCCTCGCCGCCTTCGCCCCCAGGGCCGATGAGCCGGCGCCGGCCATGGCGCCGGCCCCGCCCCGGGTGGACACCCCCTGAGGACCGCTCAGGGCTCCATCAGGGCGGAGTAGACGAGGGTCCGGAGCTCCCGGCGGATCGGATAGGTCGAGGACCCCATCAGCTGGGTCAGGAAGACCACGGCGATGTCCTTCACGGGGTCGATCCAGAAGGCCGTCGAGGCCGCCCCGCCCCAGTAGTACTCGCCCGGGCTCGAGGTCAGCATGGCCCGGACCGGGTCGAAGGTGACGGCGAAGCCCAGGCCGAACCCGACCCCGGCGTTGGTCGCCTCCGAGAAGAGCGAGCGGGACAGCATGGTCAGGTCCTGGCCGCCCGGCAGGTGGTTGGACGCCATCAGCCTCAGGGTGGCGGGCGCAATCAGCCGATGGCCGTTGAGCTCGCCCTGGTTCACCAGCATGCGGCAGAACTTCATGTAGTCGTCTGCGGTGGAGACGAGGCCCCCGCCGCCGGAATGGAACCGGGGCGTGCGGTGGTAGGCGCTGGTCTCCGGATCGTCCTGCAGGGTCAGGCCGCCCTGGGGCGTCGGCGCATAGCAGGCGGTGAAGCGGGCGGCCTGGTCCGGGCGCAGGCTGAAGCCGGTCTGGTCCATGCCGAGGGGGGCGAAGATCCGCTCCGCCAGGAAGTCCTGGAAGGGCCGGCCCGAGATCCGCTCGACCAGGACGCCCAGCACGTCCGTGGAGATGGAGTAGTTCCAGGCCTCGCCGGGCGAGAACTCCAGCGGAAGGCGGGCGAGGGCGTCGACGAAGCCCTGGGGGTCGAGGTCCCCGTGCGCGTCGGCGATCTTCAGCTTGCGGTAGGCCGCATCGACGTTCGTCCGGGTCTGGAAGCCGTAGGTCAGGCCCGAGGTGTGGCGCAGGAGGTCGACCATCTGCATGGGCCGCGCCGGTGGGGTCGTCAGGTAGGGTCCCGTCCCGGCGGAGAAGACCGCCAGGTCCTTCCACTCGGGGATGAAGCGCGAGACCGGGTCGTCGAGGGCCACCGCGCCCTCCTCGACCAGCATCATGAAGGCCAGGCTCGTGATCGGCTTGGTCATGGAATAGATGCGGTAGACGTCGTCCCGGGTCGAGGCGCGTCCGCGCTCGCGGTCCGCGTGGCCCTGCACGCTCTCGTGCACCAGGGTCCCGCCCCGGAGCACCTGGACGTGGGCGCAGGACAGCCGGCCGCTGTCGAGGTACTTGGCCTTCAGGAAGTGATCGAGGCGCGCCAGCCGGGCGCTCGAGAATCCGTGGGATTCAGGTCTGGTCATGTCCGGTTCCTCCCCTGGGCCCTGGCGGGCGCCCGTCGCCGGACCTTGCCCCGGCGGGGCTTCGCGCGAAAGCCCGCCGTTGCGCATTTCGTCCAGTCATCGGATAGTTGAACAAACAGTATGCCGCCGCCGGGCGGCCGGGAGGAACGACATGGCCTGGGACTTCGAAACCGATCCTGAATTCCAGAAGAAGCTCGACTGGATCGAGGACTTCATGCGCGAGGAGGTCGAACCCCTCAGCCACCTCGGCATGGCCGCCCACGGTCCCCTGGGCCGCGAGAAGTTCATCAAGCCGCTGCAGGACAAGGTGAAGGCCCAGGGCCTGTGGGCCTGCCACCTCGGCCCGGAGCTGGGCGGCCAGGGCTATGGCCAGCTGAAGCTGGGCCTCATGAACGAGAAGCTGGGCCGCAACGGCCTCGCCCCCACCATCTTCGGCTGCCAGGCCCCCGACACCGGCAATGCCGAGATCATCGCCCATTACGGGACCGAGAAGCAGAAGGAGCAGTACCTCTGGCCGCTCCTGAACGGCGAGATCCGCTCCGCCTTCTCCATGTCCGAGCCGACCGGCGGCTCCGACCCGCTGACCTTCCGCACCCGCGCCGTCCTCGACGGCGACGAATGGGTCATCAACGGCGAGAAGTGGTACTCGACCAACGCCCGCTGGGCGAAGGTCCTGGTCGTCTACGCCATCACCGACCCGGATGCGAAGGACCCCTACCGGCGCACCTCCATCTTCCTGGTCCCGACCGACACCCCCGGGGTCCGGATCATCCGCAACGTCGCCGTCGGCGCGGGCGGCGAGATCGGCGGCGGCAATGAGGGCTATGTCGAGTACAAGGACGTTCGCGTCCCCTACGACGCCCTGCTCGGCGAGCGCGGCGCGGCCTTCGTCATCGCCCAGGTCCGCCTGGGCGGCGGCCGGGTCCACCACGCCATGCGCACGGTGGGCGCCTGCAAGCACGCCCTGGACCTGATGTGCCAGCGCGCCGTCTCCCGCACCACGCGCGACGGCCGGCTTGCCGACCTGCAGATGGTGCAGGAGCAGATCGCGGACTCCTGGATCGCCCTGGAGAGCTTCCGCCTCCTGGTGCTGAGGACGGCCTGGCTGATCGACAAGCACAAGGACTACAATATGGTCCGGAAGGACATCGCCGCCATCAAGGTGGCCATGCCCAAGGTCTACAACGACATCGCCACCAAGGCGGCGCACCTGCACGGCGCGCTCGGCGTCTCGAACGAGATGCCCTTCATGCACATGGTCACCAGCTCGCTGGTCATGGGCATCGCCGACGGCCCGACCGAGGTCCACAAGGTCACCCTCGCCAAGCAGGTCCTCAAGGACTACCGGCCCGACAACGACCTCTTCCCGAAGTACCACATCCCCCGCCTGCGCGAGGAAGCCCAGGAGAAGTTCTCCAAGGAGCTGACGGAGATGAAGGAAGAATACGCCCGCCGGGCGCGGGACGCCGCCTCGGCCTGAACCGGCGGCGCGGAACGGAACAGGGGGCGTCCCGGGTGGGGCGCCCCCTTGTTTTTGCTTGATCGCCGCGACGTTAGGCCGTCAGGGTCCCGGCGTTCCCTCCCTTTTCCCCGGTTCCCTGAATGTCGTCCGACTCCGCTCCCGAATGGCCCGTCATGTCGATCGCCGAGGCGCACGCGCGCCTGACGGCGCCGGGCCAGCGCTTCGAGATGGAGGAGCTTGTCATCCGGGGCGTCCGGCAGAGGACCTGGAAGAGCGCGCCGCCGACCCTGCGGGACATCTTCCTGAACGGCCGGGCCTTCGGGGCGCGGGAGTTCCTGGTCTACGAGGACGACCGCGCGACCTACGAGGCCTTTTCCCGCGCCGCCATCGCCCTGGCCCGCCAGCTCCAGGCGGACGGGATCCGCAAGGGCGACCGGGTCGCGGTGATCATGCGCAACCTGCCCGAATGGCCGGTGGCCTTCTACGCCGGCGTCCTCGCCGGTGCGATCGTCACGCCGCTGAATGGATGGTGGACGGGACCCGAGCTCCAGTACGGCCTGGCCGACTCCGGGACCCGGGTCGCCCTCGTGGACGACGAGCGGCTGGAGCGCATCGCCCCGCACCTGGACGAACTGCCGGACCTCGAGAAGATCTACGTCGCCCGGCTTCCCGCCGGCGCCGACCCGGGTCCGAGGGCGGTGCGCCTCGAGAGCGTTATCGGTCCCGTCAACGGCTGGAAGGACCTGCCGGACGCGCCGCTGCCGGACGTCGCCATCGACCCTGACGACGACGCCACCATCCTCTACACCTCGGGCACGACGGGCCGGCCAAAGGGCGCCCTGGGCACCCACCGCAACATGACCACCAACGTCATGACCAGCGGGATCGGCGCGGCGCGGAACTTCCTGCGGGCCGGCCAGCCCCTGCCGGAGAGCGACCCGCACAAGCTGCCCCAGCGCAGCTCCCTCCTGGTCGTGCCCCTGTTCCACGCCACCGGCCTGTCCGCGACCCTCGGGCCGACCATGAACGCCGGCGGCAAGATCGTGCTCATGCGCCGCTGGGAGGCCGAGCAGGCCATGCAGCTGATCGAGCGCGAGCGCATCGACGCCACGGGCGGGGTCCCGACCATCGCCTGGCAGCTGATCGAGCATCCGGCGCGGGCGAAGTACGACCTGTCCTCCCTGGTCTCCGTCTCCTACGGCGGGGCGCCCTCCGCTCCGGAACTGGTGCGCCGCATCGTCGAGGTCTTCCCCGGCTCCGCCCCCGGCAACGGCTGGGGCATGACCGAGACCACCGCCACCTTCACCGGCCATACCGGCCGGGACTACGAGGCCCGCCCGGACAGCGCCGGGCCCGCCGCCCCGGTCGGCGAGATGGAGATCCGCGACCCCGCCGACGGCGTGACGGTCCTGCCCGTCGGGACGGTCGGCGAGCTGTGGGTCAAGGGCCCGCAGGTGGTGAAGCTCTACTGGAACAAGCCCGAGGCCACCGCCGAGACCTTCCGGGACGGCTGGCTGCGCACCGGAGACCTGGCCCGCCTCGATGAGGAGGGCTTCATGTTCATCGTCGACCGGGCCAAGGACATGCTGATCCGCGGCGGCGAGAACATCTACTGCGTCGAGGTCGAGAACGTGCTCTACGACCATCCGGACGTGATGGACGCCGCCCTGGTCGGGGTTCCCCACAAGACCCTCGGAGAGGAGCCCGCCGCCGTGGTCCACCTGAAGCCCGGCGGAACCGCCGGCGAGGCCGAGCTCCGGCAGTGGGTGCGCGAGCGCCTGGCCGCCTTCAAGGTGCCGGTCGAGGTCCGGTTCTGGCCGGAGCCCCTGCCGCGCAACGCCAATGGCAAGATCCTGAAGACCGAGCTCAAGACCGTTTTCGAGGCCCGGGAATGACCGCCGGCGGCGCGCCCCTGATCGTCGGCCTGGGCGGCACGACCCGCGAAGGCTCCTCGACGGAGCGCGCCCTCTGCGCCGCCCTGGCGACGGCCGAGGCCCAGGGCGCCCGGACCCGGCTGGCCGGCGGCGCCTTCCTCGCCGACCTGCCGATCTATGATCCCCGACCCGGGGGTCCGACCGCCCGCCAGGCCGAGCTGGCCGAGCTGGTGCGCACGGCCGACGGCCTGATCATCGCCACCCCGGGCTATCATGGCTCCCTGTCCGGCGTGATGAAGAACGCCCTCGACACCCTTGAGCTTCTCCGCGACGACGCGCGTCCCTATTTCTCGGACCGGGCGGTCGGGGTGATCGTCACCGCGGCGGGTTCGCAGGCGGCGGGCACCACCCTGACGGCCGTCCGGTCGATCATTCACGCCATGCGGGGATGGCCCACGCCCTTCGGCGCCGCCCTGAGCGTCAATTCCGCCTCCTTCGGCCCCGACGGCCGGCCGCTGGAGGAGCGCGACGCCTGGCAGCTTGATACGGTGGCCGCCCAGGTGGTCCAGTTTGCAAGGATGAGGCTTACGTCATGAAGCGTCCCTATCTTGTCACCGAACCGCCGGCCGCCGCAGCCGGGGAGTCCGCCATCAGCCCCATCGAGGACATCATCGAGGACGCCCGGAACGGCCGTCCCTACATCCTCGTGGACGCCGAGGACCGGGAAAACGAGGGCGACGTCATCATCCCCGCCCAGTTCGCCACCCCCGAGCAGATCAACTTCATGGCCAAGCACGCCCGCGGCCTGATCTGCCTCTCCATCACGGGCGAGCGCTCGCGCCAGCTGCGCCTGCCGCCCATGTCCGCCGACAACCAGTCCGGGCACGGCACCGCCTTCACCGTCTCCATCGAGGCCCGTGAGGGCGTCACGACCGGCATCTCCGCCCACGACCGGGCCCATACCATCGCCGTGGCCGTCGACCCGACCAAGGGCGCCGACGACATCGTCTCGCCCGGGCACGTCTTCCCCCTCGTCGCCCGCGACGGCGGCGTGCTGGTCCGCGCCGGCCACACCGAGGCGGCGGTGGACATCTCGCGCCTGGCGGGCCTGAACCCCGCCGGCGTCATCTGCGAGATCATGAAGGACGACGGGTCCATGGCCCGGCTGCCCGACCTGATCGTCTTCGCCCAGACCCATGGCCTCAAGATCGGCACCATCGCCGACCTGATCGCCTATCGCCGGCGGACGGAGCGCCAGGTGGAGCGGGTGCTGGAGACCCCGGTGGAGAGCGCCTTCGGCGGTCGCTTCCGGATGGTCATATACCGCAACATCCTGGACCGGACCGAGCACATGGTCCTGACCCGCGGGCGGATCGAGCCGGACAAGCCGACCCTGGTGCGCATGCACCGCCTCGACCTGGCGGCCGACGTCATCGGCGCCGGCGGCGCGCGGTCCGACTTCGTGCGCAGGGCCCTCGAGACCCTGTCCGCCGCCGACGGGGCCGGGGTGGCCGTCTTCATCAGCGACTCCAATCCTTCCTGGCTGTCGGAGCGGTACGGCGCGGACCCGGGCGTCGACCATGGCGCCAACGTCCTGCGGGACTACGGCGTGGGCGCCCAGATCCTGATCGACCTCGGGGTCAGGGACATGGTCCTCCTGACCAACTCGGCCACCGTCCTGCCGGGTTCGGCCGGCTACGGCCTTCGCATCGTGGAACGCCGCCCCCTCGACTGAACCGGGAATTCCGGCGTATAAGGTCCCTGCTTTACGCAGCGCCCGGCCGAAAGGTCGGGCGCCGTCATTTCCGGAGACCGTCATGGCCGACATTCTGATGCCGAAGGCGACCGCCGTCTGGCTGGTCGACAACACCTCGCTGACCTTCGAGCAGATCGCCGATTTCTGCGGCCTCCACCCGCTCGAGGTGAAGGGCATCGCCGACGGCGAGGTCGCCCGGGACATCCGCGGCGCCGACCCCATCGCCAATGGCCAGCTCTCCCGTGAGGAGATCGACGCTGCGCAGGGAGACCCCAAGCGCCGCATGACGGCCCTGAAGAGCCGGCACGCCGAGCACCTGAAGCCGGCCAAGAAGGCCCCGCGCTACACCCCGGTCTCGCGTCGCCAGGACCGCCCCGACGCCATCGCCTGGTTCGTCCGCAACCACCCCGAGGTGGCCGACGCCCAGATCGCCCGCCTGCTCGGCACCACCAAGGCCACCATCGACCAGGTGCGTAACCGCACGCACTGGAATTCGGCCAACATCAAGCCGGTCGACCCGGTCAGCCTGGGCCTCTCGACCCAGATCGAGCTGGACGAGATCGTCCGCAAGGCGGCCGAGAAGCGCGCCCGCGACAACGCCCGCAAGGGCATTGTCGAGCCCGAGGGGCCGACCCTCGAGCCCGCGGCCGAGACCACGGCCGAACCCTGGCCCCAGGCCGACGAGGAGGACTGAGGCCGGGCCTCAGGCGGCGGGGCGCACCCGCGACCTGAGCAGTTCGATCTCTTCCTTGATGTGGAGCTTTCGCCGCTTGATCTGTCGGATCGCGGCGTCCTCCGAGCTGGGATGGGCCATGGCGTCCCGGAGTTCAGACTCCAGGGACCGGTGCCGGCGGTCGAGTTCGCGGATGCGGGCGTCTATGGACATGACTCAGGGTCTCCTTCCATGCGACTGGGTCCAGTGAACACCCGCTGGCGTCGGTTGTCAGATCACATAAGGTTGCTTTGGACCGCCCTGCAGCCTCGGGATCGGAACATGGTCATTTCCTGTCCGGCACGGACCGTTTTTTCAGCAGCCCCCCCGGTGGGCGGGGCTGCAGGCGCAGGTGCGCCGTGAACGCGCCGGCCGACCCCGCCGAGGCGGCGGCCATTCGCCGCCGGATCTCCGAGCTCCAGCTGGATCACAACGACCTTGAGGTCGCGATCCAGGCCATCGGCCAGTCGCCCCTGCCGGACATGATGGTGATGGGCCGCCTGAAGCGGAAGAAGCTTGCCCTGAAGGATGAAATCCAGCGCCTGAAAGACCAGCTGACGCCGGACATCATCGCCTGACGGCCCCTGGCCCGGCTTCAGCCCCGGCGTTCGCGCCTTCGCGCGTACATCGCCGCATCGGCGCGGGCCACGACCTCCTCGCCCTCGATGTCGGGGGTCACCTCGGCGACCCCGTAGGAGACGTGGAGGGGCGCCGACCACTCGCCGAAACGGATCGGGCTGGATTCCAGGACCTTGGCCAGGCTCCGGGCGCGCGCCTCGGCCACGGGCAGGCTGGCCTGGCTGTAGAGGACCGCGAATTCGTCTCCACCCATCCGGGCCACCAGGTCCGAGCCGGAGACCTGCGACCGGAGGCGCTCGGCCACCGCCCGGAGCGCGGCGTCGCCTGCGGCGTGGCCGAACCGGTCGTTGACGCCCTTGAAGTCGTCGAGGTCGAGATAGACCAGGGCGGCCGGCGAGCCGTAGCGGTGGCTGAAGGTCCGGATCCGGTCCAGCTCCCGCATCAGGGCCCGGCGGTTGAGGACCGGGGTGAGGGGGTCCTGGTCGGCCACGGCCTCGGCCTGGACGAGCTGGGCCTTCAGCCGCGCCACCTCCTGGCGGAGGTCATCGATCTCGGTGAGGAGGGTCCGGATCGCGCCCTGGACGGCCGGTGTGAGGTCGGCCTCCGAAAGGCCCAGGAAGGCGGTCTCGTCGGGCCGCGTCGGCCCGCGCCCCACGACCTTGGCTCCCGCCTGCACGAGGGCGCGCTTGCGGATGTCCGAAAACGGCTGGTTCCTCGCGCCCGTGACCTTCAAGACCATGAGACCTCCGCGCCCCGGGGAGCGGCCCGCGAATCATTGTTAACCATAACATTATCCACAGGGTGTGTTGACCCGGGGAAGGCGGCGCCTATTCTCGCGCGCCTCGCCGCCAGAGGGCCCGTGACATGAGTGCCGCCGCCGCGCCCGTCGCCATCATCATGGGCAGCCGTTCGGACTGGCCGACCCTGAAGGGCGCCGCCGACATGCTCGACGCCCTGGGCGTGCGCTGGGAGGCCCGCGTGGTCTCGGCCCACCGGACCCCCCTGCGCATGGTGGAGTTCGCCCGCGGGGCCAGGGCCGCCGGCGTCAGGGTGATCATCGCCGGGGCGGGGGGCGCCGCCCACCTGCCCGGGATGACGGCCTCCCTCACCGACCTTCCCGTCCTCGGCGTGCCCGTGGAGTCCCGCGCCCTCAAGGGCATGGACAGCCTGCTGTCGATCGTCCAGATGCCCGCGGGCGTGCCGGTGGCGACCCTGGCCATCGGCGAGGCCGGAGCCCGCAACGCCGGCCAGCTGGCCGCACAGATCCTGGCGCTATCGGACCCGGAACTCGCCGGGCGCCTCGCCGACTGGCGCGCGGCCCAGACCGCTTCCGTCGCCGAGACCGTCTCGGACGACTGAGGCGCCTGTGACCCCCCTGCCTCCTGGTTCCACGATCGGCATCCTCGGCGGGGGCCAGCTCGGGCGCATGCTCGCCCTGGCCGCCGCCCGCCTCGGCCTGGATGTGATGGTGCTGGACCCCGAGCCGGATTGCCCCGCCTCCCGCGTGAGCGCCCGGCATGTCGTCGCGCCCTACGAGGACCCGGAGGCCCTGGCCGCCCTGGCCGCCGCGTGCGGGGTCGTCACCGTCGAGTTCGAGAACGTCCCGGCCCTCGCCCTTGAGACCCTCGCCGGCCTTGGCGTCCCCGTGGCCCCGGGGCCGCGCGCCCTGGCGGTGGCCCAGGACCGGGTCGACGAGAAGACCTTCCTGAACGGCGCAGGGGCGCCGACGGTCGCCTTCGCTCCCGCGGCCTCGGCCCCGGAGGCGGCCCGGGCCGCCGAGGTGCTGGGGGGCAGGGTGCTCATCAAGACCCGGCGCGAGGGCTATGACGGCAAGGGACAGGCCTGGGCCCGCTCAGCCGACGAGGCGGCCGCCGTCTTCGACGCCCTCGGGGGGCGGCCCGTCATCGTCGAGGCGCCTGCAGCCTTCCGGCGCGAACTGTCGGTGATCGCCGCACGGGGCCGCGACGGGGCCGTCGCCGCCTTCCCCCTGGCCGAGAACGTCCACGAGAACGGCATACTGAGGCGCTCGACGGCGCCGGCCGCCGTCTCGCCCGCCACGGCCCGGCAGGCCGCCGAGATCGCCCGGCGCGTGCTGGAAGGCCTGGACTATGTGGGGGTCGCCGGGATCGAGCTCTTCGAGCTGCCGGACGGGGCCCTGCTGGTCAACGAGATCGCGCCAAGGGTCCACAACAGCGGCCACTGGACGCAGGACGGCGCGGCCACCGACCAGTTCGAGCAGCACATCCGGGCCGTCGCGGGCTGGCCCCTCGGCCCGGTCGAGGCCACCGCCCGGGTGGAGATGACCAACCTGCTCGGGGACGAAGTCGGGCAGTGGCGGGCCCTGGCCGCCGATCCCGCCTGCCGGCTTCACCTGTATGGCAAGCGCGAGGCGCGGGCGGGCCGCAAGATGGCCCACGTGAACAGGGTCTCGCCCCTTTAGGCTCAGGCCTCGGGCGGGATGGCCTGGAGGGCCTCTTCCAGCTCGGAGAAGGAGGGCTGGGTCAGGCTCGGCACGCTGCCGCGGCCGATCTCGACGGAGATCTGGGCGGCGTTGCCGTGCAGGTGGGCCACCAGCACCGACTGGATGATCCGGTAGAAGGCCGACTCCTCCTCGACGATCGCGTTCAGGCGGGTGGCGAAGGGTCCGACCAGGCCGTAGGCCAGGAACACGCCAAGGAAGGTCCCGACCAGGGCGCTGCCGATCATGCCGCCGAGGACGGCCGGCGGCTCGGTGATCGAGCCCATGGTCTTGATGACGCCCAGCACGGCCGCGACGATCCCGAGGGCGGGAAGGCCGTCGGCCATGGTCTGCAGGGCGTGGGCCGGCCCGAGGGCCTCATGGTGGTGCTTCTCGAGCTGCTTCTCCATGGCGTCCTCGACCTGGTGCGGGTCCTCGAGGTTCATGGTCATCATCCGCAGGGTGTCGCAGATGAAGTCGACCGCGAAGTGATCCTTCACGATCTTGGGGAAGCGGCCGAACAGGGTGGAGTCGTGCGGGTTCTCGATGTGGCTCTCGAGGGCGATCACGCCCTTGGCCTTCATCGTCTTGGTCAGCAGGAACAGCAGGGACAGGAGGTCCTTGTAGTCCGAGGCCTTCCACTTGGGCCCGGAGAAGACCTTGGCCATGCCCCCGCCGACGCCCTTGATGACGTCCAGCGAGTTTCCGATGAGCAGGGCCGCGACGCCGGCGCCCAGGATGGTGCCCAGCTCGTGCGGCGCCGCGTGCATGACCACGTCGAGCTTTCCGCCCGAGATGACGTAGACGCCGAAGACGCAGACGAAGAGCAGGACGATGCCGATGATCTGGAACATGCGAACGACGCCTGTTGACTGTCCTTCGGGACATAGACCCCGAATGCTTAACGTCCGGTGATCATGATCCGGGGTGGCGCAGCGATGGCCGGGGTCCTATCACCCCTGCATGTCCAGCGACTCCCCTCCCGCCCCCGTTGGTCCGAGCGGCCTGCCGCGCTCGACATTCGCCATCATCTTCGCGGTGTCGATGGTCACGGCGATGGGGAACACCGGCATGATCTCGGTCCTGCCGGCGATCGGCCGCTCGATCGGCATGCCGGACCCCATGGTCGCCGCCGTCTTCTCGCTGTCGGCCCTCCTGTGGGCCTTTTCCTCGCCCTTCTGGGCCCGGATGTCCGATCGCCACGGGCGCAAGCCGCTGATGATGGTGGGCCTGGCGGGCTTCATGGTCTCCATGGCCCTGTGCGCGGTGGTCGTCGCGGCGGGGCTTCACCACCTGGCCGCCCCGGTCGTCATCTTCGTCCTGTTCCTGCTCGCCCGGGCCATGTTCGGCCTCTTCGGCGCCGCCTCGAACCCCGCCACCCAGGCCTATGTGGCGGAGCACACGCCCGAGGCCCAGCGGACCCAGTCCATGTCGGGCCTGGCCGGCGCCTTCAGCCTCGGGACGGTGATCGGGCCCTTCATCGCCCCGCTCTTCGTCCTGCCCTTCCTGGGCCTTGCGGGGCCCATGGCCTGCTTCTCGGTGATGGCGGGGGTCATGCTGCTGGTGGTCTGGCGACGCCTGCCGGAGAGCCGCTACCGGCCTGCGTACCCGCCGCCCTCCGAGGGCCGGGCGGGGGAGAAGGAGGCCGGGCCGCCCATGTGGCGGGACCCGCGGCTCACGCCCTTCCTGATCTATGGGTTCATCGTGGCGGTCAGCCAGACGGCCCAGGGCCAGACCCTGGGCTTCCTGATCATCGACAAGCTGGCCGTGTCCCCGACCGCCGCCCAGGGCTTCATCGCCATCGCCATGATGTTCGGCGCCATGGCCGGCCTCCTGGCCCAGTGGGGCCTCATCCCGCGCTTCGAGATGACCCCGCGGCAGCTCCTGCGCTGGGGGGTTGCGGTCGCCGCCATCGGCAACCTGATCGTCGCCGCCGCCCCGGACTACTGGGGGGTCGTCGCCGGCTACGCCATCTCCAGCCTCGGCTTCGGCCTCGCCCGTCCCGGCTTCACCGTGGGGGCCTCTCTGGCGGTGCGGATGGAGGAGCAGGCGCGCGCCGCCGGCGCCATCGCCGCCGTCAACGGAATCAACGTGGTCCTCGCCCCGGCCTTCGTCTTCCTCTACGAGCACATCCGGCCGGCGCCCTTCCTGCTGAATGCGGCGCTGATGGTCGCCATGCTGATCTTCGCCTACCGCAACCCGCAGCTGAAGGCGGCCAACCCGCGTCCGGCGCGGGTCGAGGGGCCTGACGAGGCCCTGGTCTAGGCCGCCGGGGTTCTGAGAAGGGCGATCATCTCCGGGGAAAGATAGCCGTCTGCGGGCAGGCCCCGCGCCTTCTGCCAGGCCCGCAGGGCGGCCCGGGTCTTCAGGCCGATCACGCCGTCCGCCTCGCCCACGTCATGCCCCGCGGCCTGAAGCGCGGTCTGGGCCGCGATCCGGTCGGAGAGGGACAGGGGGACCTCCTCGGGCCAGTCGCGGACGAGCCCCGGCCGGCCGGCGATGCGGTCGGCCAGCAGGCCTCCCGCCATCGCGTAGGTCACGGCGTTGTTGTAGCGCCGGATCACGAAGTGATTAGGGAGCAGGAGGAAGAGGGGGCCCCGATAGCCGGTCGGCGCGATCAGGCTCGCCTCGACAGCGCCGGCGAGGGGCGCGCCGTCGGCGCGGGACAGTCCCATCCCCGCCCAGGCCTCCGGCGAGGCCTTGAGGGTCTCCGCCACCGAGAAGTCGAAACCCTCCGGCGCGGTGACTTCTATGGCCCAGCCTTCCCCGCGCCTCCAGCCCGCCTTGGCGAGGAGGTTGGCCGCCGAGGCCAGGGCGTCCGGTGCCGACCCCCAGATGTCGCGCCGCCCGTCGCCGTCGGCGTCGACCGCGAGCGAGAGGAAGTTGGAGGGGATGAACTGGGTCTGGCCCATGGCGCCGGCCCAGGATCCGACCAGCCGCTCCCGGGGCCATTCCCCGGAGGCGATGATGCGGAGCGCAGCGAGGAGCTGGTCCTCCGCAAAGCCCTGCCGCCGGCCATCGGCGGCGAGGGTCGCCATGGACCGGATGACGTCCTGTCCCCCGAGCGTCGCGCCGTAGCCGGACTCCATTCCCCAGATCGACACCAGGATCTCCGCCGGGACCCCGTAGGAGGCCTCGATCCGGCCGAGCTCGGACTGGATCTCCGCCAGTCGCCTGCGGCCGATCGCCGCCCGGTCCTCGCCGGCCGCGCGCTTCACGTAATGGCTGAAGGGGCGCGAGAATTCGGGCTGGTTGCGATCCGCGCCCCGGACGCGCGGGTCTGGCGCAAGGCCGTCGAGTTCCCGGTCCAGCACCTCGGGCGACAGTCCCGCAGCCAGGGCCTTGGCCCGGAAGGCCGCCAGCCATGCGGCGAAGGGGGCGTCGACCGTCGCCGGCGGGGCGGGCGGGTCCGCCCCGAGGGCCGGCGTGGCCATGGCGGCCCCGGCGGTGACAAGGAAGGTGCGGCGCTTCATGCCCCAGAGTTAGGACGCGCCGGCCCCCGGGGCAACGGCGCGATCCGCCGGCGCAGGGCCCGGCGCGATTGACTCGCCTGCGACGGTTCCGTATACGCGCCCCTCACTCGGTCGCCCGGGCGCTGGCCCGCACCCAGAGAAGACGAAGGTCATGAAGGTCAGAAGCTCGCTCAAGTCGCTCAAGACTCGCCACCGCGACTGCAAGCTGGTGCGCCGCAAGGGTGTGGTCTACGTCATCAACAAGACCGACCCGCGCTTCAAGGCCAAGCAGGGCTGAGGCCCTGCCGGCGGGCCTGAGCCCGCGGTTTTCCACAGCTGATCCGGACTCGCCGCCCCGGCGCCCCGCCTGCGGGGACGACTTTGCGCGTGCGCGGGTCTAGGGTCTGGCCGCATCCCCGACACATTCCTGCAGGAGCCTGACTTCATGGCCGGCGACGACGCCCATTCCGATGTTCTGAACCAGGACGCCCAGGGTCGGCTCCGCACCATCGTCGAGCGCATCGAGCGCCTCGAGCAGGAGAAGTCCGAGGTCATGGAGCAGATCAAGGAGGTCTTCGCCGAGGCCAAGGGCGCCGGCTTCGACGTCAAGATCCTCCGCAAGGTGGTGCGCCTGCGCAAGCAGGACCGGGCGAAGCGCCAGGAGGAAGAGGCCATCCTCGACCTCTACCTCTCGGCGATCGGCGAGATTTGAAGCGGGGGCCCGCCGATCCGCGGGAGGCGGCGAAGCGGGCCGCACTGAACGCCCTGCGCCGCACCCGGCGGAAGGCGGATCGCTCGGGCGTCGACCTCTCCGAATGGGAGGGGGAGTTCCTCGGGTCCGTCGAGACCCGGATCCAGACCTATGGCCGCGCCTTCGGCGACCCCGAGAAGGGCGCGCCGGGGCAGGCGCTCTCCGCCCTGCAGCACCGCAAGCTCAAGGAAATCGCCGCCAAGGCGGCCGGCAAGTCCGACGCGGCCGGACCCAAGCGCCGCCCGGGTTTCCGCAGCCGGGGTCGCCGGCCGGCGCCGGGCGGGGACGCAGCCGACTGAGCCGGGCCTTCAGGCCTCGCTCAACCCGGCCAGCTCGCCCAGGCCGTTCTCGCGGACCTTGCGGTACAGGGTCGAGCGGCCGATCCCGAGACGGCGCGCCACCTCGCTCATGTGACCCTGGTAGCGTTCGATCGCCAGCCGGATGAGGTCCGCCTCGATGGCGTCGAGGGTCCGCAGGTGGCCGTCCTCGTCAAGCACGCTGACCGGCTGGGGCGCGGCCTCGCCAGGGAGCGCCGGTCCCCCGGCGGGCGCGAGGAGATGCTCGAGGGACGGCGGCGGCGAGGCCCCCGCAGCCGACGCCGGCGGCGAGAGCCCGGAGATCGCCGGGAAGTCGTAGGGCTGCAACTGCGGGGAATCGGCGAGGACGATCGCCCGGTAGACGGCGTTCTCGAGCTGCCGGATGTTGCCCGGCCAGTCGTGGCCGACCAGCATCTCCATCGTCTCGGCGCTCGCCCCGGAGATGGCGCGCCCCTCCTCGATGCTGAACCGGCGGATGAAGGACTCCACGAGGGCCGGGATGTCCTGCCGGCGGTCCCTCAGGGGCGGAGCCTCGATCGGGAAGACGTTCAGCCGGTAGAACAGGTCTTCCCGGAAAACCCCGTCCGAGACCGCCCGCGCAAGGTCGCGGTTGGAGGCGGAGATGATCCTCACGTCGACCTTTACCGAGCGCCGGGCGCCCACGGGGTCGACCTCGCCCTCCTGCAGGACGCGCAGCAGCTTGACCTGGACGTCCAGGGGCAGCTCGCTGACCTCGTCGAGGAGCAGGGTGCCGCCGTTGGCCTCCTGGAACTTGCCGGCGTGCCGGTCCGTCGCCCCGGTGAAGCTGCCCTTCTCGTGCCCGAACAGGATGGACTCGACCAGGGCCTCGGGGATGGCGCCGCAGTTCACCGCCACGAAGGGACGTCCCGCGCGGTCGGACGAGCCATGGACCGCCCGGGCGATCACCTCCTTGCCCACCCCGCTCTCACCGGTGATCAGCACCGGGATCGAGGAGCGCGCGGCGCGTTCGCCCATCCGCCGGACGAGGTTCATGGCGGGGGACTCCCCGACCAGGTCGGCGAAGGTGGTGCGGCCCTCGGCCCGCTTGCGCAACTGGGCCACCTCGGAGCGCAGGGCCCCGATCGAGAGGGCGTTGTTGATCGAGATCGCGATCCGTTCGGGAGAGGCGGGCTTGACGAAGAAGTCCGAGGCGCCGGCCTGCATGGCCTGGACCACGGTGTCGATGCCGCCCGAGGCCGTCAGGACGATCACCGGGGTCTGGTAGCCCCGGTTCCGGAGCTCGGTCAGGGTCTCCAGGCCCGAGCGCCCCGGCATGACCAGGTCCAGGAGGATGATGTCGCACGGCGCCCCGGCCGCCATCCGGTCGAGCAGGGCGTCCCCGCCGCCCAGGAGGGTCGCGGCGAATCCCTCCCGCTCGAGGACGGCCTGGATGAGGCGCCTCTGCGTCGGATCGTCATCCACCACGACGATGGTCTTGCTCATGGGCCGGACTCTCCGGTGTTCAGGGCGGGCGGCCAGGCCCGCCGGGTCACTCACCTTCGCAGGGTCAGGTAAAGGCCGGGTTTCCGGTCCATGAGCAGGAGGTTAACGGCCCGGGGCGTGACGCCACGTCATGGCTTGCCGTTCACCGCCGCCTGCGCATACTCCACCTTGGCCCGGGTCGGGCCTCCGGGGAGGGAACAATGACAGTGATGCGCCTTGCGGGAGTATTCGCCCTGACGGTCCTGCTCGCAGCCTGCGGACAGGCTGGCGGCAAGGGCGGTCGCGTCGACGGCGAGCGTCTGGCGGCGGCGAGCGCCAACGGCGAGTGGCTGGCCGTGGGCCGGACCTACGACGAGCAGCGCTACAGCCCCCTCGACAAGATCAACATCTCGAACGTCAAGGACCTGGGCCTGTCCTGGTACTACGAGTTCGACACCGACCGCGGCCAGGAGGCCACGCCGGTCATGGTCGACGGCGTCCTCTACACCACGACGGCCTGGTCCAAGGTCTTCGCCTTCGACGCCCGCACCGGGGCGCTCAAGTGGTCCTACGACCCCAAGGTCGATGGCTCCAAGGGCTATGACGCCTGCTGCGACGTCGTGAACCGCGGCGTCGCCGTCTGGAAGGGCAAGGTCTATTTCGGCACCCTCGACGGGCGCCTGATCGCCCTGAACGCCGACACCGGCAAGCCCGTCTGGTCCGTCCAGACCACTGACAACTCCAAGCCCTACACCATCACCGGCGCGCCCCGGATCGTGAAGGACAAGGTCCTGATCGGCAACGGCGGCGCCGAGTATGGCGTGCGCGGCTATGTCTCCGCCTACGACGCCGCCAGCGGCAAGATGGTCTGGCGCTTCTACACGGCGCCCAATCCCGAGGGTAAGCCGGACGGCGCGGCCTCGGACAAGATCATGGCCGAGAAGGCCTCCGGCACATGGTTCGGCGAGACCTGGAAGAAGACCGGCGGCGGCGCGACCATCTGGGACTCCATGGCCTATGACCCGGCCCTGGACATCGTCTACCTCGGCGTCGGCAACGGCACGCCCTGGAACCACCAGAAGCGCTCGGACGGCAAGGGCGACAACCTCTTCGTCTCGTCCATCCTGGCCCTCAAGCCGGATACCGGCGAGTACGTCTGGCACTACCAGACCACCCCGGGCGAGAGCTGGGACTACACGGCCACCCAGCACATCATGCTGGCGGACCTGAGCATCGGCGGCCAGCCCCGCAAGGTGCTGATGCAGGCCCCGAAGAACGGCTTCTTCTACGTGATCGACCGGGCCACCGGGCAGCTGATCTCGGCCAACGCCTACGCCCCGGTCACCTGGGCCAAGGGCGTTGACCTGAAGACCGGCCGGCCCATCGAGGTCGAGGGCGCGCGCTACGAGAACGCCCCCGCCATGGCCCTGCCGGGCCCCCTGGGCGCCCACAACTGGCACCCGATGGCCTTCAACCCCAAGGAGGGCCTGGTCTACATCCCGGCCCACACGGCGCCCTTCGCCTACACCAACGTGAAGGACTTCAAGTACAAGGCGGGGGCCTGGAACGTCGGCACCGACATCCTCGCCAACGCCCTTCCCGACGACGCCGCCCAGATCAAGGCGATCAAGGCCATGTACAAGGGCCAGCTGATCGCCTGGGACCCGGTGGCGGGCAAGCCGCGCTGGACCGTCGAGCATCCCTTCTTCTGGAACGGCGGCATCCTGTCCACGGCGGGCGGCCTGGTCTTCCAGGGCGCGGGCGAGGGCGACTTCGTGGCCTACGAGGCCGCCACCGGAAAGAAGCTCTGGAGCCTGGACACCGGCAACGGCATCGTCGCGGCGCCCTCGACCTACGAGCTGGACGGCGAGCAGTACGTGGCCCTCATGGTGGGCTATGGCGGCGCCGGCCCGACCTCGGCCTCGATCATGCTGAAGGACCGCCCGCGCCTGCCGGGCCGGCTCATGGTCTTCAAGCTGGGCGGCAAGGCGACGGCCAAGCCCTACGTCATCCCGGAAATCCCGGCGCTGGACCTGACCAAGGTCGTCGCGGGCCAGGGCGACGTGAAGAACGGCTTCGCGCTCTACCACGAGAACTGCCAGGTCTGTCACGGTCCCAGCGTCTCGGGCACCTACCTGCCCGACCTGCGCAAGTCGCAGATGCTGCTCACCGCCGACAGCTTCAAGTCGGTGCTGCTGGACGGCGCCCTGGCCAGCCGCGGCATGGCCAGCTTCTCGCGGTTCCTGAACGCCAAGGAGGTGGAGGACCTGCGCGCCTACATCCTCACGGAGTCCAAGAAGTCCCAGACCCGGACCGCAGGCGCGGCGGCGCCTTCGCCGAAGGGCTGATCCCCTCAAGGGGAAGACCAGCTTGGGGCGGTCGCCGGTCCGGCGGCCGCCCTTTTCCTTTCCAGGTCCCGGGTTTCGCTCTAGGGTCGGATCGTCCTCGGGGAGCCGCGCTCAGGCGGCTGAGAGGCGGGCGAGCCCGCGACCCGCAGAACCTGATCCGGGTCATGCCGGCGAAGGGAACGGCGCCTCGAAAACGCTCGCCCGGGCCGGCTGTCCTGCTGAATGCGGAGAGCGCCGATGAACGTCCAGAATCCCGTCCGGTCCGGGGTCGCCACCGGCGCCATCCCCGGTTCACGCAAGGTCCACGAGGCCGGGACCCTCTGGCCGGACATCCGCGTGCCCTTCCGGGAGGTCGCCGTGCATCCCTCGGCGAACGAGCCGCCCGTAACCCTCTACGACCCCTCCGGGCCCTACACCGACCCCTCCGTCGACATCGACATCAACCGCGGCCTGCCGCGAACCCGTGAGCCCTGGGTCGTGTCGCGCGGCGACGTCGAGGTGGTGGCCAATCCCCGTGAGGTCCGGCCCGAGGACAATGGCGGGGCCTCCGGCGCCCACCTCGCCCCCGCCTTCACGGCCCCCCGCCGGGTCTACCGCGCCCGCGCCGGCGCCGCCGTCACCCAGCTCGACTATGCCCGCCGCGGGATCATCACGCCCGAGATGGAGTACGTCGCCATCCGCGAGAACCTCCGCCGGCAGGCGTCGGACCCGGCCCTGCGCGACGGCGAGGACTTCGGCGCGTCCATCCCCGACTTCGTGACCCCCGAGTTCGTCCGCGACGAGGTGGCGAGGGGCCGGGCCATCATCCCGGCCAACATCAACCACACCGAGCTGGAGCCGATGGCCATCGGCCGCAACTTCCTGGTCAAGGTGAACGCCAACATCGGCAATTCCGCCGTGCTCTCCACCGTCGCCGACGAGGTCGACAAGATGGTGTGGGCGATCCGCTGGGGCGCCGACACGGTCATGGACCTGTCCACCGGCCGGAACATCCACAACATCCGCGACTGGATCGTCCGCAACAGCCCGGTCCCGATCGGCACGGTGCCGATCTACCAGGCCCTCGAAAAGGTCGGCGGCGTCGCCGAGGACCTGAACTGGGAGGTCTTCCGCGACACCCTGATCGAACAGGCCGAGCAGGGGGTGGACTACTTCACCATCCATGCGGGCGTCCGGCTGGCCTACATCCCCCTCACCGCGAAGCGGGTCACCGGCATTGTCTCCCGCGGCGGCTCCATCCTGGCCAAGTGGTGCCTGGCCCACCACCGCGAGAACTTCCTCTACGAGCACTTCGAGGAGATCTGCGAGATCATGCGGGCCTATGACGTCTCGTTCAGCCTGGGCGACGGCCTGCGGCCCGGCTCCCTGGCCGACGCCAACGACGCCGCCCAGTTCGCCGAGCTCGAGACCCTGGGCGAGCTGACCCAGGTGGCCTGGAAGCACGGCGTCCAGGTGATGATCGAGGGCCCCGGCCACGTGCCCATGCACAAGATCAAGGCCAACATGGACAAGCAGCTCGCCGCCTGCGGCGAGGCGCCCTTCTACACCCTCGGGCCGCTGACCACGGACGTCGCCCCCGGCTACGACCACATCACCTCGGCCATCGGCGCGGCCATGGCCGGTTGGCACGGCACCGCGATGCTCTGTTACGTCACGCCGAAGGAGCACCTCGGCCTTCCGGACCGCAAGGACGTCAAGGACGGGGTCATCGCCTACCGGATCGCCGCCCACGCCGCCGACCTCGCCAAGGGGCATCCCGCCGCCCGGACCTGGGACGACGCCCTGTCCCGCGCCCGCTTCGAGTTCCGCTGGGAAGACCAGTTCAACCTCGCGCTCGACCCGGAAACCGCCCGCGATTTCCACGACCAGACCCTCCCGAAAGAGGCGCACAAAGTGGCGCATTTCTGCTCCATGTGCGGCCCGAAGTTCTGCTCCATGAAGATCAGCCAGGAGATCCGCGACGCGGCGGCGGCGCAGAACGACGTGGCCGCCGGCATGGCGGACATGGCGAAACGCTTCCGCGACAGCGGCGGTGAGGTCTATGTTCCCTCGAGGGACGCCGCAAAGGGCTAGGCGGGGGCGTCGGGGAGGCGTCGATGATCCATCCGGCACTGACATGGTTCGGGCTCTCCGCCCTCATGATCGCCACGGCGGAGCTCGGCTTCCGCTCCTACCTCTGGTTCCGGGTCCGCCGTGACATGCGGAGCGAGGAGGGGACCTCCTTCGTCATGTCATCCGCCCTGACCCTCCTCGCCCTCCTCGTCGGCTTCACCTTCGGCATGGCGCAGTCGAACTTCGAGCTCCGGCGCGATCTCGTCACCCACGAGGCCAACGCCATCTCGACCACGCACCTGCGCCACCAGCTGCTCGACGACGCCAACCGCCGGGAGATCAACGCCCTGATGGGCGAGTACGTGAAGATCCGAATGACCTTCAGCGCCGCCCGCGGCGACCGCACGGCGCTGGAGCGGGTAGGGCGGGAGACCAGCGCGCTCCAGGATCGGATCTGGGAGGCCACCGACCGGGCGCTCGAGACGCCTGCAGGGCAGAGGATCGCCGTGCCCCTGCTGAACGCCACCAACGAGATGTTCGACGACGCCGAGCGGCGTTACGCGGCCTTCGACGCCAAGATCCCCGACCGCATCCTGCGCAGCCTGCTGGCCTACGCCGTGGGCTCGGCCCTCCTGGTCGGCCTGACCCTCGCGGCGACCGGCGCGCGCCACTTCCTGTCGACCAGCGGCCTGTTCCTGCTGATCGGCCTCGCCCTCAGCCTGATCATCGACCTGGACAACGGGGCGAAGGGACTGATCACCACCTCCCAGGCCCCCATGGAGCGCGTCGCCGCCCTCATCGCCGAAGACGCCAAGCGGCCCGACTAGGCCGCCGGTTGGCGCGCCGCGCGGGCCGTGGCAATGGTGGCCATCCTCCACCCGAGAGTTCGCCAGCATGCCCGCCAATCCCGTCGCCGACCCCGAAGAATGCCGGGCCTTCCTGGCCGCCCACCCGGAGGTGCGGTTCGTCGAGGTGGTCTTCACCGGCATGACCGGCGTGCCCCGCGGCAAGCGGCTGCGGATCGAGGAGCTGCCCGCCGTCTACGACTATGGCCGCTTCCTGCCCGGCTCGGTCCTGGTGGTCGACACCCTGGGGGCCGACTGCGAGGATACGGGCCTGGTCTGGGAGGACGGCGACGCCGACCGCCGGGCGCGGCCGGTCCCGGGCACCCTGACCCTTGCGCCCTGGCTTGGGCCCGACGTCGCCCAGGTCATGCTGTCCATGTACGAGCTGGACGGAACGCCGAACGACCTTGATCCCCGGCACGTCCTTCGCCGGGTGCTCGACCGCTACGCCGCCGACGGGCTGACCCCCGTCGCCGCCTGCGAGCTTGAATTCTACCTGGTCGACCTCGAGCGCGGGCCCGGCGGCGAGGTCCTGCCCGCCCTCTCCCGGCGCACGGGGCGCCGGCCCGAGGGCATCCAGGTCTACGGCCTGCCCGAGCTCGAGGACCACGCCCCCTTCCTGCGCGAGCTCTGGGACACGGCGGACGTCATGGGCCTGCCCCTCGAGGGGGCCATCTCCGAGTTCGCGCCCGCCCAGCTGGAGCTGACCCTGCACCACAAGCCCGACGCCATGGCCGCCGCGGACGATGCGGTGCGCTACAAGCGTGCGGTGAAGGGCATCGCGCCGCGGCATGGCTGCGAGGCGACCTTCATGGCCAAGCCCTGGGCCGACCGGGCCGGCAGCGGATTCCACGTCCATGTCAGCTTCGCCGACGCCTCGGGCGCCAACCTCTGCGCGGACCCGAGGCCCGAGGGCTCGGACATGCTGCGCCACGCCATCGGCGGCATGAAGGCCCTGATGGGCGACTGCATGGCCATCCTGGCGCCCAACGCCAACAGCTACCGGCGGTTCCGGGCCAATTCCTACGCCCCCGTCGCGCCGACCTGGGGGGTGAACAACCGCACGGTCTCCCTCCGGGTTCCCGCCGGTCCGCCGCCGACCCGCCATGTGGAGCACCGGGTGGCGGGCGCCGACGCCCATCCGCACCTCGTCCTCGCCGCCCTTCTGGCCGCCGCCCACCATGGCCTGACGCACCGGATCGACCCGGGCCCTGCGGTGGTGGGCGATGGCTACGCCGCCGCCGCCCGGGACGGGGTCCGCCTGCCCACCGACTGGGTCTCGGCGGTCGACCGGCTGGCGGCGTCGGAAGTCCTGCGGGATTATCTGGGCCCGCGCTTCGTGGACATGTTCGTGTCGGTGAAACGGACGGAGCAGGACCGGTTCGGCGCCGCCGTCACCGCCCTCGACTATGCCTGGTACCTGGGCAACGCCTGAATCCAGCCCCGAAATCACGGTTTCGGGATTGATCCCGGCGCAAGGGCGCCGTCATCCTGAGGTCTCGATACCTGCGCCCTTGGAGACCCCCTGATGTCGATGCTTTCCGGACGCGGCGCTTCCCGCCGCAGCCTGCTGACCGCCCTTGGCGCCGCCGCCGTCGGCTTCTCCTTCAGCGCCTGCTCGCAACCTGGCGCAGCTCCCGCCGCCGGCGGCGAGGAGCCCAAGCTGAACTTCTACAACTGGGACACCTACATCGGCGAGACAACCCTGGCCGACTTCAAGAAGGCCAGCGGCGTCGACGTCAACATGAGCCTCTTCGCCACCAACGACGAGCTGTTCGCCAAGCTCAAGGCGGGCAATCCGGGTTTCGACGTCATCGTGCCCTCCAACGAGTTCGTCACCCGGATGACCGAGGCCAAGCTGATCCAGCCCCTCGACCATTCCAAGATCCCGAACCTGAAGAACATCGACCCCACCTTCATGAACCCGGACTATGACCCGGGCCGGAAGATGTCGGCGCCCTACACCTGGCTGGTGCTGGGGATCGGCTACCGGAAGAGCAAGGTGAAGGGCGTCCCGGACAGCTGGAAGTGGCTGTTCGACTCCGACGCCTACAAGGGCAGGATCGCCCTGCTCTCGGAGTCCGCCGACCTGGTCCGCCTGGCCGCCAAGTACAAGGGTCACTCGGTCAACAACATCCCGCCGGAACTGGTCGCCGAGATCGAGAAGATGCTGGTGCGCCAGAAGCCCTTCGTGAAGGCCTTCCACGAGGACAACGGCCAGGACATGCTCCTGTCGGGCGAGGTGGACCTGGTCCTCGAATACAACGGCGACATCGCCCAGATCATGACCGAGGACCCGGACATCGGGTTCGTCGTGCCCAAGGAGGGCAGCCTGCTGAACTCCGACACCCTCTGCATCCCCGTGGGGGCGCCGCGGCCGAACAACGCCCACGCCTTCATCAACTACCTGCTGGACGCCGAGGCCGGGAAGAAGATCAGCGAGACCATCCTCTACCCGACCCCCAACGCCGCGGCGAAGGCCCTCATGCCGGAGAGCTACCGCAACAACCCCGCCATCTTCCCGCCCGCGGATATCCTGGCCAAGTGCGAGTACGGGGCCTTCGAGGGGGCGGCCAAGGCCAGCCTCTACGAGGAAGTCGTCACCCGGGTGCGCGCCGCCTGACACACGGACAGGGCCGGCCCGGCGAATGGAACAGCACTGGAAATCGGCGAAGGCGCTGTTCGGCGCGGTCCTGGTCCCGCCCCTGTTCTGGCTGGCCCTCTTCTTCCTTGTCCCCATGGGGATCGTCTGGCTCTACTCCTTCGGGGAGAACCGGGGCCTGACCGAGATCGCCCTGACGGGGACCTTCTCGAACTACCTGCGGGCCCTGGACCCGCTCTACCTGAAGATCTTCGTCAAGTCGGTGGGGATAGCCGGACTGACGACCCTCATCTGCCTGGTGGTCGGCTTCCCCGTGGCGCTCGCCATCACCTTCGCCCCGCCGAAGGCCAAGACCTGGCTGTTGCTGGCCGTCATGCTGCCCTTCTGGACCAACCTCCTGATCCGCACCTACGCCCTGATCGCGGTCCTGCGCACGGAGGGTTATGTCAACCAGTCCCTCGGTTGGCTCTGGAACGGGCTGGGCTCCGTCGTCGCCGGACTCGGGCTCGGGACCCTGGCGCCCTTCCAGCCGCTGGAGCTCCTGCACAACAACTTCGCGGTCGTCCTGGGGCTGGTCTACGTGCACCTGCCCTTCATGGTGCTGCCGCTCTATTCCGCCCTCGACCGGATGGACACCTCGCTCATCGAGGCCAGCCTCGACCTGGGCGCCGGCCACCTGAGGACCCTCTTCACCATCGTCGCGCCCCTGGCCCTCCCGGGGATCGCCTCAGGGGTGGTGATCACCTTCATCCCGGCCCTCGGGTCCTACCTGACCCCGGACCTGCTCGGCGGGCCGGACAGCCAGATGATCGCCAACATCATCGAGCGGCAGTTCAAGCGGGCCAATGACTGGCCCTTCGGCGCGGCCCTGTCCTTCCTGCTGATGTACATGACCTTCATCGCCATCGCCCTCCAGGCGGTGCTGTCGCGTCGACGGGGAGAGCGCGGCTGATGGCCAAGCGTCCGGCTCCGGGTCCCCTCGAATACCTCCGCCGCTGGCCCCTCCAGCTGTGGCTGGCCGCCGTGGGGATCTTCCTCTACGCGCCGCTGGTCGCCCTGATGGTGTTCAGCTTCAACGACAGCCGGCGGAACATCGTCTGGCAGGGCTTCACCCTGAAGTACTACGAGAAGGCGCTGAACAACGCCTCCCTCATCGAGGCCTTCGTCAACAGCCTGACCATCGCCGCCGTCTCCACCTTCCTCAGCCTGATCCTCGGCGCCATGGCCGCCCTGGCCCTCTGGCGTTTCCGCTTCCCGGGCAAGGCGGGGTTCGACGGCGCCCTGGCCCTGCCGATCGTGGCGCCGGAGATCTGCCTCGGCGTCGCCATGCTGGTCTTCTTCGCCAAGGTGCTGCCCTGGCCGCAGGACCTGCCCTGGCCCCTCAACCTGGGCGCCATCATCATCGCCCACGTCTCCTTCTCCTTCCCCTTCGTGGCGGTCGTCGTCCGGGGGCGGATGGCCAGCTTCAACCGCGAACTGGAAGAGGCCGCCCGTGACCTTGGCGCCAGCGAGTGGCGGACCCTCAAGGACGTGATCCTGCCGCACATGGCGCCGTCCCTGGTCGCCGGCGCCTTCCTGGCCTTCACCCTCAGCCTGGACGACTTCGTCATCACCTTCTTCACCTCGGGGCCGGACACCGTGACCTTCCCGGTCAAGGTCTACTCGATGGTCCGCTTCTCGGTGACGCCCGAGGTGAACGCCGCCTCGACCCTGCTGATCGTCCTGACCGTCGTCCTGACGGCCATCGCCCTGAAGGTCCAGGGCGACCCCGCCTCGACCGCCGGGGGCCACGCCGCCCTCGACCGCCCCAAAGACCGTCCCTGAGGCGCCATGAGCAAGCCCATCATCACGTTCGAGAACGTCACCAAGCGCTTCGGCCGCATGGTCGCCGTCGACAACGTCTCCCTGACCATCGACGAGGGAGAGTTCTTCTGCCTGCTTGGCCCCTCGGGCTGCGGCAAGACGACCCTGCTGCGCATGCTGGCGGGCTTCGAGACCCCCACCGAGGGGCGCATACTGATCGACGGCCAGGACATCTCCAACGTGCCGCCGAACCGCCGTCCCGTGAACATGGTCTTCCAGTCCTACGCCGTCTTCCCGCACATGAGCGTGGCGGACAACGTGGCCTATGGCCTGAAGATCGACAGGGTCCCCACCGCGGAGCGGGACCGACGGGTCGAGGAGGCCCTCGAGCTGGTGCAGCTGGGCGGCCTGGGCGGGCGCAAGCCGGACCAGCTCTCGGGGGGGCAGCGCCAGCGGGTCGCCCTGGCCCGGGCCCTGGTCAAGCGTCCCCGGGTCCTCCTGCTGGACGAGCCCCTCTCCGCCCTCGACGCCAAGCTGCGCGACCAGATGCGGACGGAGCTCTGCACCCTGCAGGAGACCGTCGGCATCACCTTCATCATGGTCACCCACGACCAGGACGAGGCCCTGGCCCTGGCCGGCCGGTGCGCCGTCATGAACCGGGGGCTCCTCCAGCAGGTGGCGACGCCCAACGACCTTTACGAATTCCCCGGCAGCCGCTTCGTGGCCGACTTCATCGGCTCGGTGAACCTCTTCGAGGGCGTCCTGGCCGTCGATGAACAGGACCAGGCCGTGATCCGTTCGCCGGAGCTTCCCACGGACATCTACCTCGACCACGGCGTGACCGGCGCGAAGGGAACCACCGTCTGGGCCGCCCTGAGGCCCGAGAAGATCGAGCTGCACAAGTATGCGCCCGGCCAGCCCCCGCCGGTCCTTGACGACTCCCCCGCCGGGTCGAACCTGGTGCGGGGCGTGATCCGGCACGAGTCCTACCTCGGCAGCGAGAGCACCTACGAGGTGGAGATCGCCGGCGGCCGGAGGGTCAAGGTGCTGCGCTCCAACCTCACGCGCTGGGACCAGGAGGACTTCGCCCTGGGCGAGGAGGTCTGGCTCGGCTGGCACGCCTGCTCGCCCGCCGTCCTGCTGAACTGACATGGCGCGCCCCGTCGCCGGCATCATCTGCTGCACCCGCACGGTCGGGATCGAGCCCGCCCAGGCGGTGATGAACCGCTATGTCGCCTCGGCCATGGCCCACGCCGACGCCGCGGCCCTCCTGGTGCCCTCCATGCCCGGGCTGATGCGCGCGTCGGACGTGGCCGAGCGGCTCGACGGCCTGCTCCTGACCGGCAGTCCCTCCAACCTGGACCCCGCCGCCTATGGCGAGGCGGCGGACGACGCCCCCGGGCCCTTCGACCCCGCCCGCGACGCCATGACCCGGGACCTGATCCGGGCCATGCTGGACCTGGGCCGGCCGGTCTTCGGCATCTGCCGCGGATTCCAGGAACTGAACGTGGCCTTTGGCGGAAGCCTGAGGCGCGACACCTCTGAGAGCGAGGAGCTCCTGCGCCACCACGCCCCCGACGAGGTCGGTTTCAACGAGATGTTCGACCATGTTCACGAAGTCGACCTGACCCCGGGCGGCGTCCTCGCCGGCGCCCTGGGCGCGGGGCGCATCCGGGTCAATTCGGTCCACTACCAGGGCGTCGACCGGCTGGGAGAGGGCCTGTCCGTCGAGGCCCGGGCCGACGACGGCCTGGTCGAGGCCTTCTCTGCAAGGGTGAACGCCGCCCCGGTCCTGGCCGTCCAGTGGCATCCGGAATGGCGCACGGGCGAAAACCCGCAAAGTCAGGTATTCTTCAACGTCTTCGGACGGGCCCTCCGCGGCCAGTCCCTCGTCCCCTGAACCCCGTCCAGGAGTTTCCCGCGTGAGCGTCCCGATCCGCAACCACGACGTCCCCGAGCTTCGCCGCCTGGACCTCGCCCATCACCTGCCGGCCCAGGCCGACCATCGCCTGATCGCCAGCCTGGGCGGCAGCCGGATCATCACCCGGGCCGAGGGCAGCACCATCGTGGACGGGGAGGGACGGGCCCTGCTCGACGGCATGGCGGGCCTCTGGTGCGTGAACGTCGGCTACGGGCGCGAGGAGCTGGCCAAGGCCGCCTATGAGCAGATGCTCGAGCTGCCCTACTACAACACCTTCTTCCGCACGGCGACGCCGCCGACGGTGAAGCTGGCCGCCCGCATCGCCGGCCTGATGGGCGGACGCCTGAGCCACGTCTTCTTCAACTCGTCGGGTTCCGAGGCGGTCGACACCATCTTCCGCCTGGCGAGGCACTACTGGAAGCTCAAGGGCGAGCCGCAGCGGCGCATCTTCATCAGCCGCTGGAACGCCTACCACGGCTCCACGGTGGCGGGCGTCTCGCTGGGCGGCATGAAGCCCATGCACGTCCAGGGCGACCTGCCCGTGCCCGGCGTCGAGCACGTCATGCAGCCCTACCCGTTCGGCGAAGGCTTCGGCGAGGACCCCGACGCCTTCGCCGCCCGGGCCGCCCAGGCCATCGAGGACAAGATCCTCGAGGTCGGGCCGGAGAATGTCGCCGCCTTCATCGGCGAGCCCGTCCAGGGCGCCGGCGGGGTCATCATCCCGCCGGAGGGCTACTGGCCCCGGGTCGAGGCCATCTGTCGCAAGTACGGAATCCTGCTGGTCTGCGACGAGGTGATCTGTGGCTTCGGCCGGCTGGGCCAGTGGTTCGGCCACCACCACTACGGCGTGAAGCCGGACATGATCTCCATGGCCAAGGGTCTGTCCTCCGGCTACCTGCCGATCAGCGCCACGGGCGTGGCCGACCACATCGTCGCCGAGCTTCGCGAGAAGGGCGGAGACTTCATCCACGGCTACACCTACAGCGGCCATCCCACCGCCGCCGCCGTCGCCCTGGCCAACCTCGACATCATCGAGCGCGAGGGCCTGGTCGAGCGCACCCGCGAGGACACAGGCCCCTACCTGGCCCGCGCCCTCGCCACCCTGAACGACCATCCCCTGGTGGGCGAGACCCGCTCCCTCGGCCTGATCGGGGCCGTGGAGATCGTCCGCGAGCCGGGGACGAACAAGCGTTTCCTCGACAAGGAGGGCGAGGCCGGGCCGGTGGTCCGCGACATCTGCATCCGCAACGGCCTGATGGTGCGCGGCATCCGCGACTCCATCGTCTGCTGCCCGCCCCTGGTCATCACCCACGCCGAGATCGACCGGCTGGTCGCCATCATCCGCAAGTCCCTGGACGAGGCGGAGCCGATCCTGCGGGCCCTGAAGCCGGAGGGCGGGGGATGAGTTCCCGCAAGCGCCGGCCCCCGCCCCCGGCGCGGGAGAAGCGCGGCGTCGCCTCCCTGGAGGCCGCCGGGCCCTGGCTGGCGCGCCAGTCCATCGAGGAGATCGAGTGCGTCGTCCCCGACCTCGCCGGGGTGGCGCGCGGCAAGATCATGCCGGTCCGCAAGTTCCTCGGCGCGCCGTCCATGAACCTGCCCCTGGCGGTCTTCTACCAGACCATCACCGGCGACTTCCCGGAGGTGATGGGGACCATCTCCGCGGTCCAGTCGGACACCGACATCTTCCTGAACCCCGACTTCGCCACCCTCGCGGTGGTGCCGTGGGCGCAGGATCCGACGGCCCAGGTGATCCACGACGCCTTCCACCCCGACGGCCGCCCCGTCGAGGAGGCGCCGCGGCAGGTCCTTCGCCGGGTGCTCGGCCTCTACCGCGACCGGGGCTGGACCCCGGTGGTCGCCCCCGAGCTTGAATTCTACCTGGTCGACAAGAACACCGACCCCGACTACCCGCTGCGCCCGCCGGTCGGGCGGTCGGGGCGGCCGGAGACGGGCCGGCAGGGCTATTCCATCGCCGCGGTCAACGAGTTCGACGCCCTCTTCGAGGACATGTACGAGTACTCCGACGCCCAGGGCCTGGAGATCGACACCCTGATCCACGAGAGCGGCGTGGCCCAGATGGAGATCAACCTCCGGCATGGCGACCCGCTGGAGCTGGCCGACCAGGTCTTCATGTTCAAGCGCACCATCCGCGAGGCGGCGCTGGAGCACGACATCTACGCCACCTTCATGGCCAAGCCGATGGCGGGGGAGCCCGGCAGCGCCATGCACATCCACCAGTCCGTCCTGGACGCCGACGGCCGGCCCCTGTTCTCTGACCGGAAGACCGGCGAGGCCACCCGGGCCTACCTGTCCTTCATCGCCGGCCAGCAGCGCTACCTTCCGGCCGTCATGGCCGTCCTGGCGCCCTACGTGAACTCCTACCGCCGCATCGCCCGGGGGACAGGCGCCCCGGTCAACACCCAGTGGGGCCATGACAACCGCACCTGCGGCCTGCGCGCGCCGCCGTCGGACCCCGCCAACCGGCGGCTGGAGAACCGGATCCCCTCGTCCGACGCCAATCCCTACCTGGCCATCGCCGCCGTCCTGGCGGCGGGCTGGCTGGGCATGACCCAGGACCTGACCCCCACCGAGCCGGTGGCCACCGACGCCTCCGCCCTGGGCATCGAGCTGCCGCGCAACCTCCTGGAGGCCCTTGTCCTCTTCGAGCAGTGCGAGGCCCTGAAGGACGTCCTGGGCGGGATCTTCTGCGGCGCCTACGCCACCGTGAAGCGAGCCGAGTACGAGACCTTCATGCAGACCATCAGCCCCTGGGAGCGCGAGTTCCTCCTGCTGAACGTCTGACCGCCGCATGCGCAACGACGGCCACCCCAAGGGCTCCTGGTACGCCGAGACGGCGGCCATCCGCCTGCCGGACCTGCCGGCTCCGGAGGGCGAGGTCCGCACCGGGGTCTGCGTGGTCGGCGCCGGCTTCACCGGCCTGGGGGCGGCCCTGGCCCTGGCGCGGGCGGGGGTCCCCGTCGTCGTGCTGGAGGCCGCCCGGGTCGGCTCGGGCGCCTCGGGGCGCAATGGCGGCCAGGTCCATCCCGGCCATCGGCAGGAACCGGAGTTGCTGGAGGCCCGGGTCGGGCGGGACCTGACCCGCCGGCTCTGGGACCTGGCGGAGGCGGGGCGGGCCCACCTCTCCGGGCTGGTCGCCGACGTCGCTCCGGAGGCCGGCTACCGCCCGGGCCTCCTCACCGCCCGCCACCGGCCCGGCGGCGAGGCGGAGGACGCCCGGCACATCGAGCACCTCGCCCGGACATACGGCTATCCGCACCTCATCCTGCTCTCGCGGGAGGCCCTGGCCGAGGAGCTGGGGACGGACGTCTACCACGGCGGCTTCCGGGACGACGGCGGCGGCCACCTGCATTCCCTGAACCTCGCCCTCGGCCTGGCGCGGGCGGTCCTGGCGGCGGGGGGCGTGATCTGCGAGGGCGCGCCCGCCCTGTCCTGGTCCCGCCGGGGCGGGGGGATCGAGGTCGTCACACCCACGGCCCGCATCGCCTGCGACCGGCTGGTCCTGACCGGCGACGGCTACCTGACCCCCATCGCCGGGGCGGCCCGGGACCGGGTCATGCCGATCAACAACTTCGTCCTCGTCACCGAGCCCCTCGGGGCGCGGGCGGACAGCATCCTGCGCAGCGGGGCGGCGGCGGCGGACACCCGCTTCGTCGTGAACTACTTCCGCAAGACCGACGACGGCCGGCTCCTGTTCGGCGGCGGCGAGACCTACCGCCAGACCTATCCCGCCGACCTCGCGGGCTATGTCCGCCGCAGCCTCCTGAAGATCTACCCGGACCTGGCGGACGTCCGCATCACCCACGCCTGGGGCGGCGCGGTGGGGGTGACCCTGCCCCGCACCCCCCTCGTCGCTGCGCCGGCGCCGGGCGTGACCCTGGCGGCGGGATATTCGGGGCAGGGGGTCATGCTGGCGCCCTATGTCGGCCACCTCCTCGGGTGCGAGGCGGCGGGGGACGAGGCGGCGTCCGGGGCGCTGGAGTCCCTTCGTCGCCTGCCGACCCCGGCCTTCCCCGGCGGGCGCTTCCTGCGTCGGCCCCTGACCATGGCCGGCCTGACCTGGTACGCCCTGCGCGACCGGCTCTGAACCGGCCTCGCCCCGGAGCGCCGGAGTGTGCTAAGGCCGCGGCGACATGACCACCCCGCTCAGCCGAATCCGCAACTTCTCGATCGTGGCCCACATCGACCACGGCAAGTCGACCCTGTCCGACCGCCTCATCCAGGAGACGGGCGCCCTGTCGAAGCGCGAGATGACCGAGCAGGTCCTCGACAACATGGACATCGAGCGCGAGCGCGGGATCACCATCAAGGCCCAGACCGTGCGCCTGGAGTACAAGGCCCGGGACGGCGAGACCTACATCCTCAACCTGATGGACACCCCCGGCCACGTGGACTTCGCCTACGAGGTCAGCCGCAGCCTGGCCGCCTGCGAGGGCTCCATCCTGGTGGTGGACTCCAGCCAGGGCGTCGAGGCCCAGACCCTGGCCAACGTCTACCAGGCCATCGACAACGACCACGAGATCGTCCCGGTCCTGAACAAGATCGACCTGCCCGCCGCCGACCCGGACCGGGTGCGCGAGCAGATCGAGGACGTGATCGGCATCGACGCCTCCGACGCCGTCCTCTGCTCGGCCAAGACGGGGGAGGGGATCGCCGACGTCCTGGAGGCCGTGGTCACCCGCCTGCCGGCGCCCAAGGGCGACATCGACGCCCCCCTGAAGGCCCTGCTGGTGGACGCCTGGTACGACCCCTACCTGGGCGTGGTGGTGCTGGTGCGGGTCATGGACGGGCGCCTGCGCGCCGGCATGAAGGTGCGGATGATCAACTCCGGCGCCGTCCACCAGGTCGACCGGATCGGCGTCTTCCGGCCCAAGCAGGTCGAGGTGGACGAGCTGGGCCCCGGCGAGATCGGCTACATCACCGCCCAGATCAAGCAGGTGGCCGACGCCGCCGTCGGCGACACCCTCACCGAGGAGAAGCGCCAGACCGCCAGCCCCCTGCCGGGCTTCCGCGTCGCCCAGTCGGTGGTGTTCTGCGGCCTCTTCCCGGTGGACGCCGCCGACTTCGAGGACCTGCGCGCCGCCATCGGCCGCCTGCGCCTGAACGACGCCAGCTTCACCTACGAGATGGAAACTTCGGCGGCCCTCGGCTTCGGCTTCCGCTGCGGCTTCCTGGGCCTGCTGCACCTGGAGATCATCCAGGAGCGCCTGTCGCGCGAGTTCGACCTCGACCTGATCGCCACCGCCCCCAGCGTGGTCTACCGGATCACCCTGACCAACGGCGAGGTGCTGGAGCT
>JAPOKE010000089.1 GCA_029977805.1 Phenylobacterium parvum | reverse complement strand
CGAAGGCCACCCACTTCGCCCGGGCGAGGTAGGGCGCCGGCCGGGCGCGGCCTTCCTCCACCAGGACGGCGTAGGCGATGTCGCTGACCTTGATCGACAGGGCGCCGCCCAGGCCGGTGATGGCGAAGATGCGCCCGCCCACCTTGTAGACGTCGGCGCCGCCCCACTGGACGACCTTCTCCGTCGCGGGCAGGGCGAGGGCGGCGGCCGCGAAGGCCTCCGGGCTCACGCCTTCACGCCGACCCCGATGGGGCAGGCCACGCCCGTGCCGCCGACGCCGCAATAGCCGTCGGGCACCTTGGCCAGGTACTGCTGGTGGTAGTGCTCGGCGTAGTAGAAGGCCGGGGCCGGGGCGATCTCGGTGGTGATGGCGCCGAAGCCCCGGGCCGACAGGGCGCCCTGGTAGGCGGCCAGGGAGGCCCGCGCCGCCGCCTCCTGCTCCGCGTCGAAGGCGTAGATCCCCGACCGGTACTGGGTGCCGATGTCATTGCCCTGGCGCATGCCCTGGGTGGGGTCGTGTCCTTCCCAGAACACCTTCAGCAGGCCCTCGTAGGAGATGACCTTCGGGTCGAAGTGCACGAGCACGGCCTCGGTGTGGCCGGTCCGCCCGCTGCAGACCTCCTCGTAGGTCGGGTTGGGGGTGAAGCCGTTGACATAGCCCACCGCCGTGGCGACCACGCCCGGGGTCTGCCAGAACTTGCGCTCCACGCCCCAGAAGCAGCCCATGGCGAACATCGCCACCGACAGCCCCTCGCCGAAGGGGCCCTTTAGCGGCTGGCCGGTGACGAAGTTGACCGCCGCCGTGGGCAGGGGATCGGCCCGGCCCGGCAGGGCGCTGGCGGCGGTGGGCATGTCGGGCGACTTGCGGAAGAAGACCATGCGGGGCTCCTGGGGGGCAGGGGTGCGTCTGCCGACCAAGATAGGCCCGCCGGCCGCGGATTGCACCTGCCGCCTTGCCCGCCGCCCCGCGCCGGTATATCTCCACCCGTCCACGCCGGAGGCCCGCCTCCGGCCCGTGGGGTGAGGTGGCCGAGTGGTTGAAGGCGCACGCCTGGAACGCGTGTATAGGGGAAACTCTATCGAGGGTTCGAATCCCTCTCTCACCGCCACCTAGTCTGCTCTCCGCAGTTCGAGAACCAACAGGGCCCCGCAAGCCGGCGGTTTGCGGGCGTTTGGGCGTGGGTTTCCGGAGTGCGGAGGCAGCGTGAAGTGGAGCGTGCCCGCCTAGTGCAGTCGGAAGGCGGTCTGCACGTTGGCGGCATGCGGCTGCAGGGCCAGTGGCCACGTGCTCATCCAGTCGCCATAGCTGCAGGCCACAAACCGAACTTCATCTCCCGCGACAAGGTGGGCGAACTCCTCGATTTCCATTCTGTGCTTCCGATGCGCCTCCGCCGGTATCGGCCTGCCTCCGAGCTCTGTAGGCTCGGCGTAGACGTACCAGAGAACCGGGCGGAGCCGACGCCGGAGCCCCTCTGTCCGCAACCCGTAGGCGTGCTTGACCAGCTGCGTTGCGTCGAGGTGATCGAAACCCAGGCTTCCATCCCGGAGCCGATCCCGCACCGCGCAATAGCCAATCATCCGCTCGCCCCAAACCGGGCGGTCGTACGCGGCGCTGAAGCTCGCCCTCTTGGCGCCGTCGCGGAACGGCTCGTAGCGCTTGGACTCTACCCCGATCAACTGGGTCGCCGTGCGCACGACCGCGTCCAGCCATGGGTGCCTCCCGCCGCTCCAGGGAAACCGGGCGCAGAATTCCAGGGTGACCTCTTGCGCCGAATCCTCCTCCGCGATCATCGGCGGAAGCGGAAATGAGGCAGGCCTGGTCATAAACCAACCAAAGCAATTCGCGGCCAGTGCAGCTGAACTCTCAGGGCTCGCAAGTTTTCCCGAGCCGATCTCATCCCCCGCTCCGGCAAGCAACCTTTCCAGGACCCGATCAGCGTCCACCCCGGGCAAGAAGATGGTTTGTTTCACGCCGGGGACTCCGATTTACGGCAGCGGCCGCTGAGCTCTTCGAGAACGTCACAGCCGCTTGGCGGGCTTCGCCCGGTCAGCGTTGATGGAAGCACTTCGAAGGCGAAGCTCATCTCCACGCCCGCCGCCGCACCCAAGCGGCAAACGCCGGCCTGCAGGAGCGCCTCCGCCGCCGAGGCGGGGAAATCACGATAGAACGCTTCCGGCGCAAGCACCCTGAGGTCGACCTTCCGCGCCTCTAGAAGCTCGCGCGCAGTAGCGGGGGGATCGCCTCTCGCAAGCAGCCACAGACACGCGTAGCCCAGCAGCTCAACAGCTGCCGATAGAGGCGTGTTGCTCCCGATCTTCAACTCGATGAATTCGTAGTGCCCAGCCCCAACCCGTCGTACGAGATCGAGCGCCCGTCGTCGGTCGCCCGTGTCGGATCCTAGCCCCGAGGCGACAGGAACCTGATTGGCCCAGTCGTCCCGTCCGCTTTCCATGCACGCCCTCGCAACGGCGCGTTCGAGCGCCACCTCCGGGCTTGTATTGGCCGCGCTGATCCCTGCCTGCAGAGACCAGCGCCAGTTCTCTCGGGATCGATCGCGTCGCGCGGAGGCGCCGCTCAATTGGTAGTTCCGCAAGATCACGGCGTACATGGCCGCCGCCACATCGGTCGCCTCTTCAGCGCGCCAACGAGCCGCAGCGCGACGCGACTCCAGATTGTCGATCCCGAGCGCTGAGCAAGCGGCGGCGGCCACGCCTTCGAACAACGAGCTAGGGAGGACCGGTTGCATCCAGCCTATCGTGCACTGATAGCCCCCCTTGTGAAGTCAGAGCCCAGCTGTCATGCGGGGATCGTCTCGCAGGCCAAGGCGTCGTCACGGCGGCTTCGCGCCAGAAGGCGACACCGGCTCCGCCCCAACGACGCGACCCTTCCGATGGAAACGCGACCCTCTGGGCGCCCACTTTCGTGCGGCGGTTACTGAAGATGACGCCATGGTCGCTACCTGCATGCCGTAGGACACGATCGGCGAGAGTCCTGGATGAGTTGAAGTCGCCTGCGCAGCAGGGCGGTGAGTCCACGGTGGAATGTGCCCGGCTCCAGACAAATCCGCGTCAGGCTGCAAGCACCCGTAACAGTCACACCCAACGAAGGTGGAGATTGGGCAAGCCAACTCCTTCTGCGACTGACACCGCCGCCACGAACCCAATGTCAATCTGATCGCTTCATCGTCAGGGACCTGAGCCGCCCGACTACGGACTTTCGGCGATCATCCATCCCGCCATGAGCTCAGCGTGACCGCCTGGCCTGCCGGAGGCTGAGCTGGACGCCAGCAAATACCCCCTCCCGCCGGCATCCCTCTGGTCAGCCCGGCCCAGCCCTCAGACCTGCCCCTTCGGACCGAGATCAACCCCCGTCATCGCTTCGGCCGCAGCGGCGGGGTCGGTCTCGCTGGCGTCCAGGAGGTCGAGCTTGCGGCGGATCTCGGCGTGTCGCTCGGCGGTCAGCCGGTAGCCCAGGAAGCAGGCGCCGGCGGCCATCACGAAGATGATCGGGCCGACGATGTAGGCCAGTTCCAGCCCCCGGATCGCCTCGGGCGTATTGGTAGCGCCGGCGCCCACCTTGTATCCGACCATGGCCAGGACGTTGAAGGTGAGGAAGATCGCGCCCGCCGTGGCCAGCTTCCCCGTGGCGGTCAGGCCGGCGTAGATCAGGCCCATCCATTCGCGCCCGCTGTCGAGCCGGAGTTCGTCGGCGATGTCGGCCGCGATGGCCCGCATCATGACCGTGAAGCCCGCCGCCATGGCCCCCACCAGGAACATCAGCACCGAAAAGACCGGGAAGTCGCCCTTGGGCAGGAAGGGCAGGCACATCAGGCCCAGGGAATAGAGGGTGGTCGTGACCAGGAAGGCGATGTGCTTGCTGATCCGGTTGGCGAGCCAGGCGGCGAAGGGCGCGCCGGCGAACCCGGCCAGGACATAGATCAGCAGCAGCAGGTTGGCGGACGCCGTGTCGAAGCCCCGGCTGTCCTTGAAGTAGAAGAGATAGAGCGCCGCCATCCAGCCCGGGCCGAGGGTGGCCATGAGGTCGGCGGCCAGCAGCCGCATGACGTTGCCGCGGGTGAGGAGCTGGGCGTAGTCCCTCAAGGTGAACTTGGCGGGCCGGTCCTGGGCGATGCGTTCGGGCGTGGAGACGACCACCAGCAGGCATGTGACCGCCGCGCTGGCGATGATGAACCAGATCATCGCCCGGACGCCCTCGGCGTCGCTGGCGCCCTGCCGGCTCATGAGGATCGGGATCAGCAGCACCGCGATGGCGCCGACGACCCCGAGGCCCGTGATGGCCCCGAAGATCCGGGAGCGCTCCTTGTAGGTGGGGGCGAGCCGACCGGCCCAGGCGAGGTGCGAGAGCAGGACGCCGGAATAGCCGAGGTACATGACCAGCAGCCAGAAGCCGAGATAGAGCGGCCCGACCGCGGCGCCCGTCGTCATCAGCATGAAGAAGCCCAGCATCAGCACGGGCGCGCCGAGCGCCATCCAGACGCGGTAGCGGCCGAAGCGGGTCCGGGTCCGGTCCATGGCGAGGCCCATGGCCGTGTCGATCGGGATGTCGACGAACCGGACGAGGGCGAACACGGTCCCCACCAGGGCCAGGGACATGCCGAGCTCGGCGGCGAAGTAGCGGGGCAGGTGAACGGTCGCCGCGATGCCGAACGCGCCGATGGGAACGGCTGCGCTGGCGAAGACCAGGGCCCGGGGCAAGGAAATCTGACCGCCCGAAGGGCCGGATTGGGACTGCGACACCTGGATTCTGCTCCCCCGGCGATGGCGTCTTCTGATCCGACGCGTCCTGCCGCGAGTTAGGAGCGACTCGGGCCGCTTCTGCAAGGGGCTTTCGACGGCGGGGGCGACACAACTCCCGGGTCAGGTCGCGGGCGGTCCGGGGCGAGTTCCGGGGGGAGTTCCGGGGCCGGACCTCAGCGCCCCTTCAGCACGACCCGCGACACGGCGTCCCGGCGCACCGCCGCCTCGGTGAACCGCAGGTCGTCCCAGCCCTTCTGCGAGTAGAGGCGGGTCTGGTCGGCGGCGTGCGGCGAGTCCGGGTTCGTGGACTGGGAATAGCTGAGCAGGCCCTGGCTGACGGGCCCCCTGTCGGTGAACTCCACCGCCATGATCCAGCTCGAGCCGTGGCGGATCTTCGTCCAGCCGAGGCCGGGCTTCAGGTCGACGGGGGTGATGACGTTGAAGATCCCCTCGGGACCCGGCCCCCCGTGGATGGGGATCCGCTCGCCCCCGGCGCGGGGTTCGGTCTGCACCTGGCCGAGCGCCGCGTCCATCGGGATGCCCAGCCCCCGCAGCTGCTTCACCGCGTCCACCAGGGCGGCGAGCACCCGGGGATTGTCGACGTCCAGGGTGTTCGGGGTGTTCACCGGGTCGGCCGGATCGAAGGGTACCCTGAACATCAGGCCGCCCTTTTCCGCGAAAAGCCGGAAGAGGTGCGCCCCGCGGCTGTCGAGGTTGACCTTCAGGTCCCAGGCCTCGAGGGCCCGGCAGGCGTCGGCGAGGTCGGGATGCGGTCCGGCCGCCGCCCTGCGGCAAAGGCCGACCAGGGGGTCGCGGGCCATCTCCGCCCCGAGGTTGCGATTGGCGAACAGGACCCCCTCGACGCTGGCGAGGTCGAACTTTTCGCCGTCCAGGCCGTCGCGTCCGGCGACCCGGTCGTCGATCTGCTTCAGGGCGAGGCGGGAGCGGAGAGACCGCGCCGCAGCCTCGTCGCCGAGGATGCGCGGATAGCCGGTCAGGGGCGCCCGGGGATTGGTGAGCCAGTAGCTGTCGTTGGAATTGGCGGTGTAGTCCGTGCGGAAGATCTGGGGCAGGGACTGCGGCGGAAAGATCCCCGGCGTCACGGCGCGCGGGTCGGAGCCCCAGTCGCAGGCGGCGCGCGAACCGTCGAGGACCGGCAGGCGCTGGGTGCGCCACAGGGTCCTGGCCATCTCCGAGACCGAGCAGGCCTCCGCCTTGGCGTCGGTCACATGGGGCAGGGCGCCGACGTCGCCGTAATAGGCTTCCCCCGAGGCGTCGACGGCCGTGGTGTTGAACCCGGCGGCCTGGAACCTGGCCAGGGTGGCGGCCAGCTGGCGGACGCTGCGGGCCTGGTACATCTCCAGGTACTGGTCGGTCGCCCGCAGTCCGGGGCCGGCGTCGCGGACGGCGTAGGCCCGCTCGGCGGTCCAGGGCGTGGACGGCGGCCCGGCGTTCTCGACGACCTGGCCGAACCGCGTGCCGTAGAAGGTGCGGCTGACCGGCGTCAGCCCCGTCGCGGTCTTCACCTGGACGGTGACCTCTGTGCGGGTCATGGGTACGGACCGGCCCTCGAAGACGTAGGCTGTGGGGTCCTTCGGATCGAGGGTCAGCTCGAACAGGCCGAACCGGCGGGCCGTGGAGACCGTGTGGGTCCAGGCGACCCAGCGGTTGTGGCCGATGCCGATGGTGGGGCTGTTCTGCAGGCCGGCGCCGACGATGTTGAGCTTGCCCGGAAGGATCATGTGCATCCGCGTGAAGCGGTTGATGCCGTCCCAGGGATAGTGCGGATTGCCCAGGAGGACGCCGCGGCCGCCCTTTGTCACCTCGCGGCCCAGGGCGTAGGCGTTGCTGCCCTGCCCCTCCGGGACCGGCGAGCGCTCCGCGGGCGCCTGCAGGCCCGGCAGGTCCGGCGCGCCGGGAGGGGCGGCGGCGACGACTCCCGCCATGAATGTGGGCTGCTGGGTCGCGACCACCGAGCGCCAGTAGTCCATCTCGTCGTAGGTGCGCACCCAGGCCGCGCCCCGGCAGCGGGCGTCGGGGAGGTTGGCGACCCCCACGTCCCGGACATAGCGGTTGATCCCGGCGACGAAGCCGCGGGCCAGGGCGCGCGCCTGCGCCGAAGGCTTGCCCCGGCCGGCCATCAGGGCGTCCAGGTCGCCGGTCTGGATCAGGTGCTGGTGGTAGAGGTCGCTGATGACGTTGGCGTTCTTCTCGCCCGGCCCAAGATAGCGGGACCGCTGGGCGTTCACCGTCATCTGCCGCTCGGCGAAGTCGCAGAAATTGTCCTCGGCGGAGGCATAGCCCGCGCCGTAGCCGAGCCCGCCGTAGTCGCGGGCGATGACGTGAGGCGCGCCGTAGGCGGTGCGGATCAACTCCGCCCGGTACTCCGGCTCGGCCGCCGCCGCCGGAAACGCGAGAAGGGCCGCCAGAAGCCCCGCCGCCATCACTCGCCCCATGACCTACCCCCCGGTTGTTTCCCGCAGGCTAGAGGCGGGGCCGGCGGGACGCCAGACCCTCTCGCATCGCGGCGCGGAGCCGGGCCGGGCGATGGGACAGGCCCTCGCCGTCAGGCGGACGGCGCCCTCAGGTTTCTTCCCGCACGAAGCTGTCCACGGAATGCCAGCTTTGGAAGAAGAGATCGTCGCCCATGAGAAGCAGAGTTGTCACACTGTCTTCCTCGACGTTCTCGGGGAAGCAGATTTCGTAGCAGAGTTCGTCCGCCTCGACGCCCACGAGCATCTTGTCGACGTAGGGCCGCGGTTCGCCGGCCCAGAGGATCTGGCTTCCCTGAATGATGACTTCGATGTCCGAACCTTCCGGGTCGATCCATCGACCCTGCAGAGGCTCTGGGAAGTCGGCATCGCGACGCTGCCTGACCTCGGCCTCTGAGCTCGAATTGCGCGCTTCTCGCCTGCGCTCGTACAAAGCGTCTGCATCGTCCTGCGGAGGCCGGTCGTCTGTGGGGGTCATTTCGATCACTTTCTCTTGGGTAGGGGCGCGCCGGGCCGGGGGGGAGTCTGTAGGACCCGGAGGGAGGGGGCGGGCTCGATGATCTCCCTGAAGGTTGGAACAACGGCGGGTTCGGCGACATGCCAGTCAACGGGCCTGCCTCTCGCCGCCTGGTTCTGCCGCCGGGCCTGGTCCCGCACGCCGTTCCAGATGAACCGCAAGAATGTCGATTTTCGGGCCCTTCGATCCAGGGCTTCGTAGCCGGGCCCCTTCGCCTCGAGCAGCGGGCGGCGGGGATCCCAGACAGCGCAGCCGTCGAACCGCACGGGCTTCTCGAAGGGATTGCGCACGACATAGTCCAGGCCCGGGGCGCGGGTGACCTGGTCCTCGTAGTCCTG
>JAPOKE010000088.1 GCA_029977805.1 Phenylobacterium parvum | reverse complement strand
CCCGGTGCGCCGCTCGGCCCAGATCAACGGCGAGGACGACCCCAGTTTCGACCGCGCACGCTACGACGCCATCGGCGAGAGCGACCGCATGACCCTGCGGTTCGTGAAGGTCCGCTGACCCCGCGCACGAAAAAGGGCCCCGGAGCAGCTCCGGGGCCCTGATCCGTTCCGGTGATCCGGCGCGCCGTCAGGCGAACTGGTTCATGGTGTTGGCCTCGCCGGAGGCCTTCAGGGCGGCCTCGCCGGCGAAGTATTCCTTGTGGTCGTCGCCGATGTCCGAGCCGGACATGTTCTGGTGCTTCACGCAGGCGATGCCCTGGCGGATTTCCTGCCGCTGGACGTTCAGCACGTAGCCCAGCATGCCGGCCTCGCCGAAGTATTCCTTGGCCAGGTTGTCGGTGGACAGGGCCGCCGTGTGGTAGGTCGGCAGGGTGATGAGGTGGTGGAAGATCCCCGCCCGCCGCGAGCCGTCGGCCTGGAAGGTGCGGATCTTCTCGTCCGCCTCGTAGGCCAGGGCCGTGCCGTCGTAGTCGACGCTCATCAGCTTTTCGCGGTCATAGGCCGAGACGTCCTTGCCCTCCTTCTTCCAGGCGTCGAACACCTGCTGGCGGAAGTTCAGGGTCCAGTTGAAGGACGGCGAGTTGTTGTAGACCAGCTTGGCGTTCGGGATGACCTCGCGGATCCGGTCCATCATGCTGGCGATCTGCTCGACGTGCGGCTTCTCGGTCTCGATCCAGAGCAGGTCCGCGCCGTTCTGCAGGGAGGTGATGGAGTCGAGGACACAGCGGTCCGCCCCGGTGCCTTCCCGGAACTGGAAGAGGTTGGAGGGCAGGCGCTTCGGCCGCATCAGCTTGCCGTCACGGGTGATCAGCACGTCGCCGGGGTTGCACTGGGCGGGCGTCACTTCCTCGCAGTCGAGGAAGGCGTTGTACTGGTCGCCGATGTCGCCGGGCGTGTGGCTGACGGCGATCTGCTTGGTCAGGCCGGCGCCGAGGCTGTCGGTGCGGGTGACGATGATGCCGTCCTCGACCCCCAGTTCCATGAAGGCGTAGCGGCAGGCGCGGACCTTGGCGAGGAAGTCCTCGTGCGGGACGGTCACCTTGCCGTCCTGGTGGCCGCACTGCTTCTCGTCGGAGACCTGGTTCTCGATCTGCAGGGCGCAGGCGCCCGCCTCGATCATCTTCTTGGCCAGGAGGTAGGTCGCCTCGGCGTTGCCGAAGCCGGCGTCGATGTCGGCGATGATCGGCACGACGTGGGTCTGGTAGCCGTCGATGGCCTTGATGATGGAGGCTTCCTTGGCCTTGTCGCCGGCGGCGCGGGCGGCGTCGAGGTCGCGGAACATCATGCCCAGCTCACGGGCGTCAGCCTGCTTGAGGAAGGTGTAGAGTTCCTCGATCAGGGCCGGCACGGAGGTCTTCTCATGCATGGACTGGTCCGGGAGGGGGCCGAAGTCCGAGCGCAGGGCGGCGACCATCCAGCCCGAGAGGTAGAGGTACTTCCGGTCCGTGGTCCCGAAGTGCTTCTTGATGGAGATCAGCTTCTGCTGGCCGATGAAGCCGTGCCAGCAGCCCAGGGACTGGGTGTAGTTGGCCGGGTCGGCGTCGTAGGCGGCCATGTCCTTGCGCATGATGGCGGCGGTGTAGCGGGCGATGTCGAGGCCGGTGCGGAACCGGTTCTGCACCTGCATGCGCACGACGGACTCGGCGCTGATGCCGTCCCACGTGCCCTTCTTGCTGCGGATGAGCTTTTCGACCTTCTGGATATCGTCCTGGTACGACATGGCCTTGGAATCCCTTGCTTACCGGGCGCCCGCCAGACGGGGCCTTCGGCGGCCTGCCGTTTGGCCCAGCGGGGCCGGCGAGGCGAGTCCCCGCGAAGTCGATCTGTCAGACTTTACAAGCCAGACTTGTAATGTTGTAAGGCTCCGACTCCCAGGAGGCCCCGACATGCCCAGCGAACGCCGCCTCTATGTCGGCCCCAGCCTGCGCCGCCTTCGGCGGGACCTTGGCCTGACCCAGTCGGACATGGCCCAGGACCTGGAGGTCTCGGCCTCCTACATCGCCCTCCTCGAGCGCAACCACCGGCCCCTCAGCGCGGAGATGCTGGTGCGCCTGGCCCAGACCTACCGGCTGGACGTCGCCGCCCTGGCGGCGGAGAGCGGCGACGATTCCGCCCGGCTCCAGTCGGCCCTGCGCGATCCCATGTTCGGCGGGATCGAGCTGAAGGCCCTGGAGGTGGCCGACGCGGCCGCCAACTTCCCGGGCGTGACGGAGGCCTTCCTTCGGCTCTACACCGCCTACCGCGAGGAGCAGCTGGCCCTGGCGGACCGCAGCGTCGACGGGCGCGAGGGCGAGGACGCCGCCGACCCCGTGGCGGAGTCCCGGCGGTTCCTGGCCGCCCGGCGCAACAGCTTCCCCGGGCTCGACGACGCGGCCGAGCGCCTCGCCCAGGCCGTGGCGGCCAACGAGGGCCTGGCCGGCCACCTCAAGGCGCGGCACGGCCTGCGGGTGCGTCGCCTGCCCCCGGACGTCATGACCGGCGCCACCCGCCGCCTGGACCGGCACCGCCGGGAGGTCCTCCTGGACGACACCCTCGACGGCGCCAGCCAGTCCTTCCAGCTGGCCCTCCAGACGGCCTACCTCGAGCTGGAGACCGAGATCGGCGAGGTGCTGGCGGAAGGCGCCTTCGAGACCGAGGGGGGCCAGCGCCTGACCCGCCGGGCCCTGGCGAGCTACGCCGCCGCCGCCCTCCTGATGCCCTACACCGCCTTCGCCCGGGCGGCGGAGGCGCGGCGCTACGACGTCGAGGCCCTCGGCCGCCAGTTCGGGGCCAGCTTCGAGCAGACCGCCCACCGGCTGACCACCCTCCAGAAGCCCGGCCAGGAGCGGGTGCCCTTCTTCTTCATCCGCGTCGACGAGGCGGGAAACGTCTCCAAGCGTCTGGACGGAGCGGGCTTTCCCTTCGCCCGGCACGGCGGCGGCTGCCCCCTGTGGAGCGTCCACCAGGCCTTCCGGACACCCCGCCAGATCGTCACCCAGTGGCTTGAGTTGCCCGATGGCCAGAAGTTCTTCTCGATCGCCCGGACGGTGACCGCCGGCGGCGGCGGCTTCGGGGCGCCGCGGATCGAGCGGGCCATCGCCCTGGGATGCGCCGAGGAGCACGCCCACCGCCTGGTCTACGCCGCCGACCACCGCGGCGGACCCGAGCAGGCCACGCCCATCGGGGTCACCTGCCGGCTCTGCCACCGGGCCGAGTGCGCCGCCCGCTCGGCGCCGCCCATCGGTCGCCAGATCCTGCCCGACGACTTCCGCCGCACCCTCGCCCCCTTCGGCTTCTCGGACGCCTGACGTTCCAGGGCCGAAGGCGGGGCGCCCCATTGAAGCGCCGGCCTGCGCAGAGTATGGGGGCGCCGCTGCGGCAGGCTCCGCAGCCGCGCCGGGACTCTTGTCGGCGCGCGGATCTGAAAGGTCGGTATGTCATGCAGGTCAGCCCCTCCCTCGCCGTCGCGGATCTTCTCCACGCCTTCGTCGAAAAGGAGCTCCTGCCCGGGACCGGGGTAGAGCCGGCCGGCTTCTGGGCCTCCCTCGAGGCCCTCCTGAAGGATTTCCAGCCGCGCAACCGGGCCCTCCTGGAACGCCGCGACGCCCTGCAGGCCCAGATCGACGTCTGGTGGAAGGCCAGGAAGGGGCAGCCCTTCGACCTCGCCGCCCAGACCGAGTTCCTGACCGGGATCGGCTATCTCCTGCCCGAGCCCGCCCCCTTCACCATCGGCACCGCAAACGTTGACGACGAGATCGCCCGGATCGCCGGTCCCCAGCTGGTCGTGCCGGTTTCGAACGGCCGGTACGCCCTGAACGCCGCCAACGCCCGCTGGGGCAGCCTGTACGACGCCCTCTACGGCACCGACGCCCTGGAGCCCCCGACCGGCGGCCGGGGCTATGACCCGGCTCGCGGCGCCAAGGTGATCGCCTACGCCCGGGGGCTCCTGGACCGCGCCGCGCCCCTCGCCGGCGCCTCGCATTCCGACGCCGCCGGCTACGCCATCGTCGGCGATGCGCTTTCGGTGACCCTGGTCTCGGGCGGCAGGGCGGCCCTGGCCGACCCCTCGCAGCTGGCCGGCTGGCGCGGCGAGGCGTCGGCGCCAAGCGCCATCCTCCTGAAGCACAACGGCCTGCACCTGGAGGTCCAGGTCGACCGGACCCACAATGTCGGCAAGGACGATCCCGCCGGCGTGGCCGACGTCCTGATGGAATCGGCCCTGACCGCCATCCAGGACTGCGAGGACTCCGTCGCCGCCGTCGACGCCGAGGACAAGACCGGCGTCTACCGCAACTGGCTCGGCCTGATGCGCGGCGACCTGGCCGCCACCTTCGAGAAGGGCGGGCGCACCGAGACCCGGCGGCTGGACGAGGACCGGCGCTACGCCGCCCCGGGCGGCGGCGAGGTCGTGCTGCGCGGTCGCTCGCTCCTGCTGGTGCGCAATGTCGGACACCACATGCTGACCGACATGGTCACCCTGGACGGGGCGCCGGTCTATGAGTCGGCCGTCGACGCCCTGGTGACCGTGGCCGCCGCCCTGCACGACCTGAAGGGCGCCCGCCGCAACAGCCCGGCGGGCTCGGTCTATGTGGTGAAGCCCAAGCTGCACGGCCCGGACGAGGTCGCCCTGGCGGTGAGCCTGTTCGACCAGGTCGAGGACGCCCTGGGCCTGGCCCGCAACACGGTCAAGCTGGGCATCATGGACGAGGAGCGGCGGACCAGCGCCAACCTCGCCGCCTGCATCGCCGTGGCGAAGGACCGGATCGTCTTCATCAACACCGGCTTCCTCGACCGCACGGGCGACGAGATCCACACGGCCATGGAGGCCGGGCCCATGGTCCGCAAGGACTCCATGAAGGCCGAAGGCTGGCTGGCGGCCTACGAGAAGCGCAATGTCGAGATCGGCCTCGCCGCCGGCTTCCCCGGCCGGGCCCAGATCGGCAAGGGCATGTGGGCCGCGCCGGACATGATGAAGGACATGCTGGCCGCCAAGGTCGGGCATCCGAAGGCCGGGGCCAACACCGCCTGGGTCCCCTCGCCCACCGCCGCCACCCTGCACGCCCTGCACTACCATGAGGTGGACGTCCCGGCCCTGCAGGCCAGCCTGGCCGGCAGGCCGCGCACGGGCCTCGACGCCCTGCTCACCCCGCCCCTCGCCCGCTCGAACTGGAGCCCGGAGGAGGTCCAGCAGGAACTGGACAACAACGCCCAGGGCATCCTCGGCTACGTGGTCCGCTGGATCGACCAGGGCGTCGGCTGCTCCAAGGTGCCGGACATCCACGACGTGGGCCTGATGGAGGACCGCGCCACCCTGCGGATCTCCAGCCAGCACATCGCCAACTGGCTGCACCACGGGGTCTGCACCGAGGCCCAAGTCCGCGAGACCTTCGCCCGCATGGCGGCGGTGGTGGACGGCCAGAACGCCGGCGACGCAGCCTATTCCCCGATGGCCGGGAACCCGGACAGCGTGGCCTTCCAGGCGGCGCTCGAGCTGGTCTTCGAGGGCCGCGCCCAGCCCAACGGCTACACCGAGCACGTCCTGACCCGCCGCCGCCGCGAGCGGAAGGCCCAGCTGGCGGGTTAAGGCGCGGAATCATGCAGCCCCGAGGGGACTCGCCCTCAGGCCTCGTCGCCGGGGGACGGCGGCTCGTCCGACGCCCGGTCCAGAAACGCCAGCATGTCCGAGGGCTGTGCGTCTCCGGACTGGCGGTGCAGGAATTCGGCGGCGGTTTCGGCGACGCCAACCTTCTCGGCTACAGCCACGGCGATCCATTGGTTCAGGGATACACCGTCCTCCCTGGCGAGCCGTGCAGCGGCCGCCTTGATGGAATGGGGGAGCTTGAGGGGGTAGGAGGTCCTGCTCATCGCCAGTTTTCCTTAAGGTAGGCGCCCGGGGTCATGACCCGAACGCCAAACTTCGTCTCGACGCCGGGGAAATCCCGGGGGTTGTGGGTCACCAGGGCCATGGCTCCGCCATTTGCCGCTGCCTCCAGCACCATTTCGTCCGAAGGATCCGGAAGCGTGGGTCGCCAGCGGAAATGAACCTCAACTGCTTCGGAGGCGCTGGCGAATGCTGACAGGAAACGCCTGATCTCCGCCGGTGTGAGGCCATGCACGAGCTGGTGTTCGGGCCGGGTCAGCACCGCCTCGTACTCCAGATAGAGCGGCGTGGTCACGAGTGGGCGCAAGCCGCCAGCCGCAACCTGCCGAAGTAGGCGGTTGCTCGCTCCGGATCGGCTCCTGAGCGCAGCGACCAGGACAGACGTGTCGAGTACGATCCTTCGCATCCCGCATAGGATATCACATCCTATTGGATGTCAGGAGAGTTGGTGCAGGCGTGGCGGGGGCTCTCGCTCCCGCCTACCCCGCCAGGGCGCGGGGATAGGTCTGGAGGTCGAAGTAATCCTTCCAGAGGGCGATCCTGCCGTCCCTGAGGTGAAAGACGCCGCAGCAGGGCAGCTCGATCCAGCGTTCGCCGACCCGGATGCGGTCAATGCGCTCGGCGATGACGACGTCCCCGTCCGCCACGAGGGACAGGACCTCCCAGCGGGTCTCCGCCCAGGGGCGGATGAAGCCGGCGATGAAGCCGCGGATCGTCTCCCGGCCCTGCACCGGGCCAGAGGGCATGTTGTGGTAGACGCCGTCCTCGGTGAACCAGCCGGCCAGTTCATCGGGGTCCAGGCGCGGCCAGGCGTCGATGAAGTCGCGGATGGCCTGGGCGGCGGCGGACATGGGAAGCCTCCTTGCGGTCGGGAATAGGTCAGCCGGCGGCCGGCGACCTGGGCAGGGCGGCGCAGTTGCCGGCCACGGGGCGGCCGGCGAAGACCGCCTCCACGAAGGCTGAGGACTCCTTCGTCGATCCGTTCACCGCACCGGAGTGGTCGAGGCCGGGATAGACATGGGACTCGATGGTCGTCCCGGCCCTGCAGGCGTCGGCGGCGAGGCTGAGCTGCATGCCCGGCGGCACGTCCCGATCGTTGGCGCCGGTTCCCATGAAGATTGGCGTCGGGATCTTCAGGGTCGGATAGCCCATCAGGGCGTAGGCGGGCAGCATGCGCTCGGCGGGATCGGCCCGGTAGCTGCGATTGAAGGTCCAGCCTTCCTGCATGACGCCCCGGGCGAGGTCGCCGAAGCAGCCTGTCCCCGCCTTGAGGGCCAAGGGCAGGGCCGCATCCGTGACATAGTCCTCCACCCGGAAGCCCGGATCGATCTGCTCCAGCAGGCTGTGGATCAGGAAGTTGTAGCCGAGGGTCGGATCGACGGCGTCCCGGGGACGGGCGGCCTGCAGCGCGGCCTGGGCCTCGGGGGAGAAGTAGGGCGTGCCGGTGGCCACCGTCCCGCGGACGTCGAGCTCAGGGGCGTAGGCCGGGGCGTAGGCCGCCGTGGCGAAGGCCGCCCCGCCGCCCTGGGACTGGCCGATCAGCACGACACGGCGGGATACGGGGAAGCCGCCCTTCTGCACCGCGCGGACCGCGTCCAGCATGCTGTAGGCCGCAGGGCGCGTGGCCAGGTAGGGATGGCCGCCGGCCACGCCCAGGCCCTGGTAGTCGCTGGCCACGACGGCGTAGCCGCGGGACAGCCAGAAGGCGAGGTAGGTCTTGTCGCGGGGGCTCCGGCCCGCCCAGGACGGGGCGCAGACGTCCGCCACGCCTACCGTGCCATGGGCCCAGGCCAGCAGGGGCCAGCCCCCTTTGGGCGGCTTGCCCTTGGGCAGGAAGAGGTCGCCGGAGACGATCACCCGGTCCTTGCCGCCCAGGCCGTCCGTAGAGCTGTAGAGGATGCGCGCGCCCGAGGCGGCGTTCTCCAGGACCAGCTTCTCCGGCAGCGGCTCCTGGCGGAGGAGGCGGCCCGGCTTGCCCTTCACCTTGCCGTTCCAGGCATAGAACGCCGACACCCCGCCATCCCCCTGGAGGGAGGGGGCTGCGAAGGCGGCCGGCGCCGCCAGGACGGCGGCCATGAGGGCAAGGGCGGCGAAGGGACGCATGGCGGACTCCGGAAGACGACGGGTGTGGCGGCTGGCGGACAGGCTGCTCAGGCGAACTCCAGCCCCTCGAACTTCCCGGATTTCCGCCAGCCGTCGATGTAGCGGAAGAAGGCGCTGGCCCCGGCCGGATAGCCGACATTGTACTTCGCGCCCGG
>JAPOKE010000087.1 GCA_029977805.1 Phenylobacterium parvum | reverse complement strand
GCGCCGATGCGGGCCGCAGCGGCCTTATCGGAGCCCTTCTGGGGCGCGTCGCCCTCGAGGGTCGAGGCCGAGGCGAGCGTCACGCCCTTCTCGTCATCAATGACCTGGGCGTAGATGTTCTTGGACGAACGGAACACGGACAGGCGAGGCCGGCCGTTGGCCAGCTTGCGGAGCCGGATGCGGGTGCGCTCGGCGCGCCGCTTGGCGGAGTCACGGGTGGAGACAGCCATGGCTTACTTCTTCTTGCCTTCCTTGCGACGGACCTTCTCGCCCATGTACCGGACGCCCTTGCCCTTGTAGGGCTCCGGCGGACGGATGCGGCGGATGCGGGCGGCGATCTCGCCGACCACCTGCTTGTCGATCCCGCTGATCCTGATCTCGGTCTGCTTCGGCGTGGCGAAGGTGACGCCAGCCGGAGGGTCGATGTCGACTTCATGGCTGAAGCCGAGCTGCATGTTCAGGGCCGGGCCCTTCATCTGCGCCCGGTAGCCCACGCCGACCAGCTCGAGGGTTTCCTCGTAGCCGGCCGAGACGCCGACGACCATGTTGTTCACCAGGGTGCGCGAGAGGCCCCACATGGCCTGGGCGCGGGTGGTGTCCACGCGCTTGGCCACGAGCAGCTCGCCGCCTTCCTGGCGGAGCTCGATCTCCTCGGGAAGGGTCCAGGACAGCTGGCCCTTGGGGCCCTTCACCGTCAGGGTCTGGCCCTCGATGGTCACGTTGACGCCGGCGGGCGTCGGGACCGCCTTTTTTCCGATCCGGGACATGTCAGTACACCCGCAGCAGGACTTCGCCGCCCACGTTGGCGTCACGCGCCGCCGCGTCGGACATGACGCCCTTGGGCGTCGACAGGACCGAGATGCCCAGGCCGTTCTTCACCGGCTTCAGGTCCTTGATGGACGAGTAGACGCGGCGACCAGGCTTGGAGACGCGCCGGATCTCGACGATCACCGGACGGCCGTCGAAATACTTCAGCTCGATCTCGAACTCGGGGAAGGCGCCGGGCTTTTCCACCAGCTGGTAGCCGCGGATGTAGCCCTCCTCGGCCAGCACGTCGAGCACGCGGGCGCGCATCTTCGAGGCCGGGCAGGAAACCTTCGAACGGCCGCGGGTGGCGGCGTTCTTGATGCGGGCGATCATGTCGCCAACGGGGTCGTTCACCATGGGACCCTCCTCACCAGCTCGACTTCACGAGGCCAGGAATCTGGCCCTGGGAACCCAGTTCGCGCAGGGCGATCCGGCTCATCTTCAGCTTGCGATAGTAGGCGCGGGGACGACCCGTGACCTCGCAGCGGTTGCGGATGCGGGTCTTCGACGAGCTGCGGGGCAGCTCGGCGAGCTTGAGGCGCGCCTCGAAGCGGTCCTCCAGCGGCAGGCTTTCGTCGTTGGCGATCGCCTTCAGCGCCTCGCGGCGGGCGGCGTAGCGCTGGACGAGAACCTTGACCTTCTCGTTACGGTTGACGGCGCTCTTCTTGGCCATGTTACCTTTCCTTCCCGTCCCTTAGGCGTTGAACGGGAACTGGAATTCCCGAAGAAGCTGGCGAGCCTCCTCGTCGGTCTTCGCAGTCGTGGCGACGATGATGTCCATGCCCCACAGTTGATCGATCTGGTCGTAGTTGATCTCGGGGAACACGATGTGTTCCTTGAGGCCCATGGCGTAGTTGCCGCGACCATCGAAGGAGGTGGGCTTGAGGCCCCGGAAGTCCTTGACCCGCGGCAGCGCGATGGTGATCAGCCGGTCCAGGAACTCGTACATGCGGTCCTTGCGGAGGGTGACCTTCGCGCCGATGACCATGCCCTCGCGCAGCTTGAAGCCGGCGATGGAGTTGCGGGCCTTGGTCGGGACCGGCTTCTGGCCCGCGATGCGCGTCAGGTCGGCGATCGCCGCCTGGACCTTCTTGGAGTCGCCCACCGCCTCGCCGATGCCCATGTTCAGGACGATCTTGTCCAGGCGCGGGATCTGCATCTCGTTGGTGTAGCCGAACTTTTCCCGCATCGCCCCGCGGATGCGCTGGCGATATTCGGTCTTCAGCCGCGGCTCATAAGCTTGTTCAGCCATTGATGACCTCGCCGGTGGTCTTGGCCACGCGGACCTTCTTGCCGTCCTCGACCCGGAAACCGACGCGGGTCGGCTTGCCCTTGGAATCGACGATGGCGACGTTGGAGACATGCAGGGCGGCCTCGCGGGTGCGGATGCCTCCCTGGGGATCGGCCTGGGTCGGCCGGGTGTGGCGCTGGATCATGTTGACCCCCTGCACGACCACCCGGTCTTCCTTCGGCAGGACCTTCAGGACGGCGCCCTGGCGGCCCTTGTCCTTGCCGGTCAGGACCACGACGCGGTCCCCCTTCTTGATCTTCGCGGCCATTACAGCACCTCGGGGGCGAGCGAGATGATCTTCATGTGGTTCTTCGCGCGAAGTTCACGCGGAACCGGCCCGAAGATCCGGGTGCCGATCGGCTCGCTCTGCTTGTTGACGATCACGGCGGCGTTGCGGTCGAAGCGGATCAGGGACCCGTCCTTGCGCTTGATGGCCTGCGAGGTCCGCACGACGATGGCCTGCAGGACGTCGCCCTTCTTCACGCGGCCGCGCGGAATGGCTTCCTTCACCGACACGACGATCTTGTCGCCGACGCCGGCATAGCGACGGCCAGCGCCGCCGAGGACCTTGATGCACATGACACGGCGGGCGCCGGAATTGTCAGCAACGTCGAGGTTGGTCTGCATCTGGATCATGGATCAGCCTCCCTCAGGACGCCTGCGAAGCGCCTGCCTTCGGCAGGACTTCCCAGGTCTTGGTCTTGGAGCGCGGGGCGCACTCGATGATGCGGGCGAGGTCGCCCGCCTGGTAGACGTTGCCCTCGTCGTGGGCGTGGTACTTCTTCGACCGGCGGACGGTCTTCTTCAGCACCGGGTGCAGGAAGGTGCGCTCCACCTTCACAACGACCGTCTTGTCGCCCTTGTCGGAGACGACAACGCCTTCAAGGATGCGTTTCGGCATGTTCGTACTCCCTAGGCCGTGGCCTGGCGGCTGCGCAGGACGGTCTTGATCCGGGCGATGTCCTTGCGGATCTCGCCGGCGCGATGGGTCTTCTCGACCTGGCCCGTGGCGGCCTGGAAGCGCAGGTTGAACTGCTCCTTCTTCAGGCTCAGCAGGCTCTCGGCGAGCTGGTCGGGGGTCATGGCCCGGAGGTCTTCGGTCTTCATCACGCGTGCTCCGCGACGGCGTCGATGCGGGTGACGATGCGGGTCTTCACCGGCAGCTTGGCGGCGCCGAGGCGCAGGGCCTCGCGGGCGATGTCGTCCGGGACGCCGTCGATCTCGAACATGATCCGGCCGGGATGCACCCGGGCGGCCCAGTACTCGACCGAACCCTTGCCCTTGCCCATCCGGACTTCGGCCGGCTTGTCGGTGACCGGCACGTCCGGGAAGATCCGGATCCAGACGCGGCCCTGGCGCTTCATCTGGCGGGTGATGGCGCGACGGGCGGCCTCGATCTGGCGGGCGGTGATCCGCTCGGGCTCGACGGACTTCAGGCCATAGGAGCCGAAGTTCAGCGTGAAGCCGCCCTTGGCCGTCCCGTGGATCTTGCCCTTGAACTGCTTGCGGTACTTGGTCTTCTTCGGGGAAAGCATGGCTGTCTCTTAGGCTCCCGCGGTCTCGCGGCGGTCGCGGCGCGGACCACGGTCCGGACGGTCGCCGGAACGCTCACGCCCGCCACCCTCGCCGGCCGGGCCGGACTCGGAGGCCAGGCGCTTGTCCATGGCCATGGGATCGTGCTCGAGGACCTCGCCCTTGAAGACCCACACCTTCACGCCAATGATGCCGTAGGTGGTCTTGGCCTCGGCGAAGCCGAAATCCATGTCGGCGCGCAGGGTGTGGAGCGGCACGCGGCCTTCCTTGTACCACTCCATCCGGGCGATTTCCGCGCCGCCCAGGCGGCCGGAGACGTTGATCCGGATGCCCTTGGCGCCGAGGCGCATGGCCGACTGCATGGCGCGCTTCATGGCGCGGCGGAAGGCGATCCGGCGCTCGAGCTGGGCCGTGATGTTCTCGGCGATCAGCTGGGCGTCGGCTTCCGGCTTGCGGATCTCGACGATGTTCAGGTGGACTTCCCCGCCGGTGATGGCGGCGACGTCCTTGCGCAGCTTCTCGATGTCCGCGCCCTTCTTGCCGATGATCACGCCGGGGCGCGCGGCATAGATGGTGATGCGGCACTTCTTGTGCGGGCGCTCGATGATGATCCGGCTGACGCCAGCCTGGTAGAGGCGCTTCTTCAGCTCGGCGCGGACCCGCAGGTCCTCGTGCAGAAGGCGGCCATAGTCGGCGCCGGCGGCGAACCAGCGGCTGTCCCAGGTGCGGTTGACGCCGAGGCGGAGCCCGACAGGATTGACTTTCTGACCCATCAGGCGGCCTCACCGAGTTCGCGGACCACGATGGTGATCTCGCTGAAAGGCTTCTGGATGCGCGAGGCGCGGCCGCGGGCGCGGGCCGCGAAGCGCTTCATCACGAGGTTCTTGCCCACGTAGGCCTCGGCGACGACCAGGGAGTCGATGTCGAGGTTGTGGTTGTTCTCGGCGTTCGAGATGGCCGAGTAGAGCGCCTTGCGCACGTCGCGGGCGATCCGCTTGTGGCTGAACTCGAGCTCGTTGAGCGCGCGCTGCACCTTCAGGCCCCGGATCGACTGGGCGACCAGGTTCAGCTTGCGGGGGCTGACCCGCAGGGTGGTGGCCTTGGCCATGGCCTCGGCCGGCTTCAGGCGGCGGGGATTGGACGGCTTGGACATGCCTACTTCCTCTTGGCCTTCTTGTCCGCCGCGTGGCCCGGGAAATACCGGGTCGGGGCGAACTCGCCGAGCTTCATGCCGACCATGTCCTCGGAGACGAGGACGGGCACGTGCTTCTGGCCGTTGTGCACGCCGAAGGTCAGGCCGACGAACTGCGGCATGATGGTCGAGCGGCGCGACCAGGTCTTGATGACGTCCTTGCGGCCGGAGGCCTGGGCGGCCTCCGCCTTCTTGAGCAGGTAACCGTCGACGAACGGTCCTTTCCAGACGGAACGGGTCATGGATCAGCGAGCCTTCCGGGCGTGACGCGAGCGGATGATGAACTTGTCCGTCGCCTTGTTGGTGCGGGTGCGCGACCCCTTGGTCGGCTTGCCCCAGGGCGTGACCGGGTGACGGCCGCCCGAGGTGCGGCCTTCACCGCCGCCGTGCGGGTGGTCGACCGGGTTCATGGCGACGCCGCGGACGTGGGGGCGACGCCCCTTGTGCCGCGAGCGGCCGGCCTTGCCCAGGACCTCGTTCATGTGGTCCGGGTTCGACACGGCGCCGACCGTGGCCATGCAGCCGTCCGGGACCATGCGCAGCTCGCCAGAATTCAGGCGGATCTGGGCATAGCCGGCGTCACGGCCGACCAGCTGGGCGTAGGCGCCGGCCGAGCGGGCGATCTGGCCGCCCTTGAGGGGCTTCAGCTCGATGTTGTGGATGATCGAGCCGATCGGCATGGCGCGGAGCGGCATGGCGTTGCCGGGCTTCACGTCCGCGCGCTCGGAGGCGATCACCTGGTCGCCGGCCTTGAGGCGCTGCGGGGCCAGGATGTAGGCGACCTCGCCGTCCGCATAGCGGATCAGGGCGATGAAGGCGGTGCGGTTGGGATCGTACTCGATCCGCTCGACCGTGCCGGCCACGTCGAACTTGCGACGCTTGAAGTCCACCTTGCGGTAAAGGCGCTTGGCGCCGCCGCCGCGGAAGCGGACGGCCACGCGACCGCCGCCGCCACGTCCGCCCGTCTTGGTCAGGCCCTCGACGAGGGACTTTTCCGGGCGGCCCTTGTGGAGCTCGGACCGGTCGATCAGCACCAGGGTGCGCCGGCCGGGCGAAGTCGGATTGTATTGCTTCAGAGCCATCGGTTCAGAGCCCCGTGGTGATGTCGATGGACTGGCCTTCGGCCAGGGTCACGACAGCCTTCTTGACGTCGGAGCGACGGCCTTCACGGCCGCGGAAACGCTTGGTCTTGCCCTTCACGTTCAGGGTGTTGACCTTGGTCACCGAGACCTTGAACAGCGCCTCGACGGCGGCCGCGATCTCGTCCTTCGTGGCGTCGCTGGCGACCCGGAACACGACCTTGTTCTGCTCGGACAGCAGGGTCGCCTTCTCGGTGATCACCGGGGACAGGATGGTGTCGTAGTGACGGGCGGAGGGGGTGGCCATCACGCGGCCTCCTTCTCGGCGAAGCGGGCGTTGATCGCCTCGACCGCGTCCTTGGTCAGGACGAGGGTGCGGCGACGCAGCACGTCGTAGACGTTGAGGCCGGCGTTCGGCAGCACATCCACGTTCGGGATGTTCCGGGCGGCCAGGCGGAAGTTGCCGTCCACCTCGGGACCCGCGATCACCAGGGCGTTGACCAGGCCGATCTTGCCGAGGGTCGTGCGCAGGGCCGCCGTCTTGGCCTCGGGCAGGGCCAGGCTGTCGACGACCACGAGGTCGCCGTTCCGGGCCTTGGAGGACAGGGCGTGGCGCAGGGCCAGGGCGCGGATCTTCTTGGGCAGGTCGAAGGCGTGGCTGCGGACCACCGGCCCGTGGGCCTTGGCGCCGCCGACGAACTGGGCCGCACGGCGCGAACCGTGACGGGCGCCGCCGGTGCCCTTCTGCTTGTACATCTTCTTGCTGGTCCGGGAGACTTCGTTCCGGACCTGGATCTTGTGCGTCCCGGCGCGCCGCTTGGCGAGCTGCCAGGTCACGACCCGCTGCAGGATGTCCCCGCGGATCTCCTCGATCCCGAAGATGGCGTCGGACAGTTCGATCGAACCGCCCTTACCGCCGTCGAGCTTGATGACGTCGAGTTTCATTATTCCTGACCCTCGGCTTGCGGAGCCTCTTCGGCGGGGGCGGCCTCGGCGGCGGGGACCGCGGCCTGGCCGGCCTTGCGGAAGGCGCCGGGCGTCGGGACGCCGGCGGGCGGAGCCTTCACGGCGTCGCGGATGCGGACCCACGAACCTTCGGAACCCGGGACCGAACCCTTGACCATGATCAGCCCCCGGTCGGCGTCGATGCGCCAGACGGTGAGGCCCAGGGTGGTGACGGTTTCCTGGCCCAGGTGGCCAGCCATCTTCTTGCCCTTGAAGGTCTTGCCGGGATCCTGGCGCTGGCCGGTGGAGCCGTGGGCGCGGTGCGACACGGACACGCCGTGGGTGGCGCGCATGCCCCCGAAGTTCCAGCGCTTCATGGCGCCGGCGAAGCCCTTGCCGATGGTGGTGCCGGTGACGTCCACCTTCTGGCCGACCACGAAATGGTCCGCGGTCAGCTCGGCGCCCACCTCGATCAGGTTCTCGGGGGAGACCCGGAACTCGACCACCTTCTGGCGGGGCTCGACCTCGGCCTTGGCGAAGTGGCCGCGCAGGGGCTTGGTGACGTTCTTGGGCTTGCGGAGCCCCGCGCCCAGCTGGAGGGCGACATAGCCGTCGCGCTCCGCGGTGCGGTGGCCGGTCACGGCGCAGCCATCCAGGCTGAGGACGGTCACGGGCACGTGGACCCCGTCCTCATCGAAGAAGCGGGCCATGCCGATTTTCTTGGCGATCACGCCGGTACGCATCGACCGATCCCCCTAGAGCTTGATCTCGACGTCCACGCCGGCGGACAGGTCGAGCTTCATGAGAGCGTCAACGGTCTGGGGCGTCGGATCGACGATGTCGAGCACGCGCTTGTGCGTGCGGATCTCGAACTGCTCGCGCGACTTCTTGTCGATGTGCGGCGAACGGTTGACCGTGAATTTTTCAATTTGAGTCGGCAGGGGGATGGGCCCCCGGACGGTCGCGCCGGTGCGCTTGGCCGTGTTTACGATCTCGCGCGTGGAATGATCCAGCACGCGGTGATCGAAGGCCTTGAGCCGGATGCGGATGTTCTGACGATCCATATCGCTCTTCAGTTTCCCCTACAGACGGCGGTCCGTCCGCGTGCCATTGACCATTTCAAAGACCAACTCCGGACACCCCTCGCAGGGCGCCCGCACACGAAAGTCCGCAAAACGAAACGAAACCTGCGCGAAGGACCGCGCCGGCTCCCGCCCCTGCCCGGGACGGATGTCCCTGGAAAAGGCCGCTCCGCGAACCGCGTCTGCCAATCGACGCAGGGTCGACGGGCACAGCCGGTCCAACAGGAGGCGCGGGTATACGTGCCCGACTCGCCCCCGTCAAGCGCGCCCTCCCCCCTGGCGAAGCTTCATTTCCGGGGCGCACGCAGCAAAAAGGGCCGCGGAGTTTCCTCCGCGGCCCCTGTTGTTTCCCGGCTGGGCCGGGAGGCGGTCGAGGACCTACTCGATGATC
>JAPOKE010000086.1 GCA_029977805.1 Phenylobacterium parvum | reverse complement strand
GGGGAGGAATTACAGAGCCAATTGCTCCCCCAAGGGGGAGCTGTCAGCGAAGCTGACTGAGGGGGTCAACGGCGTTGGCGAGCCTACGCCTGGGCGCCGGCGGGAACCGGGACGCCGGCCGGGGTCGGGCTGGCGACGATGTCGCGGGCCTCGGGCGGGATGGCGTCGTAGACCGTCGGCGGGGTGATCCCCAGCCGGCGGCGGGCCTGGTCGAGGGGCTCGGCGAACAGGGCCTCGTAGTCCTCGCCCAGCAGCCAGCGGGCCTTCTTGCCGCGCTGGTAGCCCTGCCAGATCGCCTTTGCGTAGGGATAGCGGCCGCCGCGGGTGCGCGAGATGGCCCCCAGGGCGATCAGGGCCCAGCCCAGGCTGCGGGTCTGCGGGTAGGAGAAGGCCACCAGGCAGGCCTCGCCCAGGCCGTCGCGGCCATAGCCGCTCAGCACGTGCCAGACGTCATGGACGTCGCGGGTGCGACGGGCCATCCAGGCGATGGGGTGCGGGGTGTCGATGTCGCCGGCGCCTTCGCGGCTGACCTCGGCCAGGCCCTCGGCGGAGATCTGCTGGCTGCGGATGAAGTGACGGTAGGCGGCGCCGACCGTGCCTTCGGGGAAGGTGTTGAGCCAGGCGTCGTCCATCAGCCTGCGGGCCAGCTCGACGCGCTCATAGGCGATCCGCCCGCCCTTCGGCGTGGTGTAGAGGCGCCGGTAGCACTGGCCCACGGCGTCCCCCGACAGGGCCCGCATGATCTCGAAGACCTGGCGGGTGTCCTCCTTGTCCCGGAGCAGCCTGCGCAGGGCGCGGAGGGCCGCCCCCCAGTCACGGCGCGGGGCGGGGATGGGCGTGTCGGCAGGCAGAACGTCGGCGGTCATGGCGTCCACTAAACACTGTTCAGTTGTCGAGGAGGTAGCGCCGGCGCGGCCGGGATTCAAGGGCCTGACGCGGTCCTGCGATCAGGTGTAAGCCTTTTCGCCATGACCCTCGCCAAGCGCTCCGTCCACCTTGCCGGGCACGCCACCTCCCTCGCCCTCGAGCCGGAGTTCTGGGCGGCGCTGGAGGCCATGGCGACGGCCCGCGGCGTGCGCCTTTCGGTCCTCCTCGCCGAGATCGACGCCGGCCGCGGCGAGCGCCCCCTGGCCTCGGCCTGCCGCGTCGCCGCCCTGCAGGCGAAGGGCTGAACGGCCCGCTCCCTGCGTGCTACATCCGTTCCCATGTCGGAGTCGGAATCACACGGCGAGCCCGGGGCGGAGCGCGGCCTGACCCTCAGCCAGAGGGCCAGCGCGGGCCTGCGCGCCGGGGCGGAGCCTGATTACCTCAAGGGGCTGAATCCCGAACAGAGGGAGGCCGTGGAGGCCGTCGACGGCGCCGTCCTGGTGCTGGCGGGCGCCGGCACGGGCAAGACCCGCGTGCTGACCACGCGGCTCGCCCACATCCTCGCCACCGGCCGGGCCCGGCCCTGGGAGATCCTGGCGGTCACCTTCACCAACAAGGCGGCGCGGGAAATGCGCGAGCGCCTCGCCGCCATCCTCGGGCCCGAGGCCGAGGGCCTGCGCTGGCTGGGCACCTTCCACTCCATCGCCGCCCAGATCCTGCGCCGGCACGCCGAGATCGTGGGGCTGAAGTCCACCTTCACCATCCTCGACACCGACGACCAGGAGCGCCTGATCAAGCAGGTGATGGAGGCCGCCAACATCGACGTGAAGCGGTGGACCCCCAAGGCCCTGGCGGGCCTGATCGACCACTGGAAGAACCGCGGCTGGACGCCGGAGAAACTCCCCTCCGGCGAGGGGGCGGGCTTCGCCGGCAACCGGGTGCAGGAGCTCTACCGCGCCTACCAGGAGCGCCTGCGGGTGCTGAACGCCTGCGACTTCGGCGACCTCCTGCTCCACAACCTGACCCTGCTCCAGGCCCGGCCGGACATCCTGGAGGAGTATCACCGGCGCTTCCGCTACATCCTGGTCGACGAGTACCAGGACACCAACGTCGCCCAGTACCTCTGGCTTCGCCTGCTGGGCCAGTCGCGGGGCAATGTCTGCTGCGTGGGCGACGACGACCAGTCGATCTACGGCTGGCGGGGCGCCGAGGTGGACAACATCCTGCGCTTCGAGAAGGACTTCCCGGGGGCGAAGGTCATCCGGCTGGAGCGCAACTACCGCTCCACCGCCCACATTCTCGGCGCGGCCTCAGGACTGATCGCCGCCAACCGTGGCCGGCTGGGCAAGACCCTGTGGACCGAGGCGGAGGGCGGAGCCAAGGTCCTGGTCCGCGGCGTCTGGGACGGCGAGGCCGAGAGCCGCCTCGTGGCCGAGGAGATCGAGCGCGCCCACCGGGGCGAGCGCGACGAAGCCCCCCTCGCCTACCGCGACATGGCCATCCTGGTGCGGGCCTCCTTCCAGATGCGGGCCTTCGAGGAACGCTTCGTCCTGATGTCCATCCCCTACACAGTGGTGGGTGGGCCGCGCTTCTTTGAGCGGGCCGAGATCCGCGACGCCCACGCCTATCTCCGCCTCGTCCAGTCGCCGGACGACGACCTCGCCTTCGAGCGCATCGTCAACACCCCGCGACGGGGCATTGGCGAGGCCTCGGTCCAGAAGCTGTTCCAGATCGCCCGGGCCTCGGGCGTCTCGGCCTTGGCCGCCGCCCGCGAGGCCGCCCTGACCGACGAGCTGCCGGCCCGCACCCGCACCGCCCTTTCGGGCTTCCTGCGCGACCTCGACCGGTGGACGGCCCTGTCCCGCGACACCCACCACGCCCGACTGACCGAGACCATACTGGAGGAGAGCGGCTACACGGACGCCCTGCGCGCCGACCGCACCCCCACCGCCCAGACCCGGCTGGAGAACCTGAAGGAACTGGTCCAGTCCATGGACGCCTTCGACACCCTCCAGGCCTACCTCGAGCATGTCTCCCTGGTGATGGACATGGACCGCGGGCCCCAGGCCGACGCCGTGCAGATCATGACCCTGCACTCGGCCAAGGGCCTGGAGTTCCCCCTCGTCTTCCTGCCAGGCTGGGAGGAAGGGGTCTTCCCCTCCCAGCGCAGCCTGGACGAGACCGGCGAGAAGGGCCTGGAGGAGGAGCGGCGCCTGGCCTATGTGGGCCTGACCCGGGCGCGGAAATCGGCCCGCATCTCCTTCGCCGCCAACCGCCTGGTCTATGGCCGCTGGACCAGCCAGCTGCCCAGCCGTTTCGTGGACGAGCTGCCGGAGGCGCACGTCGAGGCGGTCTCGGAGACCGGCTACTTCAGCGGGGGTCCGGGCATGCAGGCGGCGGCCAGCCGCTGGGACGAGACCCCGGCCTTCGGCTCCGGCTACGACTCCCCCGGCTGGCGCCGGGCCCAGGACCGGGGGCGGCCCGCAGCCCCCGTCAACCGGAAAGCCGTGATCGAGGGCGAGGGCAAGCTGCTGGCGGTCTCCGACCCCCAGTCCAGCGCCTATTCCCGGGGCGACCGCGTCTTCCACCAGAAGTTCGGCTATGGCCGGGTGCTGGCGGCGGAGGGCTCCAAGCTGACCGTGGCCTTCGACAAGGCCGGCGAGAAGAAGGTCCTCGACAGCTTCGTGGCGAAGGCCTGAGGCCCAGCCGCCGCTTGCAGGCGGGCGCCCGCCGCGCCATCGTGCCGCCCTGCAAAGGGAGAGACAGATGGCCAGGCTGACCGCGAACGGCATCGGGATCGAATACGACATCCACGGCCCGGAGGGCGGCGAGCCCATCGTCCTGGTGATGGGCCTGGGCGCACAGATGATCCGCTGGTCCATGGACATGGTCGGCGACCTGGCCGGGCGCGGCTATCGCGTGGTGCGGTTCGACAACCGGGACGTCGGCCTGTCCCATCGCTTCGAGGACCATCCCCCGCCGAACATCGGCGACGTGGCCAAGGCGGTCCGCGAGGGCCGGAGGCCGGAGGTTCCCTACTTCCTCTCCGACATGGCCGCAGATGCGGCAGGGGTGATCGAGGGGCTCGGGTTCGGCTCCGCCCACGTGGTCGGCGCCTCCATGGGCGGGATGATCGTCCAGATGTTGGCCGCCGAGCACCCGCACCGGGTGCGCTCCATGACCTCGATCATGTCCACCACAGGCAATCCGGGCCTGCCCCCGGCCAAGCCGGAGGCTGTGGCCTTCCTGGTCGACCGGGGCCCCGACCCGCACCAGGACCTCGACGCCTTCCTCGACCACGGCCTGAAATCGGCCCGGGTGATGGCCGGCCCCGCCGGGGTGCTGGACGAGGCTGCCGAGCGCGCCGGCATCGCGGAGTCCTTCCGCCGCGCCTACTACCCTGTCGGCTTCCTGAGGCAGTACGCCGCCATCCTGGGCAGCGGCGACCGCCGCGAGGCCCTGCGCCGCATCACCGCCCCCACGGTGGTGATCCACGGGGCGGATGATCCCCTGGTCCCGGTGGAGGGCGGCCACGACACCGCCGCCTGCATCCCCGGCGCCGAGATGCATGTCCTTCCGGGCATGGGCCACAACATCCCCGCGCCCCTGATCCCGCAGGTCTGCGACCTGATCGAGCGGGCCGTGCGCCGGGCCGCATGAAGGTCGAGCTGGCCGGCGCGGCGGCCTTCGCCTGCCTTGGCCTGATCGCCGGCGCCCTGCTCAGGCCCCAGCCAGGCGACTTCCGCAAGGACCCCGTCGAGCCTGCGGGCTTCACGGGGCCGCCGGCCGGGATGGTGGGCGGCGCCGACCCCACGGGAGGCTGGAGCGCCGGCGGCTGGTCCGGGAACGGACCGGTCCCCGACTATGTCGTCGGCACGGACTCCCGCCAGCCGCCCCCGGGCTACATCCCGCCTGTCCCGGCCTGGGAGGAGGAGGAGGCCGTCGAACTCCCTGCGCCGCCGCCCAAGCCCGAGCCCGGGCTGGAGTCCGGGCCGGAGCCCGCGACGGCGCCCTCCGCCGCGGCGAAGGCGGTGACCCCGCCGGCTCCTGCCGCCCCCTCGCCTTCCGGCGCGGACCGCCCTAAGGAGGGCGAATGAGTGACGACGCCGTCCAGATCATCGCCCGGGGCCCCCGCCTTGCCGCGGAGGCCGCCGCTGCGGGCCTCGATTCCGACCCGATGTTCGAGGGAACGACCTACTCCATCCTGGAGGAGGACGAGGACCGCGACGTGTGGCGGATCGACGCCTTCCCCACCACCCGCGAGGAGGCCGACGCCCTGCAGGGACGGCTGGCCGCCCAGCCCGGCCTTGTCGTCGCCGTGGAGGCCCTGGCCGATGCGGACTGGCTGGCCATGTCCCTCTCCGGCCTGCCCCCCGTCCGCGCCGGGCGCTTCTTCGTCTACGGCGCCCACGACCGCGGCCGGATCCCGCCCAATGCGGTCGCCCTGAGGATCGAGGCCGGGGCGGCCTTCGGCACCGGCCACCACGGCACCACGGTCGGCTGCCTCCAGGCCTGGAACGACCTGATCAAGGCCCGCCGCTTCGGCAAGGTGCTGGACGTCGGCGCCGGAACCGGCGTGCTGGCCATCGCAGCGGCCCGAACGGGCGCCCGCCTGGCGCGCGGCACGGACATCGACGCCCCCTCCGTCCGCATCGCCCGGGAGAATGCGGCCCTGAACGGCGCCCGGGCCGAGTTCGTCCACGCCTCGGGCCTCGGCCACCAGAGCGTCCGCTCGGCGGCGCCCTACGACCTGGTCTTCGCCAACATCCTGGCCCGTCCGCTGGTCAGCCTGGCTCAGGACATCCGCGGGGCGCTGCGCCCCGGCGGCGTCGCCATCCTGTCGGGCCTCCTGCGCACCCAGGAGCGGCGCGTGCTGGCGGCCTACCGCTCGCGGGGCTTCCGGCTCCTGCGGCGGATCCACCGGGACGCCTGGGCGACCCTGGTGATCCAGCGGCCCTGAAGGCTCAGGCGACCACGCGGCCAGCGCCCAGCTCGGCGCACCAGGCGCGCAGGCGTTCCTGCAACTTCTGGTTGACCAGGTAGGCGCTCAACGCCTCGACATCGAGTTCCTCGACCTCGGCGAAGGCGAAGGCCGCCTCGCCATGGGCGTTCCAGGCCGCCTGCATCTCGCGGTTGGGCGAACCGCCATGGCGCAGGCTGAACCAGACGCCGTTCTGCTGGGAGTCGAGGTTCCGGCTCACGCCGAGCCAGACCTTGCCCTCAGGAGGGCAGTCCACCCGGAAGATGCCGGCGCGGGACTTGCGCCCTTCCTTCCAGGCCTCGACCCGGGCCTTGCGATCCTCACGCGACATGCCGCCTCCTGTCCGCGGGGACTTTGCGCGCCCCGCAGGTCGGGCCTAGATAGCGTCCATGCGCCAGAGCTTCAAAGAATCCGCTGATCCGTCCCACGGGTCCCTCCACCTGCCCCGCATCCGCGCCGCCATGGCCGCCCAGGGGCTCGACGGCCTGCTCGTGCCCCACGAGGACGAGCACCAGAACGAGTACCTGCCCGCCGCCAACGACCGGCTGGCCTGGGCGACCGGCTTCACCGGCTCGGCCGGGGCCGCCATCGTGATGGCTGACCGCGCCGCCGTCTTCGTGGACGGCCGCTACACCATCCAGGTCCGGGCCCAGGTCGACGCCGCCCTCTTCGAGATCTGCGACCTCGTGGTCGGCGGGGTCCCGGCCTGGATCGAGGCCAACACCCGGCCCGGCCAGGTGATCGGCTACGATCCCCGACTGCACAGCCCCGACGCCCTCGGCCACCTGCGCAACGCCGCGCTGAAGTCCGGCGCCACCCTGAAGGCCGTCGATCCCAATCCCCTCGACGTCGCCTGGGGCGAGGAGCGCCCGCCCCAGCCCGCAGCCCCGGTCCGTCCCCACGCCCTGGACTTCGCCGGCGTGGACTCCGCCGCCAAGCGCGCCCGCCTGGGCGAAGGCCTGGCCGCGAAGGGCGCCGACGCCGCCGTCCTGACCGCGCCGGCCTCCATCGCCTGGCTGTTCAACGTGCGCGGGGGCGATGTCAGCCGGACGCCGCTTCCCCTGGCCCAGGCGGTGCTGAACCGCGACGGCTCGGCCCGCCTCTTCCTCGACCCGGCCAAGGTGACGCCCGAGCTCCCGGCCTGGCTGGGCAACGGCGTGTCCCTCGAGACCCCGGCGGACCTGCCCGGCGCCCTGGCCGCCCTGAAGGACAAGGTCGTCCTGGTGGATCCCGCCCAGTCCTCCGCCTTCTACTTCGACGCCCTGGAGGCGGCCGGCGCCCGGATCCTGCGCGGCGAGGACCCCTGCGCCCTGCCCCGCGCCTGCAAGAACCCGGTGGAGATCGCCGGATCGCGCGGCGCCCACGTCCGCGACGGCGTCGCCCTGACCCGCTTCCTGCACTGGGTGGCCACCGAGGCCCAGGCCCTGCTGCCCGACGAGATCGAGGTCGCCAGCCGGCTCGAGGCCTTCCGCGAGGAGGTCGAGGGCCTGGCGGACCTGTCCTTCGACACCATCGCCGCGGCCCAGGGCAACGCCGCCCTGCCGCACTACCACCCCACCGAGAAGACCAATGCGCGCACTGCGCCCGGCACCCTCCTCCTCGTGGATTCCGGCGGCCAGTATCCCGACGGCACCACCGACGTGACCCGGACCATGGCCATCGGGACCCCCAGCCGGGAAATGTGCGAGCGCTTCACCCTGGTGCTCAAGGGGCACCTGGCCCTGGCGGCCCTGCGCTTCCCGGCGGGGACGACGGGCTCGGCGGTGGACGCCTTCGCCCGGGCCGCCCTCTGGTCGCGCGGCCTGGACTACGACCACGGCACCGGCCACGGCGTGGGCGTCTTCCTCGGGGTCCACGAAGGCCCGCATCGCATCGCCAAGGCGCCGAACGTGGTGGCCCTCCAGCCCGGCATGATCGTCTCCAACGAGCCTGGCTACTACAAGGAGGGTGCCTACGGCATCCGGATCGAGAACCTCCAGTACGTGACCGAACCCAGGACCATTCCCGGCGGCGAGCGGCCCATGCTGGGCTTCGAGGCCCTGACCCTCGCGCCCATCGACCGGACCCTGATCCTTCCCGAGCTCCTGACGGCGGAGGAGCGCGCCCAGCTGGACGCCTACCACGCCCGGGTCCTGGCGGAGATCGGCCCGCACCTGGACCGCGAGGTCCGCACCTGGCTCGAGGCCGCCTGCGCGCCGATCGCGGGATGAAGCCGGGGATGGCCCGGCTCGCCGCCCTCGTACTGGTCGGCCTGGCCTTCCTCGGCCTCGCGCCGACGGCGCAGGCCATGACGCCGGAAGCCTTCCTGTCGGGCGTCTACTCCCGTTACGGCCTTGCGCCGGATCCCCGCCTCGCGAAGGACGATCAGGTCTTTTCCGAAGGCCTGCTCGGCCTCCAGCACCGGGCCGAGGCCCTGCGCGAGAAGAGGCTTCGGCGCACGCCCGACCTCGACCCCATCGAGCCCATCGTCCTGTGCCGCTGCCAGGACTGGGACGAGACCGCCTACCGCATCGTCAGGGTGGAGACGC
>JAPOKE010000085.1 GCA_029977805.1 Phenylobacterium parvum | reverse complement strand
GGGCCACAACCTCCTGCTGACCGGTCCGCCCGGGGCCGGCAAGTCCATGATGGCGGCGCGCCTGCCGGGCCTCCTGCCGCCCCTTTCCGCGGCCGAGCTGCTGGAGACCTCCATGGTCCATTCGGTGGCCGGCCTGATCGCCCGGGGCGAGCTGACCCGGGCCCGGCCCTTCCGCGCCCCGCACCACTCGGCGACCATGGCCGCCCTCACCGGCGGCGGCGCGCGCATCCGCCCCGGCGAGGCCTCGCTGGCGCACAACGGCGTCCTCTTCCTGGACGAGCTGCCGGAGTTCAGCGCCCAGGCCCTGGATTCCCTGCGCCAGCCCCTGGAGACCGGCGAGATCACCGTCGCCCGGGCGGCGGGGCACGTGCGCTATCCGGCCCGCTTCCAGCTGGTGGCGGCCCAGAACCCCTGCAAGTGCGGCAAGGGCGGCGAGGGCCGGGGCGCCTGCGGGCGGGCGCCGCGCTGCCAGGTCGACTACCGGGCGCGGGTCTCTGGGCCCTTCCTCGACCGCATCGACCTGCAGGTGGAGGTTCCCGCCGTCCGCGCCGCCGACCTCGCCCTGCCCGCCGCCGCCGAGGGCTCGGCCGAGGTCGCCGCCCGGGTCGCGGCGGCGCGGGACATACAGGTCCGACGGGCATTGGCGGCCGGCCGGCCCGAGACCGAGGCCGCAAACGCCCGGGCCTCCGGCGACTGGCTGCAGGCCATCGCAGACCCGGAGCCCGACGCAAGGGCCCTCCTGACCCGCGCCGCGGACACGGCCGGCCTGACCGCCCGGGGCTGGAGCCGGGTCCTGCGCCTCGCCCGGACCCTCGCGGACCTGGAGGCGGGGGCCGGCGAGGAGGCGGGCCCCGTCGCCCGCCGCCACGTGGCCGAGGCCCTCGCCTACCGGGGGGTCGGCGACAGCGCCTGAGGGCGGCTTGACGCCCGGCTTTGACCCTCCGTTAATCGCCCGGTTTGACGGAGCCTTAAACATGGCGTGCGACGAAGACGGCATGACCCGACCCGTCGCCCTGACCGCCCCTTCGCCGGATGCGAAGGGGCCCCTCGCCCCGTCGCCCGCCGCCAAGGCGCAGGAGGGCGGCGCGACGCCGGTCTCCATCGAGGAACTGGCCGGGCTGAGCCATGAGTTCCGCACGCCCCTGAACGGAGTCCTGGGCCTCGCCCGCCTGCTCGAGGCCACGCCCCTGACCGGCGAGCAGCGCAGCTATGTCGACGCCCTGAGGGAGTCCGGCGAGCACCTCCTGGGCCTGGTCAACCAGCTGCTCGACTTCGCCCGCCTCGGCGCCTCGGCCATCGAGGTCCAGTCCGACGAGGTCGCCCTCGAGGACCTGCTGCGGGGGGTCTGCGAGCTCACCGCGCCCCGGGCGTCGGAGAAGGGGCTGGAGATCGGCTGGTGGATCGCCCCCGGCCTTGGCCGCATCCGGGGCGACGAGGGCCGGCTGCGGCAGGTCCTGCTCAACTATGTGGGCAACGCCCTCAAGTTCACCCGCGAGGGCGGGGTCCTGGTCTCGGCGGCGCCGGCCGGCGCCGGTCGGATCCGCCTGAGCGTGCGCGACACCGGGCCCGGCGTTTCGGAGGCCGAGCGCGAGCGCATCTTCGAGCCCTTCGTCCAGACCGACCCGCGCGTCGACGGCGTCAGCCTCGGCGGCGCCGGCCTTGGCCTGGCCATCGTGCGCTCCCTGGCCGCCGCCATGCGGGGCGCCGCAGGGGTTTCGCCGGCGCCCGGCGGCGGGGCCGATTTCTGGCTTGAACTCCCGGCCCCCAGGGCCGGCGGCGCGGCCGGCCGGAACCTGTCCCGACGGCGGATCGGCGTCATCAGCCCCAGCCCCGTCGTCTGCGAGGCGGCGGTTCGCCAGATCACCTCCCGGGGGGGCGAGGGCGTCGCCGCCGCCGGTATCCGCGACCTCCCGGCCGACGCCGAGGTCCTGCTGGTGGACCACGCCCTGTCGCCCCTGACGCCCCTGGCGCCGCCGGACGACCGGCCGGCCATCATCCTCCTGTCCCCGGAGGAGCGGGGACTGATCGACGACTACCGGGCCAGGGGCTTCGCCGGATACCTCATCAAGCCCCTCCGTCCCGGCTCCCTGGCCGAACGGGTCCTGACGGCGGCGGGCGGGCGCAGCCGCGTCGAGCGCCTGGACGACCGGATCGCGCCGGCCGCGGCGCCGGGCCTCAAGGTCCTCCTGGTCGAGGACCACGCCATCAACGCCCTGCTGGCCACCGCCATGCTCAATCGCGAGAGCTGCGTGGTCGACCACGCCGCCGGCGGCCCCGAGGCCCTGGCGGCCGTGGCCGTGGGGGCCTACGACCTGATCCTGATGGACATGCGGATGCCAGGCATGACAGGGCCCGAGACCGCCCAGGAGATGCGGGCCCAGGGCATCACCACCCCCATCGTCGCCCTGACCGCCAATGCCTTCGAGGACGACCGGCAGACCTGCCTCGCGGCGGGCATGGACGAGTTCCTGGTCAAGCCCCTGGGCGCGGACGCCCTGCGGCGGATCCTCACGCGGGTGGCGCGGGGCTGGAACGAGCCTCCGGGCCGCCGCCGCTCGGCCTGACCCGGGGCGGGCGCCAGGGCCCCGCTGGACGCGACCGGCGGCGCGCGCCACTCTGGAGCCGCCGCGCGGGGCGGCGTCCCGGATGGACCCATGAGCGACACCCAGTCTCCGGAAGCGCGCGGCGAGCGCCTCACGACCCTGCAGGCCCTGGCGGTCTACCTGGAGCGCCGCTCCCTGGTCATGCTGGCCCTGGGCTTCGCCTCGGGCCTGCCCAACCTCCTGATCTTCGATACCCTGTCGGCCTGGCTGAGGGACGCCGGCCTCTCCCTCGAGGTCATCGGGGTCTTCAGCCTCGCCACCCTGGCCTATTCGGTGAAGTTCCTCTGGGCGCCCCTGGTCGACCGGGCGCCGATCCCGTTCCTGACCCGCGCCCTCGGCCAGAGGCGGGCCTGGATGCTGGTCTGCCAGGCGGTGATCATCCTGGCCCTCCTGGCCATCTCCGGCGTGGACCCGGGCCGGAGCCTCGCCGTCATGGCGGCCCTGGCGGTGCTGGTGGGCTTTGTCTCCGCCACCCAGGACATCGTCATCGACGCCTGGCGGATCGAGGCGGCGGGCCCCGAGCGGGCGGGCGCCCTGGCCGCCGCCTACCAGTGGGGCTACCGGATCGCGATGATCCTGGCCGGGATCCTGCCCCTGGTCCTGAGCGACGCCATCGGCTGGGGCGGGTCCTACGCCCTGATGGCGGCCCTGATGCTGGCGGGGACCGCCGGCGTCCTCGCCGCCCCCCGGGAGGCCGACCCGCCTGCGCGGCCGGCCGACCCGGAGCCCGCGGCCGTGAACCCGGCCCGGGACGCCCTCGAATGGGTCGGCAGGGCCGGCCTCGTCCTGGCGGCGGCGGCCTTCCTCGGATCGGGCCTGTCGGGCAACCCCTTCCTGCTGCAGGCGCCCCTCTCCGCCCTCGGCCTCGGGGCGGCCTCGGACGCCCTGGCGGACCTCTGGACGGCGAAGCCGGCGGGCGCCGTCGCCCAGGTCGCCTCGGCCCTCGGCGGCCTTGCGCTGCTGGCGGCGGCCGTCATGCCCCTGCCCGGCGCCCCCACCCGGCCCGGCCGCTTCCTGTTCCGCGCCCTCGGCGAGCCCCTGGCGGACTTTGTCCGCCGCCACAGGGGGACGGCCATGCTGATCCTGGCCCTGATCTGCGTCTACCGGCTGCCCGACTTCGTCCTGAACATCATGAACCCCTTCTACCTCGACATCGGCTTCTCGAAGCTGGAGATCGCCGAGGTCCGCAAGGTCCTGGGGGTCATCCTGTCCGTGGCCGGGGTCGGCCTGGGGGGCTGGGCCGTGGCCCGGCTGGGGCTGATGCGGGCCCTCGTGATCGGCGCCTTCGCGGGGCCGGTCTCCAACCTCGCCTTCGCCTGGCTGACCCTCCAGGGGCCCCAGCTCTGGGCGCTTGCGGTGGCGATCGGGCTGGACAACCTGGCCTCGGGCTTCGCCGGCACCTGCCTGATCGCCTACATGTCCAGCCTGACGAGCCGGGGCTTCACGGCCTCGCAGTACGCCCTCTTCTCATCCCTCTACGCCCTGCTGGGCAAGCTGGTGGCCTCGCAGTCGGGACGCATCGTCGAGGGGGCGGCCCGGCTGGCCGACGCGCCGGGCGGGATCCTGCTGCCTGCGGCGCCGGGCGCCTTTGCGGAGGCGGTGGCGAAGTCCGGCGTCAGCGCCGCCGGACTGGGGACCGGCTACGTCGCCTTCTTCATCTATTCCGCCGCCCTCGGGGCGGCCGGGGTGATCCTGACCCTGATGGTCGCGGGCCGGGAGGCCCGGCGGCGTCGGGAACCCGGGAGCAGGGATCAGGCCCCGGCCTGACGCCCCCGCTCGATGGCCTGGCGGATCAGCTCGCCGGTCTCCTCGGGATCGGCCCAGCGCCCGACCTCGGACATCTTGCCCTTCTCCAGGTCCTTGTAGTGCGAGAAGAAGTGGGCGATCTGCTCGGTCAGGATGGAGGGCAGGGCCCGCCAGGAATCGATCCCGGCGTAGTAGGGGTGGAGCTTGTCCACCGGCACCGCCAGGACCTTCTCGTCCTCCCCCGCCTCGTCGACCATGATCAGGCAGCCGATCGGCCGGCAGCGGATGATCGCCCCGGTCGCCACCGGGGTCGGCCCGACCACGAGGATGTCGATCGGGTCCCCGTCGCCGGACAGGGTGTGGGGAATGAAGCCGTAGTTCCCCGGGTAGAACATGGCGGTGTGCAGGAAGCGGTCGACGAACATGGCCCCCGAGGCCTTGTCGAGCTCGTACTTCACCGGCGCGCCGCCCTGGGGGATCTCGATCAGGGCGTTGACGTCGTAGGGCGGGTTCATCCCGACGGGGATCCGGGAGATGTCCATGGGCGGGTCCTCTGGGTGGCGTGCGGCGGAGGCGCCGCTATGGCCGAAACGCGGGTCCGGCGGAAGGGGCTGACACGCGGCGGCCTTTCGTCTATACACCCCTCCAACATCGTTTGTGGCGTCGGATGACGTCTGCGAGCGGCGGGCTCCGGCCCGGCCGCTTTTTTGTTGGGCCCAAGGGCGCCCCGGCAGGGGCTCCGGCGGGGACGGAGAGACCTGATGCGCAGCAGGACGGCGGAGGACGCCCGACTCCTGGAGCTTCTCGACCCGGTGGCCGAGGCCGCGGGCTACGAGATCGTGCGGCTGAGGCTGATGGGCGGCGACCAGGCGCGCCGCCTTCAGGTCATGGCCGACACCCCCGAGGGGGAGATGAACGTCGAGGACTGCGCCCGCCTGTCCCGGGCCCTGTCCGAGGTGCTGGACGCCGCCGACCCGATCACGGGCGAGTACACGCTGGAGGTCTCGACCCCCGGCGTCGACCGGCCGCTGACCCGCCTGAAGGACTTCGCGGCCTTCGAGGGCCATGAGGCGCGGCTGGAGCTGGACCGCGTGGCCGAGGGCCGCAAGCGTTTCCGCGGCGAGCTGGCGGGCGTCGAGGGCGACCAGGTCGCCGTGAACCTCGAGGGCGAGGCCGAGACCGCCCTCATTCCCTTCGCCTGGATCACCGAGGCGAAACTCATCCTGACCGACCGGCTTCTTGAGCGGGGCGCCGAGGCGCGCTCCCGCCGGCTGGGCGGCGAGACCCAACCCGATTCCGACCAGGAGGACGTTCCATGAGCCCGACAGGGATCGCCGCGAACCGGCTTGAGCTGCTGCAGATCGCAGACGCCGTGGCGCGCGAGAAATCCATTGACCGCGAGGTGGTCATCTCGGCCATCGAGGAGGCCATCCAGAAGGGCGCCCGCGCCCGCTATGGCGCCGAGCACGACATCCGGGTCCGTATCGACCCCAAGACCGGCGAGACCAGCCTGAAGCGCGTGATCCGGGTGATCCCGGACGACGAGACCTTCACGGACGAGGACGGCCTGCCCGTCGAGCCGATCGGCGTGCGGCGGCTTTCCGAGGCCCTGCGGGACGACCCGGAGGCCTTCGTCGGCAAGACCTACGAGGAGGTGCTGCCGCCCTTCGAGTTCGGCCGGGTGCAGACCCAGATGGCCCGCCAGGTGGTGACCGGAAAGGTCCGCGAGGCCGAGCGCGAACGCCAGTACGAGGAGTTCAAGGACCGGGTCGGCGAGATCGTCAACGGCGTGGTCAAGCGGGTCGAGTACGGCAACACCGTCGTCGACCTGGGCCGGGGCGAGGGCATCATGCGCCGCGACCAGTCCATCCCGCGGGAGAACTTCAACATCGGCGACCGGATCCGCTGCTACATCTATGACGTCCGGCGCGAGGCCAAGGGCCCGCAGATCCTGCTGAGCCGCGCCCATGGCGGCTTCATGGCCAAGCTCTTCGCCCAGGAAGTTCCCGAGGTCTATGACGGGGTCATCGAGATCCGCGCCGTGGCCCGCGACCCGGGCAGCCGCGCCAAGATGGCGGTGGTCTCCAATGACGGCTCGATCGACCCGGTCGGCGCCTGCGTCGGCATGCGCGGCAGCCGCGTCCAGGCGGTCGTGGCCGAGCTCCAGGGCGAGAAGATCGACATCATCCAGTGGAGCCCGGACGAGGCCACCTTCATCGTCAACGCCCTGGCGCCCGCCGAGGTGTCGAAGGTGGTGATGGACGAGGAGGACGAGCGCGTCGAGGTGGTGGTGCCGGACGAGCAGCTGTCCCTGGCCATCGGCCGGCGCGGCCAGAACGTGCGCCTCGCCTCCCAGCTGACCGGCTGGCAGATCGACATCATGACCGAGAGCCAGGAGAGCGAGCGCCGCCAGCGCGAGTTCGCCGAGCGGACGGCCCTGTTCCAGGAAGCCCTGGACGTGGACGAGGTCATCGCCCAGCTGCTGGTCACCGAGGGCTTCGCCACCGTCGAGGACGTCGCCTATGTCGACGCTTCCGAGGTCGCCAACATCGAGGGCTTCGACGAGGAGACCGCCGAGGAGATCCAGGCCCGGGCCCGCGACCACCTCGAGCGCGAAGCCGCCGAGCTGGACGCCCGCCGCCGGGAACTGGGCGTCGAGGACGGCGTCCTGGAGATCGACGGCGTGACCCTGCCGGTGGCCGTGGCCCTCGGCGAGGGCGACGTGAAGTCGGTGGAGGACCTGGCGGGCCTGGTGCCCGACGACCTGCGCGGCTGGTACGAGACCCGCAATGGCGAGCGCGTGCGCGAGCCGGGCATCCTCGACGCCTTCGGGCTGGACGCCGCGGAGGCCGAGGCCCTGATCATGCGGGCCCGGGTCGCCATGGGCTGGATCGAACCCCCGCCGGAGGTGGTGGAGGAAGAGATCGAGGCCGAGCTGAGCGAGGAAGACATCGTCTTCGGCCAGCCGGGCGTCCGGGAGGACTGACCCGGGGGTGGCCGCTGCGGGCACCAGGACGCCGGCGCCCGGTGACGGGACTCCCCGGACCCACGCCGAGGCCTCGCGCGAGAGCCGGGACCTGGTGTCCGGGGAAGTGCGCCCGCGCGAGCGCCTGATCCGCTTCGCCGCCGGGCCGGACGGCGAGGTCACGCCCGACCTTGCGGGCCGGCTGCCCGGGCGGGGCCTCTGGGTGGCGGCGGACCGCGCCTCGGTCGAGGCCGCCGCGCGCAAGGGGCTGTTCAGCCGGGCCGCCAAGGCCAGGCTGAAGGCCGACCCCGCCCTCGCCGACCTCGTCGAGCGCCTGCTGATGCGACGCCTGCTGGACGGGCTGGGCCTGGCCCGGCGGGCGGGCGAACTGGTCTTCGGCTTCGAGAAGGTCCTGGCGGCGGTTTCCGGCGGCCGGGCCGCCTGGCTGGTCGAGGCCCTGGACGGGTCCCCCGACGGCCGGCGCAAGGTGCTCGCCGCCGCGCGGAAGGCCTCGCCGGCGCCGGGCGTCGCAGGCCTCTGGACGGGGGAAGAATTGAGTTTGGCCTTGGGCGGCGAGAATGTGATACACACCGCCTTCCTTGCGGGACGGGCCTCCGACCGCTGGACATTGGATGTCCAGCGGCTTTCGGGTTTCCGCCCCCTGGCTCCGGAGTCCTGGTTCGAGGCGTCGCCACCGCCGCCCGGGACGACGGACCCGGCCCAGGGCTAGGGATTTCGAAGTGGGCCGGCCTCGTCCGGCCGGATGTAAAGCGAGCGCATGAGCGACGATAAAGACAACGGCCGTCCCTCCGCCCCCGGCGGACGCCAGCCCCTGACCCTCAAGCCGCGCCTTGGCGCCGGTTCGGTCAGCGCCGGCACGGTGAAGCAGAGCTTCAGCCATGGCCGCTCGAAGACGGTTGTGGTCGAGACCAAGCGCGCCCGCACCGCCGGCCCGGCCGCAGGCAACCTTGCGGCGCCGTCCCCCGCCGAGCGCCGCACGACGCCGCCCGCCGCCCCTGCGCCCCGCCCCGCCCCGCCGGCGACTTCCGAGAGCGGCCTGTCCGCCGAGGAGATCCAGGCCCGGCAGAAGGCGATCGAACTCGCCCGCGAGCACCAGGCCC
>JAPOKE010000084.1 GCA_029977805.1 Phenylobacterium parvum | reverse complement strand
AGCGGGACGGAGGGGGTCTCCCGAGTCGCCGTCGATGCCCTTCCCCGCCTAGAGCCTCAGGGGCGCGGCGTAGCCCGTCAGCTCCAGGTAGCCTGAACCGCCGGGGACCCGGACCGCGCCCTCCCAGTAGACCGGGCCGCCGGAGGGGCGGCTGTCGAGTTCCTGGTCGTCGAACAGCGGCGTCAGGGCCCAGCGCTTCTCGCCCCGGGGAGTCTTCAGTCGCACTGTCGGCGCCACGGGATAGGTCGCCCCCGTCCGCGGCGACTTCCAGGTCCGGCCGGGATCGAAGCTCACCGCGCCATTGGGCGCCGTCCAGAGCCGTCCGTCCGCCGTCCTCAGGGAACCGCCCGTCCACAGGGCTTGGCCCTTCGCATCGCGGACCCGGAAAGTGGTCAGGGCGCCGCCGTCGTCGAGGTTGATCCCGGTCCAGTCCCAGCCCACCGCCGCAGGATCGAGCAGGGTCGAGGACCACTCCCGGTCCAGCCAGGCCCGCCCCTGCACCGGCCGCCGACGGCCATCGCGCTCCATCGTCCCCGAGACCTTCAGGTGGGGCAGGGTGTAGTACCAGCTGGCCTGCTCCGGCTTCGGTCCCTTGCGGCTGAACCCGCCCTCGCCCTGCAGGAGGACGGGCTGGGTCGGGGTGAGGACAAGGTCCAGGGCGAATCCCTCCCCGCCGGCCCGGGCGCGCATCTCGCCCGCGGGCCCCCGCGCCAGGCGCCAGTCGTCCAGCACGATGTCCATGTCGCGCTCGGAAGCCTCGGCGATGCCGAAGCCCTGGCGGGCGATCCTCTGGCCGTGCAGCAGCCGCCCGACCCGCGGGTCCGACAGCGCGGCGTGGGCGAAGAGGACCTGGCGCGGCGCGAAGCGGCTGGGATTGGTCTCTCCGAGGCCGGTGCGGGTTCGGAAGAAGGTGACCTGGAAGCCCAGGGGGCCGGTCGGCCCCTCGAGCCAGCCGGTGACGTACCACCACTCGGTCCGGAAACCTGGATGGGCCCCGTGGTCGCGGGGAAAGGCGAGCCGGCGCCCCGGGACGACGGGCGCGAAGGCGGGGGCCGCCTGCGCCGCAAGGGGCAGGGCCGCGCCGGCGCCGCCGGCCAGGAGGATCCTGCGGGTCAGCCCGTCCATGTCACCAGTCCTCCCGCACGGCGCGCACGGCGTCGGCCGACAGGGCGCTGCGGCCCGCCAGCAGGGCGGTCAGGGCCGAGGCGAGGGTCAGGGCGAGGGCCAGGCCGCCGAGCAGGCCCCAGGGCCAGCGCGTCTCCATGGTCCAGTTGAAGGACTGGGGATTCACGACCTGGATCAGCACCTGTCCCATGGCTGCGCCGAGGACCAGGCCCGCCACCGCGCCGACGGCCCCCAGGAAGGCGCCTTCCAGGGCCAGCATGGCCAGGATCTGCCCCCTGCCGGCGCCGACGTGCCGCAGCATGCCGAACTCCCGTCGCCGGGCGAGGGTCTGGGCCGAGACGGTGGCCGCCACCCCCGCCACGCCCACCAGCACCGCCACCGCCTCCAGGGCGTAGGTGACCGCGAAGCTGCGGTCGAAGATGCGCAGGGCGACCGCGCGGATCTGCGCCGAGGGCGCCACCTCGGTCTGCGCCGAGAGGTCCGGCGGCAGGGCCTGTCGGATCCGGCCCAGGGTCTCTCCCCGGTCGGCGTCGCGGGCCAGGGTGAAGCCCGCCTCGTTGGCCCCGGCGTCCCCGGTGATCCGGACATAGTCGGCCCGGCTGAGGGCGATGGCGCCGAACTGCCGGCCATAGTCGCGCCAGATGCCGGCGACCCGGACGCTGACGGTCCGGCCCGCCAGGGGCAGCTCCATCCGGTCCCCGGGCGAGAGCCGGTAGAGGCGGGAAAGGGGCTCGGAGATCCAGGCCGGGGGCTCGCCCGCGGCGACAGGCCGGGGCTGGCCACGCCAGGGCAGGCCGGGCGCCCCGCCCGCCGGCGCGGGAACCGCCAGGAGGGTCACCGGGGGCCGGTCGGCGGAGAGGCTGAGGGTCAGGGACCGGCGCGGCTCCACGGACGCTACTCCGGGCAGGCGCGCCAGGGCCGACTGCAGGGCGGGGTCGAGGCCGGCGGTCTCGGCATTGGCGACCCGCAGGTAGACGTCGGCGGGAAGGATGGCGCCCAGCCAGTCGTCCACCGAGCCCCGGAAGCTGGCGACCATCAGGCCCATGGCGGCCATCAGCCCGGCGCTGGCCACGAGCCCGCAGAGGGCGACGGCGGCCTGGTCCGGGGCGCCCGCCAGCCGGGCGGCGGCGAGCCGGACCGGCACGGGGGCGTCGAGCCGGGCCAGGGGGGCGATCATCTGCCGGGCCAGCCAGGGCATGGCGGCGACCCCGCCGGCGAGGATCAGGGCGATGGCGGCGTAGCCGAACAGGGGCAGGCCGGCGACCGGCGGGGCGAAGGCGGCGGCGAGGCCCGCCGCGCCGAGCAGCAGGGCCGGGGCCAGGGGCGGGCGATGCCCGGGATCGCCGGACTGCCCCGCCGACTTCAGGGCCTGGGCCGGCGGGATGCGGGCCGCGTCAAGGGCCGGCAGCAGGCTTCCGGCCAGGGCCACCAGCACGCCGAGCAGGCCGTGCACGGCCGCCCAGCCCGGGGAGATGTCGAGGTCCGGCCGGATTCCGCTGAAATAGCCGCCGCCGAGGTCGCCGCCGAGCAGGCCGAGGACCGCCCCGGCGAGGCCGGCGCCCGCCGCGAGGCCAAGTCCGGCGCCGAGCACGCCCAGGACCGCGCCTTCCGCCAGCACCTGGAGGAAGAGGCCCCGCCGCCTCAGGCCGAGGACCTGCAGGAGGGCGAAGGCGGGCCGCCGCCGGGCGATGGAGAGGGACTGGGCCGAGAAGACCAGGAAGCCGCCGGTCAGGAGGGCCACCATGGCCAGCATGCCGAGGTTGACCCGGTAGGCCCGGGAGAGGTCGCCGCTGCGCCGGCTCTCGGCCTCGGGCGTGGCGAGCCGGGCGTCGGCGGGCAGGACGGCGGCGATGGCCTCGCCCGCCTCCCTGGCGCTCACCCCGGGGGCCAGGAGCAGGTCCAGCCGGTCCAGGCGGCCGATACGGCCGAAGCGCTGCTGCACGGCGGCGATGTCGGCCACGGCGAGGCGCTGGCCGGCCTCCACCGAGGGCAGGCCGCCGGCGACGGGCAGGACGACCCGGCGACCGCCCCCGCGGACCTCCAGGGTCGCGCCCGCGCCCTCGGCGAGGGCCGGGGACAGCCAGGCCGCGTCCTCCCGGCCTGCCCCTCCACCCGCACCGAAGGCCGGCCCCGCGCCCGCCGCGAGGGCGGGGGTCACCCGGGCGGCCCTCAGGGGATCGAGGCCGAGGACGGTGAGGGGGCGCCCGTCGGCGGTCCGGGCCTCGACCTCGACGACCGGGCTGGCCGCCGACAGGACCGGAAGCCTCGCGATGCGCGGATAGAGGTCTTCGTCGAATCCCGCCGGCGAGACCGCCTCGACCCGGAGGTCGGCCGAACCGCTGACGCTGCGCAGGGCCGTGTCGAACTCCGCCAGCGCCGAGCGGTTGACCAGGTGCACCGCGAAGCCGAGGGCCACGCCCACCGCGATCGCCAGCACCGCGACGAGGGTGCGCACGGGATGGGCCCGCCACTCGCCGCGGACCATCCAGGACAGAAGGGTCCGCGGCAGGGCCGGGTCAGGCGCCATGGCGCGCGTCCAGCCCCTGGCGACCGAGGAAGAGGGTCCGGTCCGCCGCCTCCGCCGCCCGGGCGGAATGGGTGACCAGCAGGACCGCCGCGCCCCGGGTCCGCGCCGCCTCGAGCAGGAGGCCGAGGCTGCGGTCGGCCGTCTCCGGGTCGAGGTTGCCGGTGGGCTCGTCGGCGAGGATCAGTCCCGGCCGGTGGACCAGGGCCCGGGCGATGGCTGTCCGCTGGAGCTCGCCCCCGGACAGGCGCGACGGCAGGTCGGCCTCCCGCCCGGCGAGCCCGACCGCCGCCAGCAGCTCCGCCGCCCGGGACAGGGCCTCCGCCGAAGGGACGCCGGCCAGCACCAGGGGCAGGGCCGTGTTCTGCGCGAGGGTCAGGTGGGGCAGGATGTGGAAGGCCTGGAAGACGAAGCCGAGGTTCTCGCGCCGCAGGCGGGTCCGCCCGGCCTCGTCGAGGGCGGAGAGGGCGCGGCCGGCGATCTCGATCTCGCCGGCGTCGGCCGAATCAAGGCCGGCGACCAGGTTGAGGAGGGTCGACTTGCCCGCCCCGGATTCGCCCATCACCGCCACCACCTCGCCGGCGGCGAGGTCGAGGTCGAGGCCCTCGAAGAGGACCCGCCCGCCGGGGACCGACTTGGCGAGGCCGCGGATCCTGAGGGGCGGGGGCGTGGACATGCCCCTATCTAGGCCCGCAGTCCGCCGGGGGGAATGGGGGTGCTTTGGGGTGCGCGCGCCGCTCCGTCGGTGTAAGGGGCGGGGCGAGGAGAACCGCATGCACCTGGCCCGCTTTCCCCGCGCCCGCTTCGCCCACCTGCCGACCCCGCTGGAACCCCTGCCGCGCCTGTCCGCGGCCCTCGGCGGGCCGACCCTCTGGGTGAAGCGCGACGACTGCACCGGCCTGGCGGGCGGCGGCAACAAGACGCGGAAGCTGGAGTTCCTGGTGGGTGAGGCCCTGGAGGCCGGCGCCGACACACTGGTCACCCAGGGCGCCGTGCAGTCGAACCATGTCCGGCAGACGGCCGCCGCCGCCGCCCGGTACGGCCTGGCCTGCGAGATCATCCTGGAGACCCGGGTCGACACTACGGCCGAGGACTACAACCTGTCCGGCAACGTCCTGCTCGACCGGCTGCTGGGCGGCCGCCTGCGCCGCGTCCCGGCGGGAACCGACATGAACGCCGTCCTCGCCGAGGTCGCAGAGGAGGTCCGCGGCCGGGGCGGCCGGCCCTATGTCATCCCGGGGGGCGGGTCGAACGCGGTAGGCGCGCTCGGATACGCCGACTGCGCCCGGGAGCTGGTGGTCCAGGCCGACGCCCTGGGGCTCAGGATCGACCGGATCGTCACCGCCACCGGCAGCGCCGGCACCCACGCCGGCCTGGTGGCGGGACTGGCGGTCATCGGCGCCGACATCCCCGTCCACGGCTTCGGCGTGCGGGCGCCCAAGGACCGGCAGGAGGCCAATGTCCACGCCCTGGCGGTGGAGACCGCCGCCCTGCTGGGCGCGGCCGACCGGGTCCGCCGGGAGATGACCGTGGCCGACTGCGACTATGTGGGCGAAGGCTACGGGATCGCCGACGCGGGCGTCTTCGAGGCCCTGCGGCTGGCCGCCCGGACAGAGGGCCTGCTGCTTGACCCGGTCTATACGGGCAAGGCCATGAAGGGGCTGATCGACTACGCCCGCAAGGGTCGCTGGGCGGGCGAGACCGTCGTCTTCCTTCACACCGGCGGGGCCCAGGGCCTGGCCGGCTATGCTTCCGTCCTGGAGGGACATCTGGAATGAGCCGCGTCCTTGGCGTCCTCGGCGGCATGGGTCCCGCCGCCACCCTCGACTTCCTGTCCAAGCTGCAGGCCCTGACCCCTGCCCAGAAGGACCAGGACCACATCCGGGTCATCGTCGACATCAACCCCCAGGTGCCCGACCGCAATGATCCCTTCGCCCGGCCGGGTCCGGTCCTGGCGGAGATGGCGGGCGGCCTGCAGGGGGCCGGGGCCCAGGTCCTGGCCATCGCCTGCAACACCGCCCACGCCCATGCCGACCTGATCAGCCGGGCCTCCGGCCTGCCCCTGGTCGACATGATCGAGACGGCGTCCCGCGCCGCGCGGGACTCCGGCGCCCGGCGGGCGGGGGTCCTGGGAACCCGGGACGCGGTGCGGCTCTACCACGAGTACATCGCCGCCCAGGGCATGGGTCTGGTGACCCTGCCGAAGGAGGAGCAGGCCCGGTTCATGGACCTGCTCGGCCGCATCAAGGCGGGCGACGTGGGGCCCGCCGTGCGCGAGTCCATGGCGGAACTCGCCCGCGTCCTCGTCCGGGAGGGCGCCGAGGCGATCATCGCCGGGTGCACCGAGGTTCCCCTGGTGATGGGCCCGGCCGACGTCGACGCGCCCTTCATCGATGCGGGGGAAGAGCTCGCCCGCCGCTGCGTCTCGGTCTGCCTGGGGATGGAGCCCCTGCCCCAGGGGCGCTGAGCGCCCGCCTCAGGGCTTGAGCTTCTTGGGCAGGGCGGCGGCCTGCTCGGGGGTCAGGCGCTCGATCGACTTGATGATGCACCGGCGCGAGACCGGTCCGCCGACCCCGAGGTTCAGGTCCAGGGGCTTGCAGATCTGGCTGGAGGCGCCCAGGGGCTCGAGGATCAGCGGATCGGAGTTGGTCACCCCCGCCAGGCAGGACCCGCTGAAGGTGAACTTGTACACCTCCTTGCGGCGCACCGAGTAGTAGAGGGTGTCGGGGGCGGCGATCTTGTGGCCGCCCAGGTCGCTCAGGCGGAAACAGGGGGCCCGGGGCGTCTCGGCCTTCGGCGCGGGTTGCGCAGAGGCGGGCGCGGCGACGGCCATGAGGACCGCCGAGAGGGCTGCGGCTCGGAAAATCATTTCAGGTCACACTCCTGTGGCGTGCTCGTCCATCCCCAGCCCTCCCAAATCGCCCGGCGCCCCTTCCCTCGTCAAGTGCGGGTGTTGTTGCAGGGGTCCGGCGACGGGGGCTGGCGGGCCGGCGAGTCCCCGCGCTAGGAAGGCGTCATGACTGCGCATGTCCCTCCCGAAAGCCTTCCCGTCTGGCGACTCGACGACCTCTACGCCGGCCGGGAGGATCCCCGCCTCGAGGCCGATCTCGACGCCGCCGCCGCCGCCAACGCCGAACTCCTCGGGCTGAAGGGCAGGCTGGTCGCCGCCCGCGCCGATGCAGCGACCCTGGGCGACCTGCTGGATCGAGGGATCCGGCTCTACGAGGACGCCGTGAACGCCCTCTGGCGGGTCGGCGCCTATGCCGGCCTGGCCGCCTCCACCGCCCGGAGCGATCCGGACTGGGCGCGGTTCGAGGCCGATGTCCGCGCCCGTTCGGCGGCCATCGGGGCCGAGAGCCTGTTCTTCACCCTGGAGATCAACGAGATCGAGGACGCCGAGGTCGAGGCCGCCCTCGCCGCGGTTCCCGCCGCCGCACGCTGGCGGCCCTGGCTGCGCCGTGTCCGCGCCTTCCGCCCGCACGAGCTTTCCCCGGACCTGGAGCGCCTGCTGGTTGACCGGGGCCCGGCCGTGGCGAACTGGACGCGCCTGCATGACGAGACGCTCGCCCGCCTGCAGGTGCGCGCAGGGCGGAGCCGCCTCACCCTGCCCGAGGCGCTCAACGCCCTGTCGGACCCTGATCCGGGCCGCCGCCGGCAGGTGGCGGGAGGACTCTCCACGGCCCTTGGCGAGGCGGCGCCGACCCTGGCCCTGGTGCTGAACACCCTGGCCTTCGAGAAGCAGGTGGAGGATCGCTGGCGGCGGTATCCCGATCCCGCCGCGCCGCGTCACCTGGCCAACGAGGTGGATCCCGAGGCGGTCCACGCCCTCGAGGCCGCCGTCTCGGCGGGCTACGAGCGCGTCAGCCATCGCTACTACCGGCTCAAGGCGAAGGCGATGGGCCGGACCGCCCTGGACCACTGGGACCGCAACGCCCCCCTGGAGACCGGCGCCCCACGCCTCTGGACCTGGTCGGAGGCCCGGGAGGTGGTCGAGGCCAGCTTCCGCGACCTCGCCCCCAGGTTCGCCGACAGCGCCCGGGACATGTTCGAGCAGCCCTGGATCGACGCCCGGCCGCGGGCCGGCAAGCAGTCCGGGGCCTATTCCCACCCGGTCGTCGCGCCCCACCATCCCTATGTCTTCATGAACTACATGGGTGAGCGACGGGACGTCCTGACCCTGGCCCATGAGCTTGGCCACGCCGTGCACCAGCGCCTGTGCTCGCCCCTCGGGACCCTGCTGGCCGATACGCCCCTGACCCTGGCCGAGACCGCCTCCATCTTTGGCGAGGGGCTGGTCTTCGAGCGGCTGCTGGCTGAGGCCGGTCCGAAGGAGAAGCTTGGACTCCTCGCCGGCCAGATCGAGGACGGCCTCAACACGGTGGTGCGCCAGATGGCCTTCCACCGCTTCGAGACCCGTTTCCACGCCGCCCGCCGCGACGGCGAGCTTTCGCCCGAGGCCATAGGCGGCCTCTGGCTGGAGGTGATGGGCGAGAGCCTCGGTCCGGCCATCCGCCTGAACCCGGGCTACGAGCACTATTGGGGCTATGTCAGCCACTTCGTGCACTCGCCCTTCTACGTCTATGCCTACGCCTTCGGGGACCTGCTGGTGCGGGCCCTGATGGAGAAGCGCCGCGAGGACCCGGAAGGGTTCGTCCCGCTCTACGAGGACCTGCTGGCCTCGGGGGGCGTGCGCACCTGCGTGGAGGCCCTCGCCCGATTCGGCCTGGACCCCCGCGAGACCGCGTTCTGGGCGGCGGGCGTGCGCCAGCTCGAGCGCCGGGTGGACGCCTTCGAGGCCCTGGTGGGCTGAGGCGACGCCCTCCGTCGGCCGCGTTCCCCTTTGGCAGGGACTCACGGCGAC
>JAPOKE010000083.1 GCA_029977805.1 Phenylobacterium parvum | reverse complement strand
CGACCTCTCCCGGGAGCCGCCCACGGCGGACGAGCTCGCCAGGGCCCGCAAGCCCCCCCTCGAGGGCATACTGCAGGGACGGGAGACCAACGGGTACTGGCTCAGCGCCCTGTCGGGGGTGCAGGCCGACCCGCGGCAGCTCGACGCCCTGCGGAGCCTCGTCCCCACCCTTGAGGGCCTGACGGCGACCGACCTCCAGGCCGCGGCCCGGAAGTGGCTCCAGGACGGCAGGATGTGGCGGTTCGAGGTGGTCCCGGAACCCCGCGGGGCCCGGTCCGCGCCCTGATCAGGCGGCGACCTCGGCGTCATCCGGCGCCGGGGCGGGCCGCCCCAGGATCATGTCGGCCGCCTTCTCGGCGATCATGATGGTCGGGGCGTTGGTATTGCCCCCCACCAGGGTCGGCATGACCGAAGCGTCGACGACACGCAGGCCCTTGAGGCCACGGACACGGAGCTGGGAGTCCACCACCGCCATGGGATCGCCGTCGGCGCCCATCCGGCATGTCCCGACCGGGTGATAGATCGTCTCGGCGGCGGAGCGGATCCAGGCGTCGATGGCCTCATCCGTCTGGATCGCCTCCCCGGGGAAGAGCTCCTCGGACCGGTAGGGGTCGAGGGCCGGCTGCCGGGCCACCTCGCGCATCATCCGAACGCCTTCCCGCAGGGCGCGCCGGTCCTCCTCTGCCGACAGGTAGTTGGCGAAGATGGCCGGATCATCGAAGGGATCGGCGGAGCGCAGGCCCACGCTCCCGCGGCTCTCGGGCCGCAGCTGGCAGACGTGGAAGGTGAAGCCGTCGCGGTTCACGACCGTCTTGCCGTGGTTCTGCATGACGGCGAGCACGCAGTGCACCTGGAGGTCGGGACGGTCGAGATCCGGACGCGACTTCAGGAAGGCCCCGGACTCCAGGAACTGGCGGCGGCCTATGCCCTTCTTGAAGAGCATGTAGTTGATCCCGACCAGCAGGGTCTTCAGGCCCTTGCGCTGCGAGTAGATGGTGATGGGCTGGGGGCAGGCCCAGGACAGGGTGACGTCCAGGTGGTCCTGCAGGTTCTGGCCCACGCCGGGCAGGGCGTGGACGGTCTCGATCCCGGCGGCCGTCAGGGCCTGGGGATCGCCTATGCCCGAGAGCTGCAGGATCTGCGGCGACTGCACGGCGCCGGCGCAGACCAGGACCTCGCGCGTGGCCCTGGCCTGGGTGCGGGCCCGGGTCTTCTCGTCGGCGTACTCCACGCCGGTCGCCACGCCGTCCTCAACGAGGATCCGGGTGGTGCGGGCGCCGGTGACGCAGGTCAGGTTCGGCCGCGACAGGACCGGGTGGAGGTAGCCGCGGGCGGCGCTCCAGCGCTCGCCGTCATGCACGGTCAGCTGGTAGGGGCCCCAGCCCTCCTGCTGGCGGCCGTTGAAGTCCGGGGTCAGGGGGTGCCCCGCCTGCGCGCCGGCCTTCACCGCCGCGGCGTAGATCGGGTTCGGGTCCGAGGCCTTCGAGACCTTCAGCGGGCCCTCGCCGCCATGCCAGTCGTCGGCGCCGCCCTCGAAGCCCTCCGAGCGCTTGAAGTAAGGCAGGATGTCCCGGTAGGCCCAGCCTTCCAGGCCCATCTGGCGCCACTGGTCGTAATCCCGCGCATGGCCTCGGATGTAGATCATGCCGTTGATGGACGAAGATCCGCCCCAGCCCTTGCCCCGGGGCCACCAGAGCCGGCGTCCGTCCAGGTGCGGCTCAGGCTCGGTCCAGAAACCCCAGTTGTAGTCGCCCTTGTCGCCGATCAGGCCGCCGACCCCGGCGGGCATGCGCACCAGCAGGGAGTTGTCCTTGCCCCCGGCCTCAAGCAGCAGGACGCGGACCGACGGGTCCTCGGTCAGGCGCGCGGCCAGGACGCAGCCGGCCGAGCCGGCCCCGATGATGATGTAGTCGTAGGCGTCCATGGGCGGGCCTCGCAGCTAAACGGTGTTCAGTTGCGCCCTTCTGACGATCTTGCCCGCCCCGGGCAAGGGGTGCGCGTCAGCGACCCTTCCAGTTCGGCGCCCGCTTCTGGGAAAAGGCCAGCGGCCCCTCCACGAAGTCCTCGGAGGTGAAGAGGGCCGACACCGCCGGATAGCGGTTCTGGCCCTTGATCGCCGCCTCGAGGGAAGGCTCGTCGAGGCCCTTGAACACCGCCTCCTTGGAGGCCCGCACGGACATGGGCGAAAGCTCGGCGATCTGGGCCGCCCAGCGCCGCGCCGCGGCCATCAGCTCGGCCGGCGGCACGACCTCGTTGACAAAGCCCAGCTCCGCGCCCTCGGCCGCCGAGACCCGGCGTCCGGTCAGGATCATGCCCATGGCCCGCTTCACGCCGATGGCCCGGGGCAGCCTGTGCAGCCCGCCGGCCAGGGCGGCCAGGCCGACCCGCGGCTCAGGCAGGGCGAAGACCGCCGCCTCCGAGGCGACGATGATGTCGCAGGCCAGGGCGATCTCGAACCCGCCGCCCATGGCCACGCCGTTCACTGCGGCGATCAGGGGCTTGGTCAGGTCAAAGCGCGAGGTCAGGCCCGCGAATCCCGACGGCGGGCTGCGCATCTCGCCGCCCGTCGCCTGGTGCTTGAGGTCATTGCCCGCGGAGAAGGCGCGCTCGCCGGCGCCGGTGATGATCCCCACCCACTGCTCCGGGTCGGCCGCGAAGGCGTTCAGGGCCTCGTGCATCTCGAAGTGCGCCGGCGAATGCAGGGCGTTCATCACGTCCGGCCGGTTCAGCGTGAAGATGGTGACGTGACCTTCCCGGTCCACGCGGATGTGTTCGTAGGCCATCGCCCTGCTCCCTTTGTTCCTGTCCTTCCAGAAAGCGGCCCGGGGCCGCCACGGTCAACCCTTGTGGCGCAGGGTGGCCCGGTAGCGCTTCCAGTTCTCGACGTAATGAAGCGCGCCCATGGACACCGACCTGGCCTGGGCCTCGGAAAGCTCGCGCACCACCTTGCCGGGCGCGCCCATGACCAGGGAGTTGTCCGGGATCTCCTTGCCCTCGGTGATCAGGCAGTTGGCGCCGATGAGGCAGTTCTTCCCGATCCGGGCGCCGTTCAGGATGATCGACCCGATCCCGACCAGGGTGTTGTCGCCGATGGTGCAGCCATGGAGCATGACCATGTGCCCGACGGTGACGTTGGCCCCGATGGTCAGGGGCGAGCCGGTGTCGGTGTGCAGGACGGATCCGTCCTGCACGTTGGAGTTCTCGCCGATCTCGATCGGGTCATTGTCGCCCCGCAGCGTGGCGCCCCACCAGACCGAGGCGTTGCGGCGCAGGATGACCCGCCCCATCACCGCCGCGGTGGGGGCGATCCAGTACTCGTCATCCGCAGGCAGCTCGGGCGTCGCATCGCCCAGTGAATAGACAGACATCGTCCCTCCCGTGACCTTTTGGCGACCGGCGCGTTCACGCTTCCGCAACACCACAGCTATCATCCTACTCAGGCGATTCGAGGCTGCGAAGCCCCGGGCCGCTTTATCCCGAACGCGGGAGACCGGATGTCGATGCAGAGCCCCTGGCGGCCGAGGCCGCCGGCAGGACAGCGAGGAGGCGGCTCGCCGGGCGCATCCCGACGCCGCGTCGACACCAGCACAGCGCTTTTCCCGAGGGGCGGTCCGATCCGGATGCGCCCCTTTTTCACGCCCAGCCGGAGGCCCTCATGACCAAGCGAGCCCTGAAGCGTCAACTTCGCGAAGGCGCCCTGGATCTTTCCGAGTTCGAGGGGGATCCGAGGATCCGGCGGCTGCCGGTCGAGCGGGCCTGGTCCCCCCTGCCCCGGCGCGCGGAGGACGAGCGCGACCAGGCCTTCGTCAAGACGGTCAGGCCCATGTCCGAGGGCCAGAAGGCCATGATGACCGCCATCGACGCCCACAACCTGGTCCTGGCCCTCGGGCCCGCCGGAACGGGCAAGACCTACCTGGCCATCGCCAAGGCTGTGGAGGCCCTCGAGGCCGGCAAGGTCGGGCGGATCGTCCTCTCCCGGCCGGCGGTGGAGGCCGGCGAGTCGATTGGCTTCCTGCCCGGTGAGATGGAGGACAAGCTGGCGCCCTACCTGCGGCCGCTCTACGACGCCCTCTCCGACCGCCTCTCCATGAAGCGGGTCAGGGCCATGATGGCCGAGGGGATCATCGAGATCGCCCCTGTCGGCTTCATGCGGGGCCGGACCCTCAACAACGCCTTCGTCGTGATCGACGAGGCGCAGAACTGCACCTACGTCCAGCTCAAGATGCTGCTGACCCGCCTTGGCTGGCACTCGACCATGGTGGTGACCGGCGACCCCGCCCAGTCGGACCTGCTGCCCGAACTGTCAGGGCTGGCCCCGGTCGCCGAGCGGCTGGAGGCGGTCGGCAACATCGCCGTGGTGCGCCTGGCCGACAGGGACATCGTACGCCACCCGCTGGTGGCCGAGATGCTCGGGGTGCTCTGAGGAGCGCCCCGGCCGGCCTCAGGGCAGGTCTTCGGAGAGGATGGCCATCTCGAACATGAAGGAACCGGCCTCGTCCTCGTCCTCGAAGACGACTCCGATGAATTCCTCGCCGACATAGACCTCGGCGGAGTCCTTCTGCCGCGGACGCGGCACGACATTGATCCGCGCGTTGGCGAAGGTGCCGCGAAGGTGACCTTCGATCTTGCGGAGGGTGCGTTCGTCCAAGGGTCTGCTCCGTCGACAGGCTGAAACTCCCGGGGGGACCCCGGCGGCTGATCCGCGGATCAGATGACGTAGTCGTAGACCACATCCGCAAGGGTATGGTCCATGCTGCGCGCGGGTTCTTCGCCGGTCGGACAGTTCACGAGCCGCGCCGGCACGCCGGCGGCGGTGCAGTGGGGCGGCACGGGCTTGAGCACCACGGACCCGGAGGCGACCTTCGCATAGTCGCCGATCTGGATGTTCCCGAGCACCTTGGCGCCCGCGCCCAGCAGGACGCCGCGGCCGATCTTCGGGTGGCGGTCGCCGCGTTCGGCGCCGGTCCCGCCAAGGGTAACGCCCTGGAGAAGGGAGACGTCGTCGCCGATCACGGCCGTCTCGCCGATCACGATCCCCGTGCCATGGTCGATGAAGACGCCGGAGCCGATCCGGGTCGCGGGATGGATGTCGACCTGGAAGATCTCGCTCATCCGGCTCTGCAGATAGAAGGCCATGGTCTCGCGGCCCTGGCCCCACAGCCAGTGGGCGATGCGCTGGGTCTGGAGGGCCTGGAAGCCCTTGAAGAAGAGGAAGGGCTGGACATAGCCCTTGCAGGCCGGGTCACGCTCGTACACCGCCCGCAGGTCGGCCTCGGCGGTTTCGACCAGTTCCGGCGCGGCGCGGTAGGCCTGGATGGCCAGTTCCCGCAGGCTCATGGCCCTGAGCTCCTGGTCGCCCAGCTTGTGCGCCAGCTGGTAGGACAGGGCGTCGCCCAGGTTGTCGTTGCTGAGGATGACCGCATTGACCAGGGAGGCCAGGGCGGGCTCCGTCCGCGCGGCGTGCTCGGCCTCGTTCCGCAGGGCGGCCCAAACGGGCGGCGCGGCGCGCGGATCGATCACCTCGAGTGTCTTGGTCATCCGGTCCTCCCCCGCTGACAGGCTGAGTCTAGCATACGGGGGAGCCGGCGCGAATCCCCGGCTTGCGCGCCCCTGCAGGGCCTCTATGTGAGGTCGGGCGTTCAGAGAGGCTTAACATGACCCCGAGGCCGCGGCCCCCCCTGCCCACTGCGCCGGAATTCGGTGCGCCGGTCCCACAGGCCGGCTCTCCCGAGACCCTGGACTTCCTCGCCCGGCGGCGTTCCGCCTCGGCCCTGACCCTGGCCGCGCCGGGCCCGTCCCGGGAGGACCTCGCCGATCTCATCCGCCTTGCGGCGCGGGTCCCTGACCACGGAAAGCTCGCCCCCTGGCGGTTCCTCGTCCTCGAGGGCGCGGACAAGGCCGCCTTCGCCGACGCCCTTGAGGGCCTCGCACTGGCACGGGGAGACGCGCGCGCCGCCGGCAAGCTGGGCAAGCTGCGGACGCCCCCCGCCTGTATCGCGGTGATCTCCAGCCCCAGACCCGGCGACATTCCCGAGTGGGAACAACGCCTGTCCGCTGGCGCGGTCTGCGCCACCCTCCTCTATGCGGCCACGGCCATGGGTTTCGGCGCAAACTGGATCACGGACTGGTACGCCTACGACGCCGGGGCCTGCGCCCGGCTGGGCCTGTCGGGGGACGAGAAGGTCGCCGGGTTCATCCTGCTCGGGACGCCGGCCGAGGCGCCGCGCGAGCGGGAGCGGCCGGACCCGGCCACCCTCACCACCCGCTGGCGACCCTGACGGACCTTAGCCCCGGCCGCGATAGGGCGCCACGCCCTGGTCCGGCAGCCAGAGGCCCTCTGGCGGAGCCCCGGTCTGCCAGAAGACGTCGATGGGAATGCCGCCGCGCGGATACCAGTAGCCGCCGATGCGCAGCCACGCCGGCTGGGCCACCTCCACCAGCCGCCGCCCGATGGTCAGCGTACAGTCCTCGTGAAAGGCCCCATGATTCCTGAAGGATGCCAGGAAAAGCTTCAGTGACTTGGACTCGACCAGCCAGTCGGCGGGAGCGTAGTCGATGACCAGGGTGGCGAAGTCCGGTTGGCCCGTCACCGGGCACAGGGAGGTGAACTCTGGCGCCGTGAACCGGGCCAGGTAGGTCTGCCCCTTCTGCGGGTTGGGCACACGCTCAAGGACGGCGGCCTCGGGACTGTCGAAGCCCGCCACGACCTGGCCCAGTTGGGTGACCTGTATCTCGCTCATGCGGGCCGATTACCCCGGGGCCGGGGCCCGGGCAAGCGGCGGGCGAGCTCAGATGGTGTAGTCCGGCTCGCCCTCGAGCCAGGCGGTGATGGTCTCCGCGGCCTGGGCCGCTTCCACCCGGGTGGTGTCGATCCGGATCTCGGGGGACTCCGGCGACTCGTAGGGACTGTCTATGCCCGTGAAGTTCTTGAGCTCCCCCGCCCGGGCCTTGGCGTAGAGGCCCTTGACGTCCCTCTGCTCGGCGACCGCCAGGGGCGTGTCGACGAAGACCTCGACGAAGTCCCCATCGGGCATCAGGCCGCGGGCCAGGGCCCGCTCGGCCCGGAAGGGCGAGATGAAGGACACCAGGACGATGAGGCCGGCGTCGGCCATCAGCCGGGCCACCTCGGCCACCCGGCGGATGTTCTCCACCCGGTCCTCGTCGGTGAAGCCGAGATCGCGGTTCAGGCCATGGCGGATATTGTCCCCGTCCAGCAGGTAGGTGTGCCGGCCCATCGCGTGAAGTTTCTTTTCCACCATGTTGGCGATGGTTGATTTTCCGGATCCGGAGAGCCCCGTGAACCAGATCACCCGACCCCGGTGGCCCTTCAGGGCCGCGCGGGCGGCGCGATCGACGTCGAGCGCCTGCCAGTGGACGTTCTGGCTCCGGCGGAGGGCGAAGTGGATCATGCCCGCCCCCACCGTCCGGTTGGTGATCCGGTCGATCAGGATGAAGCCGCCCAGGTCGCGTCCCTCGGCGTAGGGCTCGAAGGCGAGGCCGGCGTCCGTGGAAATGTTGCAGACGCCGATCTCGTTCAGTTCCAGGCGCTTGGCGGCGAGATGTTCAAGCGTGTTCACGTTCACGCGGTACTTGGGCTCGGTGATCGAGGCCGAGACCGTGCGGGTCCCGAGCTTCAGTAGGTAGGGACGTCCCGGCAGCATGGGGGACTCGTCCATCCAGACCAGGGTGGCCTCGAACTGGTCCGCGACGCTGACGGGGGCGTCGGCCCGGGCCAGGACGTCGCCCCGGCTGATGTCGATCTCGTCCTCGAGGGTCAGGGTCACGGACTGGCCCGCCTGCGCCTCGGCGACCTCGGACATGCCGACGATGACCTGCCGGACGCGGCTCTCCCGCCCCGACGGCGCCACGCGCACGGCGTCGCCCGGGCGCACGACGCCCGCCGAGACCAGGCCCGAAAAGCCGCGGAAGTCGAGGTTGGGCCGGTTGACCCACTGGACGGGCATCCGGAAGGGCCGGGCGGCGGCGTCATCGCCCACCGGGACCTCCTCAAGCCAGGACAGGAGCGTGGGTCCCTGGTGCCAGGGCGCGCCGGCCGCCGGCTCGGCCACGTTGTCGCCGCGGAGGGCCGACATGGGAATGGCCTGGAAGTCGGCCAGCCCGATCTGCGCGGCGAAGGCGCGGTATTCGCCGACGATCTGGTCGAAGACGTCCTGGGACCAGTCGACCAGGTCCATCTTGTTCACGGCCACGACGACATGCCGGATGCCCAGCAGGCGGACCAGGTAGGAATGGCGGCGGGTCTGGGTCAGGACGCCGCGCCGGGCGTCGATCAGGATGACCGCCGCATCGGCCGTCGAGGCGCCCGTCACCATGTTGCGGGTGTACTGCTCGTGTCCCGGCGTGTCGGCGACGATGAACTTCCGCCTGTCCGTGGAGAAGAACCGGTAGGCGACGTCGATGGTGATGCCCTGCTCGCGCTCGGCGGCAAGGCCGTCGACCAGCAGGGCGAAGTCGATCTCCCCGCCCTGGGTGCCGACCCGGCGGGAGTCCGCCTCCAGGGCCGCCAGCTGGTCCTCGAAGATCATCTTGGAGTCATAGAGCAGCCGCCCGATCAGGGTGGACTTGCCGTCGTCCACCGACCCGCAGGTGATTAAGCGCAGCAGCCCCTTGCGCTCGTGCTGGCGCAGGTAGCCCTCGATGTCGGTGGCGATCAGGGGGGAGG
>JAPOKE010000082.1 GCA_029977805.1 Phenylobacterium parvum | reverse complement strand
GTCCCGCGCCCTTGAACGGCTCTCCGACCTGGGCTGGCGGGCGGTCGGCCTGGACGGCGGAGCCCAGCGCGACCTTTCGGAGGTCCTCGAGGGATCCCCGGTGGTCCTGGTGCTGGGCTCGGAGGGCGAGGGCGTGCGCAGGCTCGTGGCCGAGCACTGCGACGAAACCGCCCGCATTCCCATGCCGGGCGGCTTCGAGAGTCTCAACGTGGCCGCGGCGGCGGCGGTGGCCCTCTACGAGGCCGCCCGCCCCCGCCGCTGAACCGGGGCCTCAGAGCAGGTCGCCGCCCGCCGCCGCCGCCGTCGTGCCGTCCCGCTCGAAGGCGCGGATGACGTTGCGGCCCGTCGTCCAGCGGTGCACCTCGTCCGGCCCGTCCACCAGCCGCTGCGAGCGGATGTGGGTGTACCAGGCCGCCAGGGGCGTATCGCGGCTGTAGCCGAGGGCGCCGTGCAGCTGGATGGCGGTGTCGACCACCTTGTGCACCATGTTGGCGAGGAAGACCTTGGCGATGGAGTTCTCCTGCCGCAGGTCCATGCCCTTCTCGGCCTTGTAGGCGATGTGGAGCAGCATCAGGCGGGCCATGTAGAGCTCGCTGGCGCAGTCGGCCAGCATCCACTGGACGCCCTGCCGCTTGGACAGCTTCTGGCCGAAGGTCTCGCGCGAGGTGACGTGCTTCACGGCCAGGTCGAGGGCCCGCTGGGCCAGGGCGACATTGTGCATGCCGTGGCGAAGCCGGCCGTAGGCCAGGCGATGCTGGCCCATGTTGAAGCCGTTGCCCTCGCCGCCGAGCAGGTTCTCGGCCGGCACCACCAGGTCCTTGATCTCGATCTCGGAGTGGCCGCCGCCCATGATGTGCGAGAGCGGGCCTTCCGCGGCCATGGTCGGGATGTCGCGCTTGATGATGTAGCCGGGGTTGGGCAGCTCGACGATGAAGGTCGAGTAGCGCTGGTGCCGGGGGGCCTCCGGGTCCGTCATCGCCATGACGAGGGCCAGGTCCGCGGCGCTGGCCGCCGACGAGAACCACTTCTCGCCGTTCAGCACGTAGTTGCCCTTGCCGTCCTTGACCGCCCGGGTCTGCATGCCCGTGGCGTCGGCGCCGGCCGCCTTCTCCGTCATGGAGTAGCAGACGCGCTTCTCGCCGTTCAGCAGGGGCTTGAGGTACTTTTCCTTCTGGAAGTCGGTGCCGTGCGCCAGCAGGGTCAGCATGGTGGCGTCGTCAGGGCCCTGGCTGTTCATGGACAGGGCGCCCAGGTGGCTCTCGCCCAGTTCCATCTGGACCAGGGCGTTGGCGAGCGGCCCGAGGCCCATGCCACCGTATTCCTTGGGAATGAAGGGGCTCCAGAGGCCCTGCGCGCGGGCCTTGGCCCGCAGCTCGGCCAGCACGACCTTGAAGGATTCCCGGTCCACCAGCCGCTTTTCGGCCGGGATGCATTCCTCATGCACCCAGCGCCGGACGCGTTCGCGCATGGCCCGGGCGTCTTCGGGAATCTCGAAATCGATCGCCATGGTTCTCTCCCCTGTGTTGTTGCTTCAACTGTGATGTCGGATGCGGCGCGGGGCAAGGCCCCCTGTCCATCCCTCAGGCCCGGTCGACCCGGTAGATCCGCTGCGCGGTCCCCGAGAACAGGGCCGTCTTCTCGTCGGCGGAGGCCCCGGCCGCCAGCCGCTTGAAGGCGTTCCAGAGGGTCCGGTAGTCGCAGGAGCCGAGGTCCACCGGGAAGTTGCTCTCGAACATGCAGCGGTCCGTCCCGAAGGCCTCGATGCAGGCCTCCACATGGGGCCGCCATTCCCGGGCCAGCTGCTCGGAGGGCGCCGGCGGATCCGACAGGAAGGACGGGAAGGCCGGGAAGGCCATGGCCAGGCCGCCCCCCTTGCAGGCGACGTTGGGCAGGGCGGCGAGGTCGCGGATCTTGCGCCGCCACTCGGCGAAGCGCTCGTCGCGTCGTCCTGCATAGGCCCCCAGGCCCAGGGGCGTGCCCACGTGGTCGACGATCACCTGGGTGTCCGGGAAGGCCCTTGCCAGGTCGATCAGGTCGTCCAGCTGGGGCTCGAGCAGCCAGGCGTCGAAGGACAGGCCCAGCGGCGCCAGCTGGGCGAAGCCCTCGCGGAACCGGGCGTCGCGGTAGAGTCCGGCGGGGCGTCCGGACAGCGGCCCCAGGACGGCCGGGTCCGGGTCCGACGACGCCGAATGACGGATGCCCCGGAACCGCGGGCTGGCGGCCAGGTGCGCCTCGAGAACGTCGCGGGCCGCCGCGCCAAGGGTCAGGTCGACGTGTCCCACGATGGCCGCGCAGGCCCGCACGTCGCCATAGATCCCGCTGGCGGACATGGCCGCGACGCCGTTGACGAACTCGGTCTCGCCCACCGGGCGGAAGGCCGGCTCGGCGCCCTTCCGGTACATGGCCCCGCATTCCATGTAGACCGTCGCCACCACCCTGTGGCCGCTGGTCATGTCGGCGAGCAGCTCGTCGAACAGGTAGCGCGGCGACATCCGGATCACCGCCTCGAAGGGATGCGAGGGCGGCGGCAGGTCCGCGCCGCGCGCGGCGGGCCGGTCCCAAAGGTGATGGTGGGGGTCGATGATCGGCAGGTCAGGCTCGAGGACCGGCTCCGGCGACATGGGGCTCCGGGTCATGGCGGCTTCCTCCCTTGGGTTTTCGCCACCTTGCCGCCCGTCCCGCCGGGCCGCAAGCGCGGCGCGGTTGCCCGCAGGCCCGCACCACGCCAAAAGGGGGCATGCTGGATATCGCCCTCCCCTCCGCCGCCGCCCTGATCGCCCTGGCGCAGGTCATCATGATCGACCTCGCCCTGGCGGGAGACAATGCCGTGGCCGTCGGCCTGGCGGCTGCGGGCCTGCCGGCGGAGCAGAGGCGGAAGGCGATCGTCTATGGCCTTGTCGCCGCCGTGGCCCTGCGCCTCGCCCTGGCGGTCGTCACGGTCCAGCTCCTGCAGCTGATCGGCCTTCTCCTCGCCGGCGGCATCCTGCTTCTCTGGGTCTGCTGGAAGATGTGGCGGGAACTGCGCGAGGGCCACCAGGCCGAAGCGGCGGAGGCCGGCGAGGCCCTCGAGGAGGCGACGGGGGTCGAGTTCGAGGGCGAGCCCGCCTCGAAGGCAAGGCCGAAGACCATGCGCCAGGCCATGACCCAGATCCTGCTGGCCGACGTGGCCATGTCCCTGGACAACGTCCTGGCCGTCGCCGGTGCGGCCCGGGAGCATGTCTGGGTCCTGGTGGTGGGCCTGCTCCTGTCCATCGCCCTGATGGGCGTGGCGGCGACCTGGATCGCCAGCCTCCTCCAGCGCCACCGCTGGCTGGGCTTTGTCGGCCTGGCCATCGTCTTCTACGTCGCCCTGCACATGATCTGGCAGGGCCACAGGGCGGTGGTGATCGATCTCCAGCAGACGCCCGCATACAACGCCGCCGCCCCGGACGCCCTCGACATCAGCCCCGCGGAGGAGGCTGGCCGCGAGGCCCTGACAGGGCGCTAGCTCAGCCGGCCTCCGGGCCTCCGAACCTGGCGCGCCAGGCCTCGACCTGCTCGGCCTCCACCTTCCGGAACAGGACGTCCGGCGCCCTCACCTCTCGGCCTGCAGGCAGGAGGTCGAGGGCCGAGGCGGCCTCCGGCCAGCCCGCAGCGGCGTCCTCGCCGACCGCGGCGGCCACCCCCTCGCAGGTGAACGGAATGAAGGGGCGCGAGACCCTGGCGAACAGGGCCACGAGGTTCAGGCCCATGCGGACGGAGACGGCCGCCCGGTCCCGGTCGGTCTTCACCGCCGTCCAGGGGGCGGCCTCGGTCAGGTACTGGTTTCCCAGCACCCAGAGCTGGCGGAGGGCCTGCGCGGACTTGCGCATCTCCAGCGCCTCGAGCTGGCTGGTCAGCTCAGCCAGCTTCTCGGACACATCGGCCCGAAGGCGCGTCTCCAGCGGGCCTTCCTGCCCGCCCTCGGGGACCCTTCCCTCGAAGCGGCTTTCGGTGAACCGCAGGATGCGATTGACGAAGTTGCCGAAGACATCGGCCAGGTCGGCGTTCACCTGGGCCTGGAACTGCTCCCACAGGAAGCTGGCGTCAGACCCCTCGGGCGCGTTGGCGATGATCCACCAGCGCCAGTAGTCCGGCGGCAGGAGCTCCAGCGCCTGGTCCATGAAGACCCCGCGCTGCTGGGAGGTCGAGAACCGCCCGCCGTAATAGTCCAGCCAGTTGAAGCCCTTCAGCCGGTCGACCAGCTTCCAGGGCGACTTCGCCACCGGAACCCAGGCCCCGGAGGCGTCCAGGCGCTCGTTGACGCCGATCAGGGTGCAGGGAAAGCCCACCGTGTGGAAGGGCACGTTGTCCTTCCCCATGAACTGCACGTAGGTCACGTCCGAGGCGGCCTCGCCCCGCCACCAGCGCTCCCAGTCCCCGCCCGTGGCGTCCGCCCATTCCCGGGTCGCGCCGATGTATTCGATGGGGGCGTCGAACCAGACGTAGAAGACCTTGCCCGCCAGTCCCTCGACGTCGGGCCGGAGGCCGTCCGGGTTGGGGCCCCAGTCGGCGGCGTTGACCGGAACGCCCCATTCCAGGTCGCGGGTGATCCCGCGGTCCTGCAGGCCCTCGTCCAGCCACTTGAGGGCGATGGAGGTGACCAGCAGCGGCCAGCTCGCCTTCTTGCCGTCGATCCAGGCGCGCAGCCGGTCGGCGAACAGGCTCTGGCGCAGGAAGAGGTGCTTGGAGGGGCGGATCTCGATGTCTTCCGAGCCGGAGACAGCGGAGCGCGGCCGGATGAGGTCGGCGGGGTCCAGCACCCGGGTGCAGCTTTCGCACTGGTCGCCCCGGGCGGCGGCGTAGCCGCAGTGCGGGCAGGTCCCGATCACATACCGGTCGGGAAGGAAGCGCCCGTCGGCGTTGGAATAGACCTGCTGGGTGACGCGCTCCTCGATGAAGCCGTTCTCCCACAGCTGCTGCGCCATGGCCTGGGTCGCCTCGCGGTTCTGGGGCGAGGAGGAGCGGCCGAAATGGTCCCAGGACAGTCCGAACCGGGCGCCCAGGTCGGCCTGAACGTCATGCTGCTGGCGGCAGAAGGCCGCAGGATCGACCCCCGCCTCCGCGGCCGCCAGTTCGGTCGGCGTCCCATGCTCGTCCGTGGCGCAGATGTAGAGGGTCTCCAGGCCCTGGGCCCGCTTGAACCGGGCGTAGACGTCGGCCGGCAGCATGGATCCCGCCAGGGTCCCCAGGTGCTTGATCCCGTTGATGTAGGGCAAGGCCGAGGTGATGAGGATGCGGGTCATGTCAGGCTCGAAATGAGGAGGCTTGGGAGCGGCGGCTTACAGGACGCCGACGCGCCGCGCCATAGGCCCACTCCGCCCGAGGGGTGATTTCGGCCCGCGATCAGGCCTCGCCGGCCTTCTCCCGCCGCCGACGTTCGAGGAAGGCCCCCATGGCGACCGCAGGCTCGCCGCCCGCTCGCCGCCGCCTCGAAGGCGTCGATGCCTGCCGCGATGGCGGCCCGGAGCGGGAGGTCCTCCCAGGCGCGGATGAGCGACTTCTGCAGGCGGACGGCGCCCGGCGTGCACTGCGCCAGCTGGGCGAGCCGCGCCTCGATGGCGGCGTCAAGGCCGGCCGCCGGGACCACCTGCTCCACCAGCCCCCAGGCCAGGGCCTCCGCGGCGCCGATGTTCTCGCCGAACAGCAGCAGTTCCCGGGTCCTTCCCCAGCCGATGAGCTGGGGCAGAAGCGCGGCCTCCACCACCGAGGGGATGCCCAGCCGGACCTCAGGCATGCCGAAGACTGCGGCTTCCGAGGCGATCCGGTGGTCGCAGGCGGCGGCGACCTCGAGCCCCGCGCCGAAGGTGAATCCGTTGATCCGCGCCAGGGTCGGGACCGGCAGGTCCCGGAGGGCCTCGCACACCCCGTGGACGCGGGTGATGAAGGCCCGGGCCGCGGCGGGGTCGGGGAAGGCGGCCATCTCCCGGATGTCCGCGCCGCCGATGAAGGCCCGGTCTCCGGCGCCCGTCAGGACGAGGGCGCGCAGGTCCGGGTCCGCCGCAAGGTCCCTGATCGCGGCCGCCAGGGCCTCCATCCTCCCGGAATCAAGGGCGTTCAGCCTCTCCGGGTTGTTGACGGCCAGGAAGGCCACGCGCCCGCTCGGGCGATCGTCGAGGTGCAGGAGGATGGGTTCGGTCATCGGTGGGCCCCGGTATGGAGGGGCCAGCCTAGGGCCGTCGCCCCTGTCCATCCAGACCCACGGCGAGATCGCCGCCGATGCGCCCTTGGCAGGCGGCGCCGCCCGTGGCATCGGAGCGCCCGGGCCGGCTTAGCTCAGCTGGTAGAGCAGCGGTTTTGTAAACCGAAGGTCACGGGTTCGAGTCCTGTAGCCGGCACCAGAGGATTTCCAACCTGGCCCCAGGGCCAGCCAGTTCCGGAGACGCACATGTCCGCCGTCCGCACCCTTTCCGCCGTCGCCCTGCTGGCCGGCCTCGCCCTCGCCGGCTGCAGCCAGCCCGCCGCGGACGCCTCCGGCGGCGCCTCGACGCCGGCGGCCGAGCCCGCCGTGCTGACGGACGCACAGAAGGCGGCCCTGCTCGCGGAGCTTCCCGAGCCCTACCGCAGCGCCGACGTCGCCAAGGGCGAGGCCCTCTACGCCATGTGCCGCTCGTGCCACACCTACGTCCAGGGCGGGACCAACATGACCGGTCCGAACCTCTGGGGGACCTTCGGCGCCAAGGCGGCCCACGTCGCGGGCTTCAATTACTCGGACGCGCTGAAGGCCTCCGGGCTGACCTGGGACGTCGCCACCCTGGACAAGTGGATCGAGAACCCCCGCGGCCTCGTCGAGGGCACCAAGATGTCCTACGTCGGCATGAAGTCTGCGGAGGACCGGGCAGCCCTCATCGCCTTCCTGAAGGTCAACACCAGCCCCGCGAAATAGCGCGGGCTATTCCGCTGGCGTGGCGGCTTCGCGGGCTTCGAAGGCCTCGATCTTCCGCGCCCGGGTCTGGGGCGACTGGGTGAACCTCGCCAGCAGGTTGTAGAAGACCGGCACGAGGAACACCGTCAGGAGCGTCGAGAAGATCGCCCCGAAGAAGATGACCACCCCGATCGTCCGCCGGGACTCCGCGCCGGCCCCCCCGGCGACAATCAGCGGTATGGCGCCCGCCACCGCCGAGATCGACGTCATCAGGATCGGCCGCAGGCGGAGCACAGAACTCTCGATCACCGCATCCCGGACCGACCGCCCCTCATCCCGCAACTGGTTTGCGAATTCGACGATGAGGATCCCGTTCTTGGCGGCTATGCCGACCAGCATGATCAGGCCAATCTGGCTGTAGGTGTTGAGGGTCGACCCGCTGACGAGGAGACCGAAGAGGCCGCCCACCGCCGCCACGGGTACGGTCAGCATGATCACCAGGGGATGGATCCAGCTTTCGAACTGGGCGGCGAGGACGAGGAAGACCAGGATGAGGGCCAGGCCCAGCGCGCCGTAGACGGCGGAGCCGCCCTCAAGGTAGTCGCGGGCGAGACCGCCCCACTTGACCGTCGTGCCCGGCCGCTTGTCGATTTCCCGCTGGAAGAAGGTCACGGCCTCGCCCACCGTGTAGCCGGGGTTCAGCTGGACCGAGAGGGTGATGGCCCGCAGCCGGTCGACGCGGTCGCGGCTGGGGGTGTCGCCGCGGATCTCGGTCGTGACCAGGGCGGAGAGCGGCACCGAGGCCCCTGTGGCCGCCCGGACGTAGACATTCCGAAGGTCCGACTCGTTTATCCGCTTGGAACGGTCGGCCTGCAGGATGACGTCATACTCTTGGCCCCCCTTGACGTAGGTCGTCGTCTTGCGGGAGCCAAAGAGGGTTTCCAGAGCCCGGCCGACAGCCTGGGCCGAGACGCCAAGCTGCGCCGCCTTGTCCCGGTCCAGTTCCACGAGCAGGCGGGGCGAAGTGGGTTCATAGTCGAGACGCGGGCGCGCGAGGCCCGGATTGGTCCGCGCCGCCGCCAGCAGGGGCTGGATGGCGCGCTCGATCTGCGGATACTCGTCACCCACGACGATGACGTTGACGCTGGAGCCGCCGCCACCACCGCCGCCACGCTGGATGGATGGACGGACAGAGGCGATGACCCGGGCCGAGGTAATGCCGGAGAACTCGCGGTTGAGCTGGGCGGCGAGGTCCTGCGACGTGATCTTGTGCTCCCTGTTGTCAGGAAGGCTGGCGTTGCCACCGCCCGAGCCGAACTGGCTGCGTCCAAATCCAGGTACGCTCAGGGTGTAGCGTTCGATGACGCCGTTCTTCAGGAGACCCAGGAGGCGTGATTCCACGGCCTGCGAGGCGGGCAGGATGTAGTCGTATCCGGCGCCTTCGGGGCCCTGGATCGAGATGTCCACACGCCCCCGGTCCTCGGTGGGGACCAGCTCCTTGGGGATCACGAGGGCGAGACCTCCGGCGATCAGACCGAAGACAACGATCAGCAATCCCGCTCCAACCGAGGCGAAAGCAAGCCGGCCTGGCGCCAGCAGGGCTTCGAGCGAGGCCTGGTAGGACGTCCTGAGGGAGTCCATCCCGGCGTTGAAGGCCCGCATGAAGGGCCCGCCGGTTCCTGACCGCCGCAGAAGCAGCGACGAGAGCATGGGGGAAAGGCTGAGGGCCAGGAGCGAGGAGAAGACCACCGCCGCCGCGACCGAGACGGCCAGCTCGACGAACAGCCGGCCAGTGAAGCCCGGCATGAACATCAGCGGCGCAAAGACCGAAACCAGCACCACGGTGGTCGCGACCACGGCGAAGAAGACCTGGCGGGCGCCCCTCTGAGCGGCGACCAGGGGATCCTCGCCT
>JAPOKE010000081.1 GCA_029977805.1 Phenylobacterium parvum | reverse complement strand
CCTGGGAAAGACCTCCAGCAAGGCCGCCTCGCCGTTCGAGGACAGGGTCCTGTAGCGGGTCTCGGCGGTCTCGGCGTCGGGGTGGTCCGCCGTGCAGACCTGCATCCGGGCCTCGCGGCCGGTCTCCACCCGCCGGAGCGGCGCCTCGATCCGCCCGGAGGCCGGGTCCGGCGCCCCGGGCGTGACCAGGGCGAGGTAGGTCTTGGTGATCTTCCGGGCCATCATGGCCTTGCCGAGGAAGCTCGCCGCCGGCTGGGTCCGCGCCGCCAGGATGACCCCGGAGGTGTCCCGGTCGAGACGGTGGATCAGCCGGGGCCGCGCCTTGCCCGGCCTTGCGAAGGCCCAGAGCATCTCGTCCAGGGTCACGACCTGGCCCCTGCCCCCCTGGCTCGACAGGCCCGGCGGCTTGTTCAGGGCCAGCACGGACGCGTCCTCGTGGAAGACGAGGGACCGGACGAAGGCGACCTGGTCGTCGCTGAGGGGAATGGGGCTGGTGGACTTCACGGCGTCAGGCCTCGAGGACGATTTCGAAGCGACCAAGAACGTCCTCGATGCGCGACCTGACGGCGTCCCTTCCCGCCCGCCAGTCCTCCCGGGTGAGGCCCAGGAAATGCACGCCGATGCGCTGTCCGTCCTTCACGACGTTCGAGCGCCGGAACCCTTCTTCCCGGAAGAGGAACTTCCCGTGCATCCGGACCACAGCAGGGTTGGACTCCAGCACCTCACAGTTCAGTTTTTCCAGGCCAAGGTCCCCGAAGACATGCTCGATCAGGGCGAATTCAAGGGCTGCACCCAGCCCGCCCCGGGCCTCCGGCGCCAGGTAGAAGGCCCAGTCAGCGCGCCTGTGCAGGGGTTCGATGGCCGTGACGCTGACAAGCCCAGCCACATCAGCGCCGTCGGCAAGAACGATGAAGACCCGCCTCCGTTCATCGCCTTGCAGGCCCTTGATCCACTCGGCGTGTTCGCTGGAGGAGATGATGTGGTCACTGTACATGGCGGTGCGTATGGCCGGGTGGTTCCGGAGCTCCCGCAGCGCCTCCTGTTGCGCAGGCGTACACTGGCTGATCGGCCTGAGGACGATGCGGCGTGGAGGCGCCCCGCTCATGCCCGTCCTCCCCGCGCCCGGTTGCCGCGCATCTGCGCCCAGCGTTCCAGTCGCTCCCGAACGCGGGCCTCGGAGCCCTCGCCGCGCGGCTCATAGAAGGCTCTTCGCCCCATGCCCTCGGGAAAGTAGTCCTGGCCCGAGAAGCCGCCCTCGGCGTCATGGTCATAGACATAGCCCTCGCCATAGCCGAGCGACTTCATCAGGCGGGTGGGCGCGTTGAGGATGTGGGCGGGCGGCGGAAGGGAGCCGGTCTCCCGGGCCGCCTTCCGGGCGCGGGAAAAGGCCATGTAGACCGCGTTGGACTTGGGCGCGCAGGCCAGGTGCACGGTCAGCTGGGCCAGGGCCAGTTCGCCCTCCGGCGACCCCAGGTGCTCGTAGGTCTCCCGCGCCGCGTTCGCCAGGACCAGGGACATGGGATCAGCGGAGCCGATGTCCTCCATGGCGGCCCGCACCAGGCGCCGGGCGATGAACAGCGGCTCCTCCCCGCCCTCCAGCATTCGGGCGAGCCAGTAGAGGGCCGCGTCGGGATCAGAGCCCCGGATGGATTTGTGCAGGGCGGAGATGAGGTTGTAGTGCCCCTCCCGGTCCTTGTCGTAGGCGGGACTGCGCTTCTGGAGGAGCTGTCCCAGGCCCTCGGGATCCAGGGGAACGGCCGAGGCGATGCCAAAGAGCGTCTCGGCCAGGGTCAGGAGATAACGCCCGTCCCCGTCGGCCAGGGCGACGAGGGCGGACCGCGCCTCGGGTGTGAGGGGAAGGTCGCGCCCCTCCGCGGCCTCCGCCCGGGCCAGCAGGGCCGCCTGGGCCGCCTCGTCGAGCCGGCGCAGGACGAAGACCTGGCAGCGGGACAGCAGGGCCCCGTTGAGCTCGAAGGACGGGTTTTCTGTGGTGGCGCCCACCAGGGTGACGATCCCCTCCTCCACCCAGGGCAGGAAGCCGTCCTGCTGGGCGCGGTTGAAGCGGTGGATCTCGTCCACGAACAGGAGGGTGGCCTGGCCGGCCTGCCTGCGCACCCGCGCCTGCTCGAAGGCCTTCTTGAGGTCCGCGACACCCGAGAACACGGCCGAGATCTGCTGGAACTCATAGCCCGCCGCCTGGGCGAGAAGCCGGGCGATGGTGGTTTTCCCGACCCCGGGCGGGCCCCAGAGGATCATGGAGGACAGCCGCCGGCCGGCCGCCATGCGCCCGATAGGGCCTTCGGGAGACAGGAGATGGTCCTGGCCCGCGACCTCGGCCAGGCTCCTGGGCCGCAGGCGCTCGGCCAGGGGCGCAGGATTGGGCGGGGTCAGGCCCGCGGCTTCGAACAGGTCGGCCATGCCGGCGAGACTAGCCGCTTCGCCGGCCGGGGTCAGGTGCGGAAATTGGCGGTGATCTCGCGGTCGCCCCGCAGGATGGTCACCTGCCAGGTCGCCGCCGGCGCCGACAGGGCGGACCGCAGGTCCGAGACCGTCGCGATCTCCCGGCCGTTGACCCGGCGGACCACGTCCCCGGGCCTCAAGCCCGCGTTCATGGCGAACCCGCGCGAGATGTTGAGGACCAGGACGCCCCGGGCGGCGAAGGGATCGACGCCGATCTCGTCGGCCACCGCCGGTGAGACGTTGACGACCGTCGCCCCCTGGAAGGGGTTGCGGCCCTCCACCTGCCAGTCATCCCTGGCGGGACGGGCGGGCGGGGGTTCGGCCCTCAGGCTGGCCTTCACAAGGCCGCCGCCCCGGCGGACGCCGAGGCCGAGGACCTCGCCGGGCCTCGCCGCACCCACCGCGAAGGAAACCGCCGCCGGGTCGTCGACCGGCCGGCCATTGACGGACAGGATGATGTCGCCGGATTTCAGGCCGGCCCGGTCGGCGGGCCCGCCGGGCCAGATGTCGGCGACAAGGGCTCCCTGCGGCTTGTCGAGACCGAGGCTGCGGGCGATCTCCGGGGTGACAGGCTGGGTCCTGGCCCCGAGCCAGGAGCGGACCAGGACGTTTCCGCCGCCGGCGGCGGCCTCCACGACCCGTCGGACCATGGCGGCCGGAATGGCGAAGCCGACCCCCGCCGAGGCGCCGGAGCGGGAGACGATGAAGCTGTTCACCCCGATCAGGTCGCCATCCATGTCGACCAGGGCGCCGCCGGAATTGCCTGGATTGATGGCCGCGTCGGTCTGGATGTAGGTCATGGGCGTCCCGCCCTGCGGGTCCGCCGTCCGGTTCAGGGCCGAGATGATGCCGTTCGTGACGGTCTGGCCGACACCGAAGGGATCGCCGATGGCGAGGACGAGGTCGCCGACCTGGGCGTCGTCGGAATCATCGATGGGCATGACCGGCAGGCGCTCGGACCCGACGTCGATCTTCAGGACCGCCAGGTCGCCCCGGGGATCGACCAGCAGGACCCGGGCCGGGAACTCGCGGCGGTCCGAGAGGGCGACGGTGATCTCCCGGCCGCCCTCGACCACGTGGTTGTTGGTCACGATGATCCCGTCGGCCCTGACGATGACGCCCGATCCCAGCGAGCCCTCGACCCGGCTGGGCGGCACGCCCATACCGAACATCTGCCAGAAGGGGTCGACCTGCTGGCGAACCACCCGCTTGGCGGAGATGTTCACCACGGCCGGCGCGGCGCGCCTCACGACGGGGGCGAAGGAGGCCTTCATGTTCAGGGCGTCCGAGGGCGCAGCCCGCGTGGGCTGGGCCAGGGGCGGCGGCTGGGCCTCTGACCGGGTGGTCGGGCCGGAGCAGGCGGCGAGCAGGACGAAGGCCGGGACGAGAAGGCGGTGCAGGCGCATGGGATTCCTCATGAGGCGCACCCTCTGATTCCCCAGCATTCCGGCGCAATCAAGGCGCGGGACCCGCCACCGGCGCCTGGGGCTCGGGGCGGCCATAGCGCCAGGCCACGCCAAGGGCGACGAACATGAGGGCAGAGGCGATCAGGATCGGAATCCCGGGCCAGGCGGCCAGGGCCTCGTGTCGCAGGGCGAAGGCGAAGCTGCCGCCGAAGACGAAGGGACCGATGATGGTGGCGATGCCCGACAGGCTCTGGTTGGCGCCCTGGAGCCGTCCCTGGGCCTCGGGTCCCACCCGGCGCGACATCAGGCCCTGCAGGCCGGGACCGAGGAGGTTGCTGAGGGCGAAGACCGGCGCGGCGGCGAGATAGAGCAGTCCCGTCGGGGCGAGGCCATAGGCCAGGAAGCCAAGGGCGGCCCCGGCGCAGCCGATGAGCAGGGCCCCGCGCTCACCGACCCGGCGCACGACCGGCCCGACGACCAGGGTCTGCATGATGACCCCCAGCCCGCCGGTCAGGAACATGGTCAGGCTGATGGTCTGGATGTTCCAGTGATAGCGATAGCCCGTGTACAGCACAAAGACGGCCGGAAGGACGTTGTGGGCGATCTGGAAAAGGAAGCCGACGCTGGCCAGCCCCACAAGCCGGCCCTGCTCCTGCAGGAAGCGCAGGGAGCCCACGGGGTTGGCCCGGCGCCAGTCGAACCGCGCGCTCCGCTTCTCCGGCGGGAGGGATTCCGGCAGGACGAAGAGGCCGTAGAGGAAGTTCAGCAGGGCGAGCGCGCCGGCGACCGCGAAGGGCAGCCGGATGGCGAAGTCGCCGACCAGGGATTCCATGAAGGGGCCGGCCAGCAGGCCGCCCAGGACGGGACCGATCAGGAAACCGAAGCCGAAGGACGCGCCCATGAAACCGAAGTAGCGGGCGCGCTGCTCCGGCGGCGTGACGTCCGCGACATAGGCGTTGGCGGTGGAGAAGCTGGCCGCCGTCATGCCGTTCACGATCCGTGCGACGAACAGCCACATCAGGCTCGGGGCGAAGACCAGGAAGAGGAAGTCGAAGGCGAGGCCAAGGAAGGAAATCAGGAGGACCGGGCGCCGGCCGATCCGGTCCGAGAGAACGCCGAGGATCGGGCCGAAGAAGAACTGCATCAGTCCCCAGACGGCGCCGAACATCATGTTCCACTCGGCCGCTGAGGCGGTGTCGCCGCCGGCGAATTCCTTGATCAGCGCCGGCAGCACCGGGATGGTCACGCCGAAGGACACCGCGTTCAGCAGCGCGGAAGCAAAGATGAAGCCGAACGCGGCCTTGCGGCCGGCGGGCGCGGTTTCGGTGCTGGTCATTCCGGGGTCCCCTCGCGGCGACCTTGGCGCGTCAGGGCGCAGTCCGCAAGGCGTCCGGCTTCAGCGCGCGGCGCGTGACGGCCGGGTCCCCGTCCGTCGGCGGCCCCGACAATCCCAGGAGCCCCATCAACAGGGGATGGACATCGACATTGTCGAAGGCCGGCAGCACCTCGCCCCGACGGAAGGCCGGCCCGCTTGCGACGAACAGTCCGGCCATGTCGGGATCCGCGGGATCATAGCCGTGCGCCCCACCCGCCTGGACCGGACGCCGGGCGAGCGTCGCCCGGCTGAGGATGAGCCATCCCGGCCTCGCAAGGCAGAGGTAGGGCGGAACGCGCGGGTGCGAACCATAGTGCAGCCGTTCCGGGATCTCGGACCTGGCCCAGCATTCGGCGTTGGGATGTCGCTGCTGAACGGCCCTGCGGACCTCCGCCTCCCGCCCGGGAAGGGCCGCAAAACCCGCCGCGGAGCCCTGGGTGACCAGGTCGATGGCGCCTGGCGGGACAAGGGTCTCCACCTCGATCACCCGGTCCGGCGAGGTCGCCCGCATGCCGTGGTCCGCCACCACGACCAGGTTGACCGGCAGGCCAAGCCGTTCGAGGCCCTCGACGAGGGTCCCGATGGCCCGGTCGATCCGCTCGACCGCCGCCCGGGTCTCGGGAGCCGCGGGACCATGCTGGTGCCCCGCCGTGTCCACGTCGTCGAAGTAGAGCGTGGCGAAGGCTGGACGCTGGTCAGCCGGCCGTCCCATCCAGTCCAGGAGACGGGTCACCCGCGCCTCGGCGGCCATCGACTTGTCATAGGTGAGCCAGGTCCCCGGCCTGACGCCGCGGATATCGGACTCCGATCCCGGCCAGAACAGGGTGGCGGTGCGCAGGCCCGCCTTCTCGGCCGTCACCCAGACAGGCTCGGCGTCGTCCCACCAGAAGCGGTCATTGGTCTCGCTGCGGTTGGACATCGAGTAGGTGACCCCCGGTCGCCGGGCGTCCCGCATGACGTTGTCGACCATCCCATGCCGGTCGGGGCGAAGGCCCGTCACAAGGGTGTAGTGGTTCGGGAAGGTCAGGCTGGGAAAGGACGGGCGAAGCCCCTCCGCCCGGACCCCTGACGCGGCGAGCCGGTCGAGGACCGGGGTCGCCCCCTGCCCCATGTAGTCCGCCCGGAAGCCATCGATGGACACCAGGATCACCGGTTCCCGCGCCATGGCGGCGGCCGGGGCCAGGAGAATCAGGAGGAGGGCTGGGACGGCGCGAAGGGCGCGGGGGAGAAGCAGGGCCATGCCCGACACTGGACGGGATCGACCCAAAAAAGAAGACCCCGGCGCTGGGGCCGGGGTCTGGATGTCTTCAGCCCTGGAGGGCCGCAGGGGTCAGGCGTCCTCGAAGGCCGAAGTCTGGACCGGACCGGAGTCCTTGCCCTTTTCGGACGGGTCGCGGTCGACGAACTCGATCACGGCCATGGGCGCATTGTCGCCATAGCGGAAGCCGGCCTTCAGGACCCGGGTGTAGCCGCCGCGCCGCTCGGCGTAGCGGGGGCCGAGGGTCGCGAAGAGCTTGCCGACCTGCTCGACGTCGCGGATCTGGCTGATCGCCTGCCGACGGGCGTGAAGGTCGCCGCGCTTCGCCAGGGTCACCAGCTTCTCCACCACCGGCCGCAGTTCCTTGGCCTTGGGCAGGGTGGTGACGATCTGCTCGTGCTTGATCAGGCTCGCAGCCATGTTGGCGAACATGGCGGTGCGGTGGGCGCTGGTCCGTCCCAGCTTGCGGTGCGCATTACCGTGGCGCATGGCGGTCTCTCCTCGGGGGCGGGGCGTCTCTCGACGCGCCGCGGATTACATCTGGTCTTCGAACTTCTTGGCCAGTTCCTCGATGTTCTCGGGCGGCCAGTTGGGAACGTCCATGCCGAGATGCAGGTTCATGCCGGCGAGCACTTCCTTGATCTCGTTCAGCGACTTCCGGCCGAAGTTCGGGGTGCGGAGCATCTCCGCCTCGGTCTTCTGGATCAGGTCGCCGATGTAGACGATGTTGTCGTTCTTCAGGCAGTTGGCGGAGCGGACGGACAGCTCCAGCTCGTCCACCTTCTTCAGGAGGGCCGGGTTGAAGGGCAGTTCCGGCTTGGAGTCGGCGTCCGACTTCTTCTTCGGCTCCTCGAAGGTGATGAAGATCTGCAGCTGGTCCTGCAGGATGCGCGCCGCATAGGCGACGGCGTCCACCGGCGACACGGCGCCGTTGGTCTCCACCTCGATGATGAGCTTGTCGTAGTCGAGGCTCTGGCCCTGGCGGGTGGGCTCGACGCGGTAGGCGACGCGCTTGACCGGGGAGTAGAGGCTGTCGACGGCGATCAGGCCGATCGGCGCGTCCTCGGGACGGTTCATCTCGGCGGGAACGTAACCCTTGCCGTTCTGGACCGTGAACTCCATGCGGACGCTGGCGCCCTCGTCGAGAGTGCACAGCACGTGGTCGGGATTCAGGATCTCGATGTCCGCGCCGGTCTCGATCTGGCTGGCGGTCACGGGGCCCGGGCCCTGGGCCCGGAGCGTCATGCGGCGGACGCCTTCCGCGTGCATGCGGAGGGCCAGCTGCTTGATGTTGAGGACGATGTCGACGACGTCCTCGCGGACGCCCTCGAGCGAGGAGAACTCATGCACCACGCCGTCGATCTGGACGGCGGTCACAGCCGCGCCCTGGAGCGAGGAGAGAAGGACGCGGCGCAGGCTGTTGCCCAGCGTCACGCCAAAGCCGCGCTCGAGGGGTTCGGCCACCAGACGCGCCTTGCGGGCGGGGTCGGCGCCAAGCTCGATGGCCGGCTTCTCGGGACGGATGAGTTCGTTCCAGTTTCTTTCGATCACGGATGAATGTCCCTCGAACGCAGGATCGCCGGACGCGAGTGGCGCGGTCCGGCGAAGGAGAAATGCGGTGGTATGCTACTCAGACCCGACGCCGCTTCGGCGGACGGCAGCCGTTGTGCGGGATCGGGGTGACGTCGCGGATGGTGGTGATGGTCATGCCCACCGCCTGGAGGGCGCGCAGGGCGGACTCACGACCGGAGCCCGGACCGGAGACGTTGACCTCGAGGGTCTTCACCCCGTGCTCGGCGGCCTTACGGCCTGCGTCCTCGGCCGCCATCTGGGCGGCGTAGGGGGTCGACTTCCGGGAGCCCTTGAAGCCCATCATGCCGGCGGAGGACCAGGAGATGGCGTTCCCCTGAGCGTCGGTGATGGTGATCATGGTGTTGTTGAACGAGGCGTTCACATGCGCCACGCCCGAGGTGATGTTCTTGCGTTCGCGCCTTTTGACGCGAGCCGGTTCCTTGGCCATCGCTTGTGTCTCTTACTTCTTCTTGCCGGCGATCGGCTTGGCCGGACCCTTGCGGGTACGGGCGTTGGTGTGGGTGCGCTGGCCGCGGACCGGCAGGCCCTTGCGGTGACGCAGGCCCCGGTAGCAGGCCAGGTCCATCAGCCGCTTGATGTTGACGGCGGTGTCGCGGCGCAGGTCGCCCTCGACCGTGTAGTTCTCGTCGATATGCTCGCGCAGCTTGAGCACGTCGGAATCCGACAGCTCGTTGACGCGGCGGGCCGGGTCGATGCCCACGGCGTTGCAGATCGGGCGGGCAGAGGACGGG
>JAPOKE010000080.1 GCA_029977805.1 Phenylobacterium parvum | reverse complement strand
GTCTAATGTTGGGATCCAGGCCCCGGGTGAGCAGAGTGAGCACCACACTATGGTGACCAGCCCCGGCACTGCGGTGCAGTCCATTGTAACCCGCAGGGTCTGTGCTGGATATCTCCGCCCCATCCGCCAGGGCGGCCTTGGGACCAGGCAGGACGATGAGGGCGGGTGGCAGGGTCACCCGGCTGGACTAACCCAGGCCGGCCCGAAACGGAACCGGAACAACCGGGCGGCTCAGGCCTGGGCCTTCGACATCAGGCGGATCACCAGCACCCCGGCCAGGATCAGGGCCATGCCGACCATGGCCGGGAGGTCCAGCTTCTGGCGGAAGCCGACCCAGCCGATGGCGGTGATGGCCAGGATCCCCACCCCGGACCAGATGGCGTAGCCGATGCCCAGGGGGATCGTCCTCTGGGCCTGGGACAGGCAGTAGAAGGACAGGGCGACCAGGGCGATGGCCCCGATCCCCGGCAGCAGCTTCGAGAACCCGTCGGACACCTTCAGCAGCGAGGTGCTCAGGATCTCCGTGGCGATGGCCCCGGCCAGCCAGGCGTAGCCGCTCACGGCGTCGCGCCCCCGGCCGGCGGGGAGCGGTCGCGCCCGAAGTTGGGCTCGGCGCTTTCCTGGCCCGCGATGATGATGCCGCGTCGGATGTCGCGGGTGCGGCTGAACAGGTCGAACAGCTTGTCGCCCTCCCCCCACCGGATGGCCCGGGACAGGGCCTGCAGGTCCTCGGTGAACCGGCCCAGGATCTCAAGCACCGCGTCCTTGTTGGCAAGGAAGATGTCCCGCCACATGGTGGGGTCCGAGGCCGCGATGCGGGTGAAGTCGCGGAAGCCGCCGGCGGAGTACTTCATCACCTCGGCCTGGGTGACTTCCTCCATGTCGGCGGCGGTGCCGACGATGTTGTAGGCGATCAGGTGCGGCAGGTGGCTGGTGACGGCGAGGACCAGGTCGTGGTGGGCCGCATCCATGGTGTCGACCTGGGCGCCGAGGGCGCCCCAGAAGCCCGACAGCCGCTCCACGGCCTCCCGGTAGGCCGCGTCCCCGTCCGGCTCGGGGGTCAGGATGACCCAGCGGCCGCGGAACAGTTCTGCGAAGCCCGAGGCGGGGCCAGACTGCTCGGTGCCTGCGATGGGGTGGCCGGGCACCAGGTGGACGCCGGCGGGGACAGCGGCCCGAAGGGCGTCCCCACGCTGACCTTGACCGAGCCGACGTCGGTGACCGTGGCGCCCGGCTTCAGGGCCGCCGTCGCCGCCGCGGCTGCAGGCCCCATGGCGAGGACCGGGACGGCGAAGACGACGAGGTCGGCGTCGCGGACCGCCTCGGCGGGGTCGCCGGTGACCAGGTCGGCATAGCCGAGGGACTCGATCTCCGCCCTGTGGGCCGCGCTGGCGTCGGCGACGGCCACGGAGCCCACGGCCCCGGCCGCCCGGGCGGCGCGGATCACGGAGGACCCGATCAGGCCGCATCCGATGACGGCCATGCGGTCATAGATCACGGGCGCATCCCCATGAATTCCGACAGGGCCTCGACCAGGGCGCGGTTGTGTTCCTCGAGCCCGATGGTGATGCGCAGGTGGTCCGGCAGGCCGTAGCCGCCGACCATCCGCGGGATCAGGCCGCGGGCGCACAGGAAGGCGTCGGCGTCGGCCGCCGTCCGACCCGGTGTCCTGGGGAACCGGGCCAGGACGAAGTTGGCGCTGGAGCGGGTGGTCTCCAGCCCCAGGCCGCCCAGCTGCTGGGCCAGCCAGGGCCGCCAGGTCCGCACCAGCTCCAGGGACCGGGCCTGGAAGTCGTCGTCGGCGAGGGCGGCGATGGCGGCGCGCTGGGCCGGGATGGAGACATTGAACGGCAGGCGGATGCGGTCGATGGCGTCGGCCATCTCCTCGGGCATGTAGGCCCAGCCCACGCGCAGGGCGGCCAGTCCGTGAAGCTTGGAGAAGGTCCGCGTCATGATGACGTTGGGATGGTTCCGGACCAGGTCGACGCCGTCCTCGAAGTCGGGGTCCTCGGCGAACTCGGCGTAGGCGCCGTCGAGCACCAGGACGACGTCCGGCGGCAGGGCGGCGTGCAGCCGCCGGATTTCCGAGCCGCTGACCACCGTGCCCGTGGGATTCGCCGGGTTCGCGATCCAGACGATGCGGGTGCGCTCGTCGACGCAGGCCAGGACCTCGTCGACATCGATGCGCAGGTTGACCTCGCGGGCCATGCGCACCTCGCCGCCGGCCGCGCGGGTGGCGATGGCGAAGGCGCCGAAGCCGTGCTCGCCCTGGACGGCGTTGTCGCCCGGCTGGATGAAGACCTGCCCGATCAGCTGGAAGACCTCGTCCGACCCGCAGCCGAACAGCAGCCGCTCGGGCTCCAGGCCGTACTTGGCGCTGATCGCCTCGCGCAGGGCGTTGCAGCGGCCGTCCGGGTAGAGGTGAAGCTCGTCGATGGCCGAGGCGAAGGCCGCCTTCGCGTCCGGGCTGGAGCCGAGGATGTTCTCGTTGGCCGACAGCTTGAGCGGGTGCGCCACGCCCTCCACGGCGGCCTTGCCGGGCTTGTAGGGAGAGATGTCGAGGATGCCGGGTTTGGGCTGGGGGCGGTCAGTCATCAGTCGGCCTCAGAGGTCCAGCGGGGCGGAGGCGGCGCCGATCACCCCGGTCAGCCGACCGGGCGCCCGGGCGAGGCGCGCGTCGTCGGACTGGTAGTAGCCGACCAGCTCGAAGAGGCGCAGCCCCCCCGCGTCGGCCAGCAGTTCGGCGGCGACGCCGTCCTTGCTGAGGGCTTCCACCAGTCGGCCGGGCGGGCCGGGGGCGTCTGTGACCCAGTAGGTGCGGTCGCCCCCCGTCGGCCCGATCTCCACCTCGGCGGCGGCCAGGGCGGTCGGCCGACCCCAGGCGTTCAGGCAGGGCAGGGCGGCGAAGACGCGCAGGGTCGGTTCCGCCAGCAGCCGGCCCCACCAGGGGGTGCGGGAGTCCAGGGCCAGCACGGCGACTCCGCCCGGCGTCCTGGCCGCGGCGATGGCGTCTTCCGGCCGGCTGGCGCTGGTGAAGGGCGGCGCGGCGCCAAAGCGCATCCGGGCGGCCTCGCGGACCCCCTCGGGCGCCTGCCCGCCAAAGACCGTGACGTGGTAGGGGCCCTGACGGGAGAGGCTGTCGCTCATCAGCTCGCGCCAGATCCGCACGATCAGGCCGGCGGGCGCGGCCTTGCGGGGGCGGGCCAGGAGGTTGCGCAGGACCTCCGCCTCGCGCGGGGGACGCAGGGCGAAGCGCCCGCCCTCGCCCGCCGCCGCCTTGGCCGCCGCCACTTCCGAGGCCAGGGCGGCCCGTTCGTCGATCAGCTCGAGCAGCCGGCGGTCGACCACGTCCAGGCGCGCGCGCACGGCCTCGAGGGTGCGTGCGGTCGGCTTGGGGTCGGAGGCGTCCATGGCGGTCCCGGGCTTCGGAGGGTTTGGGCGATAGGTCATTGCGCCGGGCGGCGCAATACCGGGCTACTGGCCCGGTCGGTAGGTTCGCTCCACGTGGCCCTTGATCTCGTCGGGCCAGAAGTAGACCGGCCGCAGGTCGCCGCTCAGGTAGCGGGGGGCCTGGTCGGTGAAGTGCCTGGAGGTCGGCGAGCTGGAGGCGCCGCCGGCCGTCACGGCCCGGGCCCGGACCCGGGGCCCGAACTCCACCACCGCCACGAAGCTGTTGCCGCTGGAGCCATAGAGCCGCTTCTGCCCCTCCGGGCGGCGCGCGCCGAAGGAGGCCAGGGCCCCCCAGCGCGCGGACGGGAAGGGCGCTGCGAGGCTCGGCGCCGCATCGCTGAAGTCCTGCCGGATGTCGCGCGTCCGGCGCTGGAAGCGGTTGACCTCGCCCCAGGGGACCTTCCGGGTCCCGAAGTCCGCCTGCAGCCGGTCGGACGCCTGGGCCAGGGCCTCGAGCTTGCGCCGCGGCGGAATCCGGCTGGCCATGGCCTCCCAGGGGGTCATCCCCTCCCTCTTCGCGAGGGCCTCGGCCTCGGGCCAGAGGAGGTCGCCCCAGAAGACCGCCAGGGTCAGGGCCTCGGACCGCGCCGACCAGCGCCGGTCCCAGCCCCGCAGCAGCTTCACCTCCTCGGCCAGCTTCAGGCGCAGGGGATCGGCGCCGGGGCTGGCGTCCCAGGCCGCGACCAGCCCCGGAAGCAGGGCGTCGAAGGCCGGGAGGCGGGTGTTGAAGGCGCCCTGGACGAGGGTGTCGAGACTGAAGGCCTGGCCGCCTTCCAGCAGCTGGACCGCATTGGTCCCGCGCGGGTTGGGGCCGACCGTGTCCATGTAGCGGGGGAAGGCCTCGCGCTTGGGGCTCTCGGCGCCGGCCGCCGTCCAGGGCCAGTCATTGGTGTTGTAGACCCAGCCGCCCTTCGGCGACTTCACGGAGGGCAGCTCGGACAGGGCGTGCAGCCCCTTCCAGTCCGTCGCCGGGTCCGAGCCGTCCACCACTCCCGAATAGTCGAACCGCGCGTCGCGCTTCGGCACGAACTGCGGGTGCAGGTAGGCGATCACGCCGTCGGCGTCGGCGTAGAGGGTGTTGTTCGAGGAATTGCCGGCCAGGGCGGCGGCCTTCATGAACTCGTCGAAGCTGCGGGCCCGGGTGCGCAGGAAGGACTGGCTCAGGGCCTCGACCGGCCGGTTCATCATGGCGAAGGCGACCCAGCGCTCCCCCTCCCGCCGCACGACCGGGCCGTGGTGGGTGAAGTGGACCCGGAAGGTGCTGCGGACCAGGGCCCCCTGCGGCGTCCGCCAGTCGATGGCGATCGTCCGGGTCGTCACCGGACGCGCCTCGGCGCCGTAGCGGTAGGACAGCCGGCCGTCCCGGTTGAACACCTGGACGGAGAACTCGTCCACGGAGTCCACGCCGCTGGAGGTGTGCATCCAACCGACCCGGGGATTGAAGCCCTGGTAGATGAAGAACTGGCCCCAGGTCGCCGCCCCGTAGACGTTCAGCCCGGCGTCCGAGGTCACCTGCTGCTCGGCGCGGAAGTAGAAGCTGGTGTGGGGGTTGATCAGCAGCAGGGGCCGCCCGCCGGCGGCGCGGGAGGGACCGATGGCGATGCCGTTGGAGCCCCGCGGCTCCTCGAGGCCCGGCGGCTCGGCCCGGGCCAGGACCCGCGGCCGGTCGGAATACATCTCCGCAAGGCCGTCGAGGGAGATCCGCTCGATGTCCCCGCCAATGCTGCCCTCCGAGAAGCTCAGGGCCATCCAGGGCTCGAACCGCGCCAGGACCTTAGGCCGGACCTGGGGGTTCATGGCCAGGTAGTAGTTCAGCCCGTCCGCCCAGGCGTCCATCAGCTTCCTCAGCCAGGGCGGGCTCCTGGCGTAATGGGCCTTGAGGGTCTCGGGATCGACGTAGAGGCGGGCCCGCAGGTCCTGCATCAGGGCCGCCTCGCCCTCGGCCTCGGACAGCCGGCCCAGGGCCGTCAGGTAGTTGGCCTCGATCCGGGGAAAGTCGTCCTCGGCCTGGGCGTAAATCATGCCGAACACCGCGTCGGCGTCGGTCCGGCCGCGGATGTGGGCGATGCCCCAGTCGTCGCGGACGATGGTGACCCGGCGGGCCGTCTCGCGCCAGCGCAGCATCTCCTTCGAGGGGAGGGCCGAGGCGGTGGTCCTGACCGCCGCCGGCGGCGTCGCGGCGGCGGCCGCTGCGGCGGGCGCGACGAGGGCCAGGGCGAGGGTCAGGACGAGACGGCGGAACATGCGGGAGACCTCAGGGGCAGGGCGGAAGGCTAGGCTCCGGCCCGCGGGGCGGCAAGACGCTTGCACCCTCTGCGGCCCGCCGTCATGAGGAAGGCCCCGCACCATCGGAAAGCCGGAGGACGCCATGGCCCAGGATCGCTCGGAATCCCATCTCGACGTCGTCATCGTCGGCGCCGGCCTGTCGGGGATCGGCGCCGCCCATCACCTCAGGACCGCCTGTCCGGGGCGCAGCTTCCTGATCCTCGAGGGTCGCGAGACCATCGGCGGCACCTGGGACCTCTTCCGGTATCCCGGCATCCGGTCCGACTCCGACATGTACACCCTCGGCTATTCCTTCCGGCCCTGGACCGAGGCCAAGGCGATCGCGGACGGCCCCTCCATCCTGCGCTACATCCGCGACACCGCCCGGGAGGACGGGGTCGAGTCCAGGATCCGCTTCGGCCACAAGGTGGTCTCCGCCGCCTGGTCCACGCCGGACGCCTGCTGGACGGTCACCGCCCAGACGGCCGGGGGAACGGCCACCTTCACCTGCAACTTCCTGTTCCTCTGCGGCGGCTACTATTCCTACGAGGGCGGCTACACCCCCGACTTCCCGGGCATGGACGGGTTCACGGGCCGCATCGTCCATCCCCAGGCCTGGCCCGCGGACCTGGACTACGCCGGCAAGCGGGTCGTGGTGATCGGGTCGGGCGCCACGGCGGTGACCCTGGTGCCCGAGATGGCCAGGACCGCCGGGCACGTGACCATGCTGCAGCGGTCGCCGACCTACATCGTCGGCCGCCCGGGCGAGGACGCCCAGGCCCTGAAGCTCCGGCGTCTTCTGCCCGAGAAACTCGCCTACGCCCTGGTCCGCTGGCGCAACGTCCTCATGGGCATGGTCTTCTACAACTTCGCCCGGCGTCGGCCCGAGCGGGTCAAGGCCGCCATTGTCGGTCAGGTCCGTCAGGAACTGGGTCCCGACTTCGACGTCGAGACCCACTTCACCCCCCGCTACAATCCCTGGGACCAGCGCCTCTGCCTGGCGCCGGACGGCGACTTCTTCGCGGCGCTCAAGGCCGGCTCCGCCTCGGTGGTCACCGACGAGATCGAGTCCTTCACCGCGACGGGCCTGAAGCTGAAGTCCGGCGCCGCGCTCGAGGCGGACATCGTCGTCACCGCCACCGGCCTGAGGCTGGAGGTCATGAACGGGATCGCCCTGTCGGTGGACGGCGCCGCGATCCGGCCCGCGGAGACCCTCAGCTACAAGGGCATGATGTACTCGAACGTGCCCAACCTGGCGTCGGCCTTCGGCTACACCAACGCCTCCTGGACGCTGAAGTGCGACCTGACCTGCGAGTATGTCTGCCGGCTGCTGAACCACATGCAGCGCAAGGGCCTGCGCCAGTGCACCCCCGTGCTGGAAGGCGCGCCGCCGGAGACCGCGCCCTGGCTCGACTTCACCTCGGGCTATGTGCAGAGGTCGATCTCGGCCTTCCCGCGGCAGGGGGTCACCGCGCCCTGGCGCCTGCACCAGAACTACGCCCTGGACCTCGCCTCCCTGCGCTTCTCCGGCCTTGAGGACGGGGTGATGAAGTTCTCCAACCCGGCGCCGAAGGCCCGGAAGGCGGCCTAGCCCCCGCGGGCGGGCCGGACCCGGCCGCCCGAGAGCTCCAGGTCGAGGCGCACGTCGTCGCCGCTGTCGCGCCCCAGGAAGAGGGCGGCCGCCATCCCCCCGGCGGCTTGCGCCGGCGACAGGATCCCGTGCCGCGCGAGGGTGACCAGCAGGGTCGGCGCCTTGGCCGCCTTCACCGTGACCGGTCCTGAAAGGCGTCCGTCCGCGCCGGCCTGGAGCCCCGGGGACTCCAGGGACAGGCGCGCCGGCCCCGCCGTCAGGCCGGCCTCCGCCAGCGCGAGGCGCCCGCCCGCCGCGCCCCAGGCCGCGAGGGCCTGGTCGAGGGTCCCGCCGCGCAGGGCCGAGGCCCTGGAGATGCGGGCGTCCACCTCCGCCTAGACGGGCCCCCCGCCGCCGAGCTCGGCGAAGAGCCGGCCCGTAACGGGCGCGCCGTCCTCAAGGCGCAGGAAGACGGCGGCCTGGTCGTCCGGGCCGGGGCGGACATGCAGCTCAAGCCGTCCCGCCGAGGCCAGGGCGAAGGGCCGGGCGCCCGGCGCAGGGGTGAATTCCAGCCCAAGGCCCTCGCTCGACAGCCGGGGCGGACCCGACCGCGGGACCGCAAGGCTGGCCAGCAGACGCTTGCCGCGGACCTCCAGTCCGCCGCCGTCGGGCCGGTCCACGGTCAGGCCCCGGGGCGCGGCGGCCAGCCAGGAGCGCGGGGCGTGGAGGAAGGCCTGTGTCTCCAGGACGGGAAGGCTGACAGCCCATCCCCCGGCCCGGACCCTCAGGTCCGTCAGGTCGAGGTTCAGGCGGAAGGGGTAGCCGTAGAGGCGACGTCCGGACCATTCCACCGACACCCCCGAGGCCGCGAGGGTCCTGACCCCCGCGTCCAGCCGCTTCTCCACCTCCCGGGCGGCCAGCCACCAGGCGAGGCTCCAGGCTAGGACCAGCAGGCCCGCGACGGCGAAGGGCGCCCAGAGCCCGATCCTTCGGGGTTTGCGCGGCCCGGCCGGCTGGGGCATGGACGGAGGAGAAGCAGGAAGGGACATGGTCTCGGGGATGACGGCGGAGCGGTGGGTCTTCGGATACGGGTCTCTGATGTGGCGTCCCGGCTTCGACTGGGTCGAGCGCCGTCCCGCCATCCTACAGGGTCGTCGCCGCGCCTTCTGCATCTATTCCGTCCATCACCGGGGGACGCCGGACCGGCCCGGCCTTGTCCTTGGCCTCGCCCGCGGCGGTTCGGTGCGGGGGATCGCCTACCGGGTCGATCCCGCCCTCTGGCCGGAGGTCCGGGCCTACCTTCGCGAGCGCGAGCAGCCGACGGAGACCTATGTCGAGGCCGAGGTCACCGTGCGGCTGGACACGGGCGCGCGAACCGCCTGCCTCACCTTCCTGTCCGACACCCTCCATCCCCAGTGGGCCGGCAGCCTCAGCCCAGAGGCCCAGGCCCGGCTGATCGCCGGCGCGCGCGGCCTGTCCGGCCGGAACATCGACTATCTCGGCGACCTCGTGTCCCACCTTCGCGAGGCCGGGATCCGAGACCGGGGAATGGAACGCCTCCTCGCCCGCGTGACCGAGCTGGAGCCGGAAGACGCCTCCGGACGCGCAGATCCTGCACAGCGCTGCTGAACCCCTGCTGACCTCCTCTCCCGGCTCCCCAATTCCTCCCCCAAGGGGGAGGTGGACCGCGCAGCGGGCCGGAGCAACCATGTTTCATGCAG
>JAPOKE010000007.1 GCA_029977805.1 Phenylobacterium parvum | reverse complement strand
GGAGAAGCTGTAGAAGAGGTCCGCGCCCGCGCCGCCGCTGATCGTGTCATTGCCGCGGTCGCCCCAGATCCAGTCGTCGCCGGCCCCGCCCAGGACGGAGTCGTCGCCCTGGCCGCCCCGCACCCAGTCGTTCCCGGCCCCGCCGTCGACCGTGTCGGCGCCCATGTTGCCGTAGACGATGTCAAAGGCCGCATCCCCGAAGATCAGGTCGTTGTCCTTGCCGCCGACCACCCAGTCTTCGCCGTCGTTCCCGCGCAGGGTGTCATTGCCCATGTTGCCGTTGATGTCGTCGAAGCCTGAGCCGCCCGAGACGGAGTCATCGCCGGCGTCGCCTCGCAGGTAGTTTGAACCCGACGCGTCGGTCAGGGTGTCGTTGCCCTCGCCCCCGAAGGCCGTGTCCGCGCCCGCGCCCGAGGACAGCCGGTTGGCGAGGGTGTTCCCGGTCAGGCTGTCGGCGCCGGAACCGGAATAGGCGTCCTCGATGTCCGTGCCGCGCGCGATGGCGACATTGCCGCGATAGCCGCCGACGTCGGAGAAGAAGCCCTGCCGCAGGTCGATCACCTGGTCATCGGGGTAGCCCGAGAAATCGAAGGCGTCGCGCCCGCCGGCGTCCCAGACCGCCCACTGCATGATCGAGTTGGCGTTCACCGCCTCGAACCAGGGCCGTCCGGCGTTCGAGTTGAACCCGTAGACCGTGTCGCCCGTGCGGGTGGTCATGTTCGGGCCATACTCCGCCTGGATGGCGGCGATGTCGTCGAGGAGGGGACCAGCGGAATAGCCCGGGAGGCTGGCGCCCGTGTTGAAGCCGCCGAAATAGCTCATCACCGTGTACTGGCGGCTGTCCTCGAAATAGCTGGCGTCCGCCGCATAGGTCGGGGTCCCTGTCGCCGGATAGGTCGAGGGATGGGCGAGGCCAATGGCGTGGCCGATCTCGTGGACCAGGACCATGCCGCCATAGTTCGACGCCAGCGGGAGCTGGTTGTAGCTGCGGGAGGCGTCGATCCAGACGTCCCCCGAGCGCGCGGCGAAGTCCAGCGAGCCCGGATAGTAGGCGAAGGCGGCGGCCCCTTGCGGCCCTGTGGCGTAATTGGCGAAAAGGATGACCGCGAGGTCGGAATAGGCGCCTTCGCCCGTATCGCCGGAGCCGACGCGCGCGAAGCGGATTCCGCTGACATCCGACCAGGACTGGAGGGCGAGCTCCGCCTGGAGGATCTGGGCCGAGTTGAACCGCGAAAAGCCCGAGGTGTCCGACGGCATGCTGGCCGGCGCTGTCGCCCGGAAGGCGTAGCTGACCGTGAAGGTCTGGCCCATCACGCCCCAGCCGGCCTCACCCCCCGTCAGGCGGTTGGCGACCTGGTCGAGGGTGAAGCTGGGCTTGCCGTTCGGCGCCGTCCCGCCGCGTTCCGACAGGTTCAGGTAGGCCTGTGCGGGCGGGGATTCCGGCTCCCCCTGGCGTACGGCGCAGGCTTCGCATCCGCAGATGGCGCCATGCGCAGGGCCATCCTCGCCTTCCCGCCAGCGGGAGGGCGGGTCCAGGACCGGGTCTTCAGGCTGACGCAGCAGTGGCCACACGGCGGGTATCTCCACCGGCCTCGGCGGTTCCTCGGCCGGAACAGGCTTGCAGACAGGGCGCTTTTCGGCGCTGCTTGGAACCCTACACGATTTCGGTGGGAGGCGAAGATGTCAGGCGAAGGGATTCCGGCGGACGGGTGGGAAACCACCGGGGTCCGCGTTGTTCCGGGCGACGCCCTCGACGCCAACACGCCCCAGACGCCCGGGATGAACCGCGCGGCGGCCATCGACTTCGCCCGGGTCGGGGCCCGGCGCCTCTGGGCCGGGACCGTCCACATCCACGCGGGCGCGGGAACCGGGGCCCATCACCACGGGCCGCTGGAGAGCGTGATCTACGTCGTCCGCGGGCGGGCCCGCATGCGCTGGGGGGAAAGCCTGGAGTTCACCGCAGAGGCGGGACCGGGCGACTTCATCTATGTGCCGCCCTTCGTGCCCCACCAGGAGATCAACGCCTCCAGCGACGAGACCCTCGAGTGCGTCCTCGTCCGCAGCGACGGCGAGGCGGTTGTCGTGAACCTCGACATCGAGCCCGTCGAGCCGCCCCGCGAGGTGCGCTGGATCGACCCCATCCACCGGGACTGAACATGCCGCGCATCACCGCCAACGGACTGGACATCCACTACGAACGGACGGGCGAGGGCCCGCGCCTGCTGTTCATCTCGGGGACCGGCGGCGACCTCAGGGTGCGCCCCAACATGCTCGACGGCCCCTTCGCCCGGCGCTTTGACCTCGTCGCCTACGACCAGAGGGGGCTCGGCCAGACCGGGAAGCCCGACCGGCCCTACAGCATGGCGGACTACGCCGACGACGCGGCCGGCCTCATGGACGCCCTGGGGTGGGAGGACGCCCTGGTGATCGGCGTCTCCTTCGGCGGCATGGTGGCCCAGAACCTCGTCGTACGGCATCCGGACAGGGTTCGCCGCCTGGTCCTGGCCTGCACCTCGCCCGGAGGTGCGGGCGGATCCTCCTTCCCCTTCCACGAGATCGGCCACCTGAAGGGCGAGGACCGGGCCCGCCACCTTCTGCCGGTCAACGACATCCGACTCGATGACGCCTGGGCGGCGGCCAATCCCGGGCGCTACGCCGAAGCCATAGCCCAGTCGTCCGCCGACCCCTTCGCCGGAGAGCCGGGCCGGGAGATGGGCGCCCGCCGCCAGCTCGAGGCCCGCGCCGGCCATGACGTCTGGGACGCCCTGCCCGCCGTCCGGAAGCCGGTGATGATCGCCGCCGGCCGCTTCGACGGCATCGCGCCGCCCCAGAGCCAGCTCAACCTCGCCCTGGCCCTGCGCGGCTCGGTCCTCCGGTTCTTCGATGGCGGCCACATGTTCATGCTGCAGGACCGGTCCGCCGTCCCGGCCATGATCGACTTCCTCCTGGAGGACGGGACGGCGGCGGAGGGCTGAGGCGCCATTGCAACGCCAGAGGCTCGGGGATTCCCCCAGCCTTGCATGTCGCAGGGGAAGCGGCCATCTGAGCGGCCTGTTCAAGGGCCCGCCCATTGCCAACCCGGGGCCCAAGGAGACCTCCCATGCCCGCCACCACCGTGGACAAGGCCACCCGCGCCGCCCGCGCCGCCGTGAAGTCCACCACCGAAGTCGCCGGCGACGCCGTCGAGCAGGCCGAGCGCAAGCTGGCTGACGCCGCGCGCCGGATCGAGAAGGCCGTCGCCGAGGGCGTCGAGCAGATCCGCACCCACGGCAAGGTCTACGCCTCCGAGGCGAAGGACCAGATCGACGAGGCCCAGCGCTATGTCGCCGGCCAGGTGCGCGAACGCCCCCTGGCGGCCACCGGCATCGCGCTCGGCGTGGGCGTCCTGATCGGCCTGATCCTGGCCGGCGGACGCAACCGTTGAAGCCGGGCCGCCTGCTCCTGGCGGTCTGCGGCGCGGCGGCCCTGGCCGCCGCGTCGGGCGTCCTCGTCGTCGCCCTTTGCCTGGCCCTCTTCGCCGTCCTCGAGCCGGTGATCGGCCCGGCGGGCGCGGCGGCGGCCGTGGCGGCGGCCTGCCTCGTGGTCCTCGCCTCAGCCGGCCTGACCCTGCTGCTCGTCTCGGCGGGCCGGGCCCGGCGCGCGCCGCCGCCCGAGCCGGGCGACCTCGGCGCAAGCCTCATCGACCTCGCCAGCCGCCGTCCGCTGTTCACCCTGTTCGCGGCCGCCGCGGCCGCAGCGCTCGGGGTCGCGGCCGTCCGGAATCCCCGCATGGCCTCGGGGCTGGTCAGCTTCGTGCTGGGACTGCGTCGCCCGCGCTGACCCCGGGGGTCAGGCTGCGACCCGGAAGGCCGGGTTGCGGGCGTAGATCGCCTTCATCCCCGCCATCGCCTTGAGGGCCGGCGCGACGTCGCCCTCGGTCTCGCCTTCCCCCTGCCCGAGGACCAGGACGCCCCCCGGCGAAAGGGCGGCGGCGAGGTTCAGGACCAGGCCGGGCCTCATCTGCGGCGCCGTCAGGGGCAGGACGCCGCGGCAGACGACGACGTCGAAGCGCGCGGCGCCCGGAGGATCTGACAGCAGGTTGACCCGCCGCCAGCGCACCATGTCCCTGAGCTCCGATGACGCCTGCCAGGTGTCTTCGCGCAGGTGGAAGTGGTCGACAAGGCGCCGGGCCTGCAGGCCCTTCTGGACCTCGAAATGGCTGAAGACCCCCGTCCGGGCCCGTTCGAGCGCGCGAACCGAGATGTCGGACGCGTAGACCTCCACCTTCAGGTCCGGGTTCCGGGCCTGGGCCTCGAGGGCCGTGATGGCCAGGGAATACGGTTCCTGGCCGGCGCCCGAGGCCGCGCACCAGATGCGCACCGGCGCTCCACCCCGGGCGATCGACAGGGCGGGCAGGACCTTGCGCCCGAGCTGGTCGAGGATGTCCGGGTCCTCCATGAACCCCCGCTCGAAGGTCGTGATCCCCTCGATGACCGGCCAGGCGAGGCGCTCGGCCTCGTTCGTCCTGAGGGCGATCAGGAGGTCGGCGACGCTGGCGTAGCCTTCCCGCCGGGCGACCGCGTTGAGCCTCGCCGCCACGCGCTCGGGGGAGGAGGTGTCGAGCCGACGCCCCGCCCGCATCAGGCAGAGCCGGGCGAGCAGCTCCAGTTCGCGCGGGGTCACCGGAGACCCGCCAGGGCGAGCTTCGAGGCGAGGATCTCGCCGTCGAAGGGCTTCATGATGTACTCGCTGGCGCCTGCGTCGAGGGCTTGCCGGATCATGGCCGGCGCGGTCTCCACCGAGCAGAAGAGCACCCGGGGACCGGCGCCGCCGGGCATGCGCCGCAGGCGGAGCATGCAGTCCAGGCCGTTCATCACGGGCATCCGCCAGTCCATCAGCACCAGGTCGGGCATGCTGAGGGCGCAGGCTTCAAGGGCCTCCGCGCCGTCGCCGGCTTCACGGACATGGTAACCCTCCGCCTCGAGGAGGCGGCGGGCGAGCAGCCGGATCACGGGACTGTCGTCAACCACAAGGCAGGACTTCACGGGCGAACCTCCGTCGGCCTCAGCTTTGCAGCCTACGGTTAAGGAGGGGTTGTCGCCCGCCCCGGTCAGGCGGGCAGGGCGGCGAGGAAATCGATCGTCCCGTCTGCGGCGTCGACGCGCACCGTGCCGCCGGCGTCCGTGACGAAGAGATGGACGTAGTAGGCCTGGACCCAGTGCCCGTGCAGGCCCTCTCCCATGGGAAGGCCGGCGAGGCCGTCGGCCACCTCGGCCCGGAGCCGGGCGCGCGCGCCGTCGGCCCTGGCGCGGATCAGGATGAAGCCCTCGCGTTCCTCGGCCTGGATCCGGGCGGCGCCCCCGGTCGGCAGGGCGGCCCCCGCCAGCTGGGACAGGTTGAGCAGGGCCCGGGCGGCGGGCTTTGCCAGGGCGGGCGCGGCAACCTGCCAGTCCAGTTCGGCGCGGATGTGCCGGAACAGGCCCTCCGCCAGGCGGCCGAGCTCCCGGGAGTCGAAGACCTCGGCGGAGGCGGAAGCCCCGAAGGCGACGCGGCAGAAGCCGAGCAGGTCGGCCAGCTTGCGGGCGGAGGCGCCGATCAGGCCCATGGCCTCCTCGCGCATGTCCTGGGCGGAAGGGTCGTCGAGGAGATCCAGGCCGCTGACCATGGCGCTCACCGGGCTGATGAAGTCATGGCACATGCGCGCGGCGAGGAAGGCCGCCACCTCCGCCGTGCGCGGCGGAGGCGCGTCGCGACGGGCGTCTTCCGGCGGGGAGGGGGTGTTCTCTGTCATGGTAAACGGGAATCTGGCCTGATTTGCTGCTTTGGGAAACCGCCCGACGCCTCTAGGACAGGCCGCGCCAGACAGGATGGTCATCCGCATGCCGAACCTCGACGCCCGCCTCGGAGCCGCGCTCGCCGACCTCTGCGAGGAAGCCGCGGACCTCGTCCGCCCGCTCTGGAACAGCGGCCTGGCGGTGGACCGGAAGTCGGACGACAGCCCCGTCACCGAGGCCGACCGCCGGGCCGAGGCGCTCATCCTGGCCGGCCTGTCCCGGCTAGCGCCGGAGGTGCCCGTGGTGTCCGAGGAGCACGCCAGCGAGTTCGGCGCGCCCGGGAAGATCGGCCGGATCTTCCTGCTGGTGGATCCCGTGGATGGCACCAAGGCCTTCGTGAGGGGCGACCCGAACTTCACGGTCAACATCGGACTGATCGTCGATGGCGTTCCCGTCGCGGGCGCGATCACGGCTCCGGCGACGGGCGAGACCTGGTTCACCGACGCGGGCGGCGCCTTCAAGCGCAGCGCCGGGGGCCCGGCGGCGCCGGTCCGCGTGCGCGCCTGGCCGCAGGGCGCGTCCGTGGCCCTGGTCAGCCACACCATGAAGCCCGAGACCCTCAGGGCGCTCGGCGACCGCTTCGGATTCGACGGGACCGAGGCCATGGACTCCTCGATCAAGTTCTGCCGGATCGCCGAGGGCGCCGCCGACATCTACCCGCGCCTCGGACCGACCATGGAGTGGGACATCGCCGCCGGCCACGCCATCCTCGCGGCGGCGGGCGGACGGGTCGAGACCGAGGACGGCGGCCCCTTCCGCTATGGCAAGGCCTCGGAGGGCTTCCGGAACGGGACCTTCGTCGCCCGGGGCGGCTGAAGGCCAATTGGCGCCTACACCCGGGGCGCGATCCGTCGCATAAGGCGTGCGACACGTCCTCAGGAGACCGCCATGGCCCTCGACACCGGCGCCGAAGCCAAGACCTTCAGCTGGGAAGACCCCCTGGACCTCGCCTCCCGCCTGTCGGAGGACGAGCGCATGGTCTGGGAGTCGGCCCGCGCCTACGCCCGCGACCGGCTGCTGCCGCGCGTGGTTTCAGCCTATGCCGAGGAGCGGTTCGACCGCGAGATCATGACCGAGATGGGCGCCCTGGGCTTCCTGGGGCCGACCCTGCCCGAGGCCTATGGCTGCGCCGGGGTCAACCACGTCGCCTATGGCCTGATCGCCCGCGAGATCGAGGCCATCGACTCCGGTTACCGTTCGGCCATGAGCGTCCAGTCCTCCCTGGTCATGTATCCCATCCACGCCTTCGGCTCCGAGGCGCAGCGCCAGCGCTACCTGCCCGGAATGGCCCGCGGCGAGATCATCGGCTGCTTCGGCCTGACGGAGTCGGACGGCGGCTCCGACCCGGCCTCCATGCGCACCACTGCAACGCCGACCAAGGGCGGCTACATCCTCAACGGCGCGAAGATGTGGATCACCAACTCGCCGATCGCCGACGTCGCCCTGGTCTGGGCCAAGCTGGACGGCGCGATCCGCGGCTTCCTCGTCGACCGCGGCTCGGAGGGCTTCTCCACGCCGCAGATCAAGAACAAGCTTTCCCTGCGCGCGTCCGTCACCGGCGAGATCGCCCTGTCGGACGTCTTCGTCCCCGAGGACCAGATGCTGCCGGGAGTCTCCGGCCTCCGCGGTCCCTTCTCCTGCCTGAACAAGGCGCGCTACGGGATCGCCTGGGGCGCGATGGGCGCCGCCGACTTCTGCCTGCACGCCAGCCGCGAGTACGTCTCGACCCGCAAGGTGTTCGGCAAGCCGCTCGCCGCCCGCCAGCTGGTCCAGAAGAAGCTGGCCGACATGCAGACCGAGATCGCCCTCGGCTTCGAGGGCGCCCTCGCCCTTGGCCGGCTGATCGACCAGGGCGCCTGGGTGCCCGAGGCCATCAGCCTGATGAAGCGGAACAACTGCGGCAAGGCCCTGGCCATCGCCCGGGAGGCCCGCGACATCCATGGCGGCAACGGCATCAGCGGCGAGTATCATGTCATGCGCCACGCCTCGAACCTCGAGACCGTGAACACCTACGAAGGCGCGCATGACGTCCACGCCCTGATCCTCGGCCGGGCGATCACCGGCGAGAACGCCTTCTGATCCCGTTGATTTCCGGGGCTCCAGCAACCTAATTACCGGGCATCGCAAAGCTCACCAGGGGGGTAGACATGGCGGAGGCGGGGACCACCACGCCGGACGGCAAGCCGGCCGCGGCTCAGGAACACACGCCCCTCCGGACAGTGGTCGGAGCCTCGGCGGCCGGGACCACCTTCGAGTGGTATGACTTCTTCGTCTTCGGCAGCCTGACCACGGTCATCTCGAAGGTCTTCTTCACGGGCCTGCCCGAGACCGCCGGCTACATCGCCGCCCTCGCCCTGTTCGGCGCAGGGTTCTTCTTCCGTCCCATCGGCGCCCTGGTGTTCGGCCGGATCGGGGACAAGGTCGGCCGAAAGGGCGCCTTCCTCTTCACGGTCGTCCTGATGGGCGTGGCCACGGTCGCCATCGGCCTCCTGCCCACCTACAGCCAGGCGGGCCTGATCTCGCCGGCCCTGCTGGTGCTGATGCGGATCCTTCAGGGCTTCGCCCTGGGCGGGGAATACGGCGGGGCCGCGATCTACGTGGCCGAGCACGCCCCGGACAACGCCCGTGGACGGTCGACCAGCTGGGTGCAGACCTCGGCCGCCTTCGGCCTCTTCGCGGCCCTGTTCGTGATCCTGCTGACCCGGGTGATCGTCGGCCACTTCTTCGGACCGGACGCCTTTGACGCCTGGGGCTGGCGGATCCCCTTCCTGTTCTCGGCGGGCCTCCTGCTGGTCTCCATCTTCATGCGGATGAAGCTCTCGGAGAGCCCCACCTTCGCCAAGCTGAAGGAAGAGGGCGGCGCCTCCACGGCGCCCTACGCCGAGGCCTTCGGCCAGTGGAAGAACCTGAAGCTCGTCATCCTCGCCCTCTGCGCGGTCATGTCGGCCCAGGGCGCGGTCTGGTACACGACCTTCTTCTATTCGCAGACCTTCCTGGACAAGTTCCTCAAGGTCGCGCCCGAGACCATCAACATGGTCCTGATGATCGTCACGGCGGTCAGCGCGGTCTTCTACGTGGTCTTCGGCGCCCTGTCCGACCGGCTGGGCCGCAAGCCCGTCATGCTGTTCGGCATGACCCTGATGCTGGTCGCCTACTTCCCCGGCTTCCACCTGCTGACCCAGTTCGCCAACCCGGCCCTGGCCGAGGCCCAGGCGCGGACCCCCGTGGTGGTCCGGGCCGACCCGGCGGACTGCTCCCTGCAGTTCGACCCCGTGGGCAAGAAGGTCTTCGTCTCGTCCTGCGACATCGCCCGCAGCATCCTGGCCAACGCCGGGGTCTCGTACGACAACCAGCATGCGGCGGCGGGCTCGGGCGCGGTCGTCCGCGTCGGCGATACCGAGATCGCCTCCCGCTCGGCGGCCGGCCTTCCGGCGGCCGAGGTCAAGGCCGTGCGGGCCCAGGTCGAGGCCGAGGTCAAGGCCGCCCTGGCCGCCGCAGGCTATCCGGCCAAGGCGGATCCCGCCCGGATCAACATGGCCGGCCTGCTCGGGGTCATGCTCGTCTTCGTGATCGCCGCCACCGCCCTCTTCGGCCCGATCGCCGCCTGCCTGGTGGAGCTGTTCCCGACCCGGGTCCGCTACACCGCCATGTCCCTGCCCTATCACATCGGGACCGGGTGGATCGGCGGCTTCGTGCCCTTCTTCGCCTACGCCATCGTGATCGGCGTCGGGAACGTCTATTCGGGCCTCTGGTATCCCTTCGCCTTCACCCTGCTGTCCGTGGTGACCTGCTTCTTCTTCCTGCCGGAGACCAAGGGCCGCTCCCTCGACCACTGAGGGCAGCGGCGTCCCCAGCCCTCAACCCGCGGCCTTCAAACGCCGGGGGCGACGGGCAGGTCCGCAGGCGACAGCCCGGCCGCGCGCCAGGGGGCCGGGTCGACCAGGAGGACGACGGTCCGGCCCTCTGCGAGGAGGGCCGCGACCTCGCCGGGACCGGCTTCGGCGGGCGGCAGGCGGCGGGCCTCGCGCCGGGCGAGGGCCGCCACTTCGTCGCAGCCCCCCGGCTCGACGACAAGGACGTCGGTCGAGGACAGGACCTGCAGGGCCCTCAGGGACAGGAGATCGGCCGGCGTGGACGGCGGCAGGGCGAAGAGCCGCCCGGCGGGCCGGGCCGCGCCCTCCAGGGCGAGGCTGAGCAGGTCACGGAGCTCGGCTTCCGGGCGTCCCTCCAGCACGGCGGCCGCGACGGGTCCCTCGAGCAGGCCGGACAGGACGACCCTGCGGGCCCCGGGGTCGGGCCAGCGCCGCCTCAGCTCCGCCTTGTGGTCGTCGAGGAAGCGGGCGAGGCGGCCCAGCCCCTCGGGGACCCGCGGTTCGAGTTCCGCCCGCAGGCGGGCGGCGACGAGGGGAGAGGCCCCGCCGGTCCCGAAGGCCGCCACCAGGGCGCCCCGGTCGATCAGGGCCGGGACCGTGAAGTCGCAAAGGGCCGGACGGTCCATGACGTTCACCGGGACGCCGGCCGCCCGCACTGCGGCGGCGATGCGGGACGCAAGGTCGGGGTCGGGAAGCGCAACGAAGCCCAGGGCCATGCCGGCCCAGGACTCCGCGGCGACGGCGCTGGCCGGGTCGAAGACGACGAGTTCCGCCGGCGAGCCCGAGAGCAGCCTCAGCCGGGCCGCGAGGCCCTCGCCCTCGCCGGCGAGGCCGACACGGCGGCCGGCGAGCGGGTAGAAGGCGGGGAAGACGTCCAAGCCCGGGGCAGCCGGACTATTTCAGGGTCTTGAGGTAGGCGATCACGGCGGCGCGGTCGGCCGGGGCCGCCACGGCCGTGATCATCCGCCCGCCGGGGGCGAACTTGCCCGGGGCGGCGAGGTAGGCGTCGAGCGCGGAGTCGGTCCAGGTCCCGCCCTTGGCCTTGAGCGCCGCCGAGTAGGCGAAATCGGAAAGGCCGGCGACCTTGCGACCCGCGACCCCGTTGAGCGACGGGCCCGCCACGGTGCTCTTGGCCGCATGGCAGGTTCGGCACTGGAGGTTGAAGGTCTTCGCGCCGTCGGCGGCTGCGGCCGGGACCGCCGACAGGAGACCCGCGGCCGAAAGGCCGGCGGCGAGGGCCAGGGCGGGGAGCGTCTTGGGCGCGGGCATGGGGAACTCCGGGTCGTTGGGCGCACTATACAGGCCCGCCTAAGCGCCGTTAAGATGCAAGTCCTGCGCAGTCCTTCGGAGACCCCGGCATGGCCACGAGCCTCGAGATCAATGGTCGCACGGTCCAGGTGGAGGCTGACGCCGACACCCCCCTCCTCTGGGTCCTCCGGGACGAGGTCGGACTGACGGGCCCCAAGTATGGCTGCGGGGTTGGCCAGTGCGGCGCCTGCACCGTGCTCGCCGACGGCGCGCCTGTCCGCTCCTGCTCCCTGCCGGTGAGCGCCCTCGCCGGCGTCAAGATCACCACCATCGAGGGCCTGGGCGGGAACCACCCGGTCCAGGAGGCCTGGGTGAAGCTGGACGTGCCCCAGTGCGGCTACTGCCAGTCCGGCCAGGTCATGAGCGCGGTCGCCCTGCTGGCCGGCAACGCCAATCCCTCCGACGCGGACATCGATGCGGCGATGGATGGCAACATCTGCCGCTGCGGCGCCTACCAGCGCATCCGTGCAGCCATCCGCGAAGCCGCCGCCCAATCCCGCGCCTGATGGCCCGCGCCTGATGGCCCGCGCCCGAAGTCCTGATCCCGAGGAGCTCCCCATGAACGCCCATGTCGACAAGGACGCCGCGAGCGCCGGCGCCACCCGCCGGGAACTGGTGGTCGGAACGGCCCTGGTCTCCGGAGCCCTCCTGGTGGGCTGCTCTCCGGGCGACCTCCTGGCGATCGGCTCCAAGACCGAGGTGGGCGCCTTCGGGCCCTTCATCCGCATCGCCGCCGACGGCGCGGTGACCGTCTTCAACAAGCACATCGAGTTCGGCCAGGGCACGCACGCCGGCCTGGCGGCCATCGTCGCCGAGGAACTGGACGCCGACTGGAGCCGGGTCAGCGTCGAGCAGGCTCCGGCGAACGCCAAGCTCTACGCCAACACCCTGATGGGGGTGCAGGGCACGGGCGGGTCGACCGCCATCCCGAACAGCTGGATGCAGCTGCGCAAGGCCGGCGCGGCGGCCCGCGCCATGTTCACCGGCGCGGCCGCAGCGGCCTGGAAGGTCCCGGAGGCCGAGATCACCGTGAAGGACGGGGTGGTCAGCCACGCCGCTTCCGGCAAGTCCGCCGGCTTTGGGGAACTGCTGACGGCCGCCGCCGCGATCACGCCTCCCGCCGAGCCGAAGCTGAAGGCCCATGAGGCCTTCACCCTGATCGGCACCGACCGGGTCCGCCGCAAGGATTCCCGGGCCAAGAGCACCGGGCAGGCGCGCTACACCCAGGACGTGAAGATGGAAGGCCTGCTGACGGCCGTCGTCGCCCACGCCCCCCGCTTCGGCGCCAAGGTGAAGGGCTTCGACGACGCCGAGGCGCGCAAGGTCGCCGGGGTCGTCGACGTGATCCAGATCCCGACCGGCGTCGCCGTGGTGGCCAAGTCCACCTGGGCGGCCCTCCAGGGGCGCAAGGCCCTGAAGGTCACCTGGGACGAGTCCAAGGCCGAGTCGCTGGGCTCCGCCGAGATCGAGGCGAAGTACGCCGAGTGGGCCGCCGGCAAGGGCGCCCTGCCGGAGAAGCTGAAGTGGGAGACCTTCGAGACCCGCGGCGACGCCGCCGCGGCCGGCGAGGGCGAGGTCTTCGAGGCGACCTATGACTTCCCCTTCCTGGCCCATGCGACCATGGAGCCGATGAACTGCGTCGCCCAGGTCGGCGGCAAGGGCGGGACCAAGCTGACCGTCGCGTCCCAGTCCCCGACCCTGGACCAGCTGAACACGGCCAGGATCGTCGGCGCCCTGCCCGGCTCCATCCAGATCGAGAACCTGTTCGCCGGCGGCTCCTTCGGCCGGCGCGCCAACTTCCAGTCCGACTTCGTCGCCGAGTGCGTCCACATCGCCAAGAAGGTGGGCAAGGGCACGCCGGTGAAGCTGGTCTGGACCCGCGAGGATGACATGGCCGCCGGGTACTTCCGGCCCCTGACCCATCACCGCGTCAAGGTGCGGCTGGACAAGGACGGCTTCCCCGCCGCCTGGACCCACCGGGTCGTCACCCAGTCCCTGATGAAGGGCTCGCCCATGGCGCCCAAGGGCATCGATTCCAGCACGGTGGAGGGGGCGATGGGCTCTCCCTACCTCAAGGCGACGCCGGCCGTTGACGGCCAGGTCCTGATGCCCGAGCTCGGCGTGCCCGTGCTGTGGTGGCGGTCGGTGGGCGCCACCCACACGGCCTTCGTCATGGAGCACACCATCGACCAGCTGGCCCGCAAGGCCGGCAAGGACCCGGTGGCCTACCGGCTCGCCCTGTTCGAGAAGGCCGGCGCCAGCCGGCATGCCGCCGTGCTGAAGCTCGCCGCCGAGAAGGCCGGCTGGGACAAGCCGGCGCCGGCGGGCGTGACCCGCGGCGTGGCCGTCCATGAGAGCTTCGGCTCCGTGGTCGCCCAGGTCGCCGAGGTCCGGATCGTGGACGGCGTCCCGAAGGTCGGCAGGGTGGTCAGCGCGATCGACTGCGGAACGGCCATCTCGCCAAACCAGATCGCCGCCCAGGTCGAGGGCGGGACCTGCTTCGGCCTTTCGGCGACCCTGCATGACGAGATGATCGTCAAGGCCGGCGCGGTGGAGCGGACCAACTTCGATTCCTATCCGGTGCTGCGGAATTCCGAGGCCCCGACGGTGGAGACGCACATCCTGCCCTCCACCAATGCGCCCTCGGGGGTCGGCGAACCGGGGACGCCGGTGATCGGGCCGGCGGTCGCCAACGCCGTCCTGGCCGCCACGGGCAAGGCCACCTTCCGCCTGCCGATGATCCGCGCCTGATCCGGAGCCTGGGCGCCCGGCGGATTTTCCGCCGTGGCGCCGTCCCGGGATTGGTCTAGTAAGTCCCGGTCTGGGCCGAAGGGTCCCGAGGCAGCGGGGAGGCGATGCCGGAGAACGCACAGAGGACCGCGCCGCTCGAGGCGCTTGCGGCGGGCATGCCTGTCCCCTTTGGCGGCGACCGTCTGACCTTCGTGCCGTCGGCTCTGGCGGAGGCCTTCCGTCCGGGTGACCGCCTGGTCGTGGTCCAGGACACCGGCGACCTCCTGCACGTTCCCGCGGCCGTGGCCGCCGAGGTCAGCCGCGCCGCCGGCGCCGCGGCCGACGCCTTTTCCGCCCTTTCCGGGGTGTCCGACGCGGCCATCACCGCCTTCTTCGAGGGCTTCGCCCGTCGCATCGAGGACGACGGCGTCTGGGGCCGTTTCGCGGCCGCGAACGCCGCCGATGTCGAGGCCGCGAAGGCCCGCGGCCGGTCGACCACGCGCCTCGCCGTTTCAGACGCCATGCGCCGGGACATGGCGGCAGGCCTCCGGTCCTGGCGCGACAGCCCGGCGGGGCGGGGACAGGTGCTCGAGACCGTTCCCCACGCGGGCTGGCGCGTCGAGCAGGTCAGCGCGCCCCTCGGGGTCGTGGGCTTTGTCTTCGAGGGCCGGCCCAATGTCTTCGCCGACGCCGCCGGCGTCCTGCGGACCGGCAACGCCGTCGTCTTCCGGATCGGCTCGGACGCCCTGGGCTGCGCCCGGGTCCTGATGGCCGAGGCCGTCGCGCCGGCCCTGGCCGAGGCGGGCCTGCCGCCCGGCGCCATGAGCCTCGTGGACTCCGCCGAGCGGTCGGCGGGCTGGGCCCTGTTCTCGGACCGTCGCCTCGCCCTTGCGGTGGCCCGCGGCTCAGGGCCGGCGGTGGCCCAGCTCGGCGCCATCGCCCGGCAGACCGGGACGCCGGTCAGCCTGCATGGGACGGGTGGGGCCTGGATGGTGGCGGACGCGACCGCCGACGCCGCACGGTTCCGCGATGTGGTCTTCCACTCCCTCGACCGGAAGGTCTGCAACACCCTGAACGTCTGCGTCATCCTCCGGTCCCGCGCCGCCGAACTGGTCCCGGTCTTCCTCGAGGCCCTCGAGGCGGCGGGCCGGCGCCGGCGGGGATGCCGGCTGCATGTCGCCCGGGGGGCCGAGGCCTTCCTGCCCAAGGCCGGCTGGACCGGGGAGACGGTCGAGGTCGTGCGGGCGGAAGGCGTTTCCCGCGAACCGAGGGCCGACCTGATCCCCGAGGCGGACCTGGCCCGCGAGTGGGAATGGGAGGAGACCCCCGAGGTCAGCCTCGCCCTCGCCGACGACCTGGCAGACGCCATCGCCCTGTTCAACCGCTTCGCCCCGCGGCTGGTCGCCACCCTGGTCACCTCCGATCCCGACGCCCTTGACCGTTTCGAGGCGGGGGTGGAGGCGCCCTTCACGGGCGACGGCTTCACCCGTTGGGTCGACGGCCAGTACGCCCTGGACCGGCCCGAGCTTGGCCTTTCCAACTGGGAGGGCGGCCGGCTCTTCGCCCGGGGAGGGGTGCTGGCCGGGGACGGCGTCTTCACCGTCCGGACCCGGATGCGCCAGGCGGATACGACACTTGACCGGTCGGGTCCCTGACATGTGGGTCGCGGGCCAGGTCCGGCGGCGATCGGCAGGGGGGCGCCCGAACGCCCTCCGGCCCGGCTTCGCCCTGTCCCGGGGCATGAAGGTCGGCCTCTATGGCGGCAGCTTCAACCCGGCCCACGAAGGCCACGCCCACGTCGCCGAGACGGCGCGCCAGCGCCTGGGCCTCGACCGGGTCATCTGGCTGGTGGCGCCGCAGAACCCCCTGAAGGCCAGCTCCGAGACCCAGCCCCTCGCGGAGCGCCTGGCCGGGGTGCGGGCCTTCGCCCGGGACCGGGGGATGGTCGTCTCCGACGTCGAGGCCCGGCTGGGCACCCGCTACACGCTCGACACGGTCCTCGCCCTCAAGGCGCGGTTCCCCGGGGTCCGCTTCGTCTGGATCATGGGCGCGGACAGCCTGGCCGGCTTCCACCGCTGGCGGGGATGGACGCAGATCATGCGCGCCCTGCCGGTGGCCGTCGTCTCCCGCCCGTGGATTTCGCTGAAGAGCCGGTCCTCGCCCGCGGCGCGGCGCTTTGCGCAGGCCCGGCTGCCCTTCCACAGGGCCCGCGCCCTGCCGGGCCAGGCCCCGCCCGCCTGGATCTTCCTTTACGGCCCGCTCAACTTCCAGTCCTCGACCGCCCTGCGGGAGCGGATGCGGGCGGGACGCACGCGGCGGGGCTGACACGTCGAGGCTGACCGGGGCCGCGTCCTGTGCTAAGGGACCATCCTGGCGTGACAGAACAGGAGTTGTTCCGCTGAGCCCCGACCCTGCGCCGACCGCGCAAGCCGCCCCGGCCCCACCCGCCGGAGCCGTCCTCCCGCAAGGCGTCACCGCCCTGGAGGAGCTTATCCTGAACCGCCTGGATGACGACCAGGCCCAGGACGTCGTCTTCATCGATCTCAAGGGCAAGAGCGCCATGGCCGACGGCCTCGTGGTCGCCTCCGGCCGTTCGCACCGCCATGTCGGCGCCATCGCCGATCACCTGCTCCGCAGCCTGAAGGAGCACGGCTATGGCCGGGCGCGCGTCGAGGGCCTGCCGCATTGCGACTGGGTGCTGATCGACGCCGGCGACGTCATCGTCCACATCTTCCGGCCCGAAGTGCGGACCTTCTACAACATCGAGAAGATCTGGTCCGTGGACTCCGGCCACCGCGCCGCCGTCTGAGGCGGCGCAGGTCCTGCGCCTGGCGTCTGGACTCCCGGCCCGCCCCGGAGGCACGATCCGCCGGAGGAGGACGCCCTGATGACCGGATTGACTGACGCCAGCATGCTGGATGGGACCGCCGGCGACCTCGTCGCCGCCCTCGCCGGGCGGAGGATCGGCGCCCTGGAGCTCACCGAGGCCTTCATCTCCCGGATCGAGGACCGCGACCGCGACCTCAACGCCGTGGTCGTGCGCGACTTCGACCGCGCCCGCCAGGCCGCCCGGGACGCGGACGCCCGCCTGGCCCGGGGCGAGCGCCTGCCCCTGCTGGGCCTGCCCATGACCCTGAAGGAATCGAACCAGGTGGAGGGCCTGCCCTCGACCTGGGGCAGCCCCGCCTACAGCGGCTGGACGGCGCCGGCGGACGCCACGGCGGTGGCCCGACTGAAGGCGGCCGGGGCCGTTATCCTGGGCCTGACGAACGTGCCGCCCTTCCTCGCCGACTGGCAGAGCGCCAACCCGGTGTACGGGCGGACCTCCAATCCCTGGGACGCCTCGCGGTCCCCGGGCGGGTCCTCGGGCGGGGCGGCCGCGGCCCTCGCCGCCGGCATGACCCCCCTGGAGCTGGGCTCGGACATCGGCGGCTCGATCCGGGTGCCTTCGGCCCTCTGCGGCGTGTTCGGGCACAAGCCGACCTTCGGGCTGGTTCCCACCCGCGGCCACACGCCGCCCGGAACGGACGGGGTCCCCGTCCCCCTGGCGGTGGTCGGCCCCATGGCCCGCTGCACATCCGACCTGCGCCTGGCGCTGGATGTCCTGGCCGGACCCGAGCCGGAGGACGCCGGCGGCCTCGCCTTCACCCTGGCCCCCGCGCGTGGACGGACCCTGGCGGACTACAGGGTGCTGGTGCTCACCGAGCATCCCCTGACGCCCACCGACGCCGAGATCGCCGGCGCGGTCGACGACCTGGCCCGGCGGCTGGAGTCGCTGGGGGCGCAGGTCTCCCGCGCCAGCGACCTTCTGCCGGACCTCGCCGCCCAGCATGCGGTCTACCAGCCCCTTCTCAACACCGCGATCAGCCGCGGCGCGCCGGGGGCGACGCCGCCCGACGCCCACGCCTACATGGAGCTGCTGGACGCCCAACTGGCCTTCCGCCGGCGCTGGGCCGCCCTCTTCGAGGCCTTCGACGTGGTCCTGGCGCCCACCTTCGGCGTCACGGCCTTCCCGCACGAGACGCGCCCGGAGACGGCCGAGCGGACCCTGGCGGTCAATGGCGCCGAGACCCCCTACTACGCCCAGCTTGGCTGGCCGGCCGTCGCCCTCCTGCCCAACCTTCCGGCCACGGCCCTGCCCGTCGGCCTGTCCCGGCAGGGGCTGCCCATGGGGATGCAGGTGATCGGCGGCTGGATGCAGGACCTGACGACCCTGGCCTTCGCCGGGCTGCTGGAACGGGAGTTCGGAGGATTCGTCCCGCCCCCGGGCTACGGCGGGTGAAGATCGCCATCGTCGCCATCGGACGCCTGGGCCGCTCCCCCGAGGCCGAACTCGTGCGGCTCTACGCCGACCGGGCGACCGCGGCCGGGCGCGCCCTTGGGCTGGGGCCCGTCGAGGTGACGGAGGTCGAGTCCCGCAAGTCCGGGCGGGCGGCGGAGGCCGAGGCCCTGGGCGCGCACCTGGCGGACAGCCGGATCATCGCCTGCGACGAGACCGGCCGCGCCCGCGCCTCCCGCGATTTCGCCGCGGAGGTCGGCCGGCTGAGGGACGACGGCGTCCGCCGCCTTGTCTTCCTGGTGGGCGGCGCCGACGGGCTGGATCCGGGGCTCCGGGCCCGGGCGCACGACACCCTCGCCTTCGGACCCCAGACCTGGCCCCACGCCCTGGCCCGGGTCATGCTGGCCGAGCAGGTCTACAGGGCGGTCACCCTCCTGGCCGGGAGTCCCTACCATCGTGACTGACAAGGCTCGCCCGCTCGGCTGGGGCCTCGTCCTCGGCCTCGCCCTCGCCGGACTCCTGGCCGCGGCGACCGCCCAGGAAACCTCGGACCCCGCAGGGCGGTCGACGTCCCAGCCCGCGGATCCCGCCCTCCCCCTCTTCGCCCTGCGCCTGTCCTCCCCGGATCCTCTCGTCGACCCGCCCCAGGCCGCCCTCGACGCCGCCCGGGCCGAACTGGCCGCCGGCTTCGCCCTGACGGAGCGCCTCGCCCGGGGCCGCGAGGCCGGCGTCATGCTCACCGCGCCGGCGTCCGGCCCCATCCTCGAGGGTTTCGGGGTCCGCCAGGCCGGCGGGCTGCGCTCCCAGGGCCTGGCCTTCCAGGCGCCCTCCGGGGCGCTGGTCCGGGCCCCCTCCGGCGGGGACATCCTCTTCGCCGGTCCCCAGGAAGGCTTGGGCGAAGCGGTGATCCTGCAGGCGACGCCGCGGGCGCAGGTCGTCCTGACCGGACCCTTCCGGGCCCAGGTCCGGGAAGGCGAGGCCGTGCGCGAGGGCCAGGTCATCGGCCGCGCCGTCGACCGGGGCGCGTCCGTGCGTCTCTACCTCGAGCTGCGGGACCTCGGCCGGCCCATCGACCCGGCCCCCTGGCTCCGCCCCGAAAAAGCCGCAGCGCAAGGCTCTGGATTCAGCCGGGAAACAGGATAAGGCTGTCTCCCACGGCGGGCCTCCGGGGCCGCTTCCAGACACTTCCGCGCCAGGGACCGGCGCGGCGCAGCGGGCCTGTTCATGAAGAAGCACCTCCTTGTCGGCGTCTCGGCCTTCGTCCTCGGGGCGGCGGCCACGGCCTACCTGAACCAGACCGCCTTCGCAGCGGGGGCCTCGGGCGCCGAGAGCTACCGTGTCCTCGAGCTGTTCGGCGACGTGGTGCAGGCGGTGGAGGAGAACTACGTCTCCGAGGTCGAGCCCCGGAAGCTGATCGAGTCCGCCCTCGACGGCATGCTGACCTCGCTGGACCCGCATTCCGACTACCTGACCCCCGAGGCCCTCGGCGACATGCGCGACCAGACGCGCGGCGAGTACGGCGGCCTGGGCCTTGAGATCAGCTCCGAGGAAGGGGTGGTCAAGGTCATCTCCCCGATGGACGGCACGCCGGCCTACAAGGCCGGGATCAAGCCGGGCGACTACATCACGGCGGTCAACAGCCAGTCGGTGATCGGCATGTCGGTGTCCGAGGCCGTCAAGCTGATGCGGGGCCCGCCCGGCGAGGCCGTCACCCTGTCCATCGCGCGGGAGAAGACCGACCCCTTCGACGTCAAGATTGTCCGCGAGGTGATCAAGACCCGTTCGGCCATGGCCCGGATGGAAGGCGATTACGGCTACCTCCGGGTGTCGGCCTTCAACGAGAAGACCACCGAGGAGGCCCGGACGGCCTTCGTCGACCTGAAGGCGAAGAACCCGGGCATGAAGGGGCTGATCCTCGACCTGAGGAACAACCCCGGCGGACTGCTGGACCAGGCGGTGGGCATCTCCGACCTCTTCCTCGAGAACGGCGAGATCGTCTCCCAGCGCGGGCGCAATCCCCGCGACATCGAGCGCTACAACGCCCGGACGGGCGACATCACCGGCGGCCTGCCCATGGTCGTGCTGATCAACACGGGTTCGGCCTCCGCGGCCGAGATCGTCGCCGGGGCCCTGCAGGACCGCAAGCGCGCGGAACTCGTGGGCCTGACCAGCTTCGGCAAGGGCTCGGTCCAGACCCTGATCCCCCTGCGCGGCGGCGCCGACGGGGCGATCAAGCTGACCACCGCCCGCTACTACACGCCCTCCGGCCGCTCGATCCAGAAGACCGGCATCTCCCCGGACCTCGAGGTCGCCCAGTCGCGCGAGGAGGCCCAGGCCATCGCCAACCGGGCCTTCCAGTTCTCCGAGGCCTCCTTCCGGAACGCCCTCAACGCCGACGAGGGCAAGTCCCGCGTCGCGCCGCATGAACCGGCCGAGTCGCCGCCCGCCGAGTTCAATCCCCGGACGGGCGACTTCCAGCTGACCCGGGCGCGGGACGTGCTCAAGTACGGCTCCGTCGCCGCCACGCCGAAACTGCCCAAGCCGACCGCCCGGATGGCCGAGGTGGTGGGTCCGCGGCCTGCCGCCGAGGTCGCCAAGCCGGCCGCCCCGGCGAAGCCCGTGACGCCGGGGGCCCCCAAGCCCTGAGGCCGGGCTGAGCTGCAACGGGTTCCCCTCCGCGCCGACTGGCACTAAGCCTTTGGCAACCGGTTACGCGAAAGGCTCCGTCGTGGAGACCTCCCCATGAAACGCCCGTCGTTCCGCAGAGCCGCGCCGGCGGCGTCACGGATCCGCCAGGACGCCGGCGGCCTTCGGGCCCTGCTCGCCCAGCCCCTGGTCGGCGCCGGGGCGGCCCTTGTCCTCTTCCTCGCCAGCGCCGCCGTGCTCGTCTCCCTGCTCGGAGATCCTGCGGCGGGCTATCCCCAGGTGCGGGCGGCCATCAGCGGACCGGCGCCCCAGGGCTGGCGGGCGGCGGTCAACGCCGGCCGCGCCGCAGGGACCGAGCTGGCGAGGCCTGACTACCGCCTGACCCGGTCGCCTGAGCCGCCGCCCCTGTCCACGGCCACCGACGCCCTCGCCGCCGCAGGCGCCTTCGCCGGAGGCCCCCTGCCGCCCGCACCCATCGCCGGGGTAAGCCGAAAGACCGCCGACGGCGTCCTTCCGGTCATCGGCCCGGGCGGCGTCTCCCCGGCGCGGGCCTACATGCGGCCCTTCAAGGCCAGCGGTCGCCCCAGGGTGGCGATCATCATCGGCGGCCTTGGCCTCAATCCCGAGCTCACCCGGCAGGCGGTCGAGACCCTGCCGCCCCAGGTCACCCTGGCCTTCTCCCCCTATTCGCCCAACCTCCAGGACTGGATCAACAAGGCCCGGGAGCGGGGGCATGAGGTGCTCCTTGAGGTCCCCATGGAGCCTGAGGACTTCCCGGAGAACGATCCCGGCCCCTACACGCTGAGGGCCCGGGCGCAGCCGGCCGAGACCGTGCGGCGCCTCGAGTGGATCCTCGGCCGCGCCGCCGGCTACTTCGGGGTCACCAACCGGATGGGCGATCGCTTCGTGCGCAGCCCCGAGGGCATGAGCGCCGTCATGGGCGCCCTTCGCAACCGCGGCGTCGCCTTCGTCGACAGCGGCATCGCCAGTGGATCCGGCGGCGGCGAGCTGCGGGCCTCCGCCGACCACCTCCTCGACGAGGTGCTGACGCCCGCCGCCATCGACGAGGCCCTGCTCCGGGTCGAGGCCTCCGCCCTCCAGAAGGGTCAGGGCATGGGGGTCGCCCAGGCCTATCCGCTGAGCCTGAGGCAGGTCGCGTCCTGGGCCGCCCAGGTCGAGGGGCGCGGCTACCAGCTGGCCCCGGCCTCGGCCCTCGCCCGGATCCGCTGATGGATCTCGCCGACTACCGGCCCAATGTCGGCCTGGTGCTGTTCGGCCCCCGGGGTGATGTCTGGATGGGCCGACGGGTCGAGACGCCGCCGCCCTACAACTGGCAGTTCCCCCAGGGCGGGGTCGACGATGGCGAGGACCTGGAAGCCGCCGCCCTCCGCGAACTGGAGGAGGAGACCGGGATCCGGTCGGTCACGATCCTGGGGCGGACGCCGGGCTGGCTCGCCTACGACTATCCGATCGAGGCGAAGAGCGACCGGCGGGGCTGGAAGGGACAGAAGCAGGTCTGGTTCGCCCTGGAGTTCGAGGGCGAGGAGTCCGAGGTGCGGCTCGACCGGCACCACCAGGTCGAGTTCGACGCCTGGCGCTGGGCGCCCCTCGCCGAGGCGCCCGAGCTGATCGTGCCCTTCAAGAAGCCGGTCTACGCCACCGTCGCCCAGGCCTTCGCCCCCCTCGCAGACCAGGTCCGGAGCCGCAGGCCGTGACGAAGCCCGCCCTCGTGATGGTCCATGGCGCCTTCTGCGGCGGCTGGGTCTTCGAGGCCTTCCGCCAGCCCTTCGAGGCGGCGGGCTTCAGCGTCCTCACGCCGGACCTCAGGGGGCATGGCCCCGACGACCGGCCCGGTGAGGTCGGCGGCCTGTCCATGGCCGACTATGCGGCGGACATCGCCGGCCTGTGCGGGCGGGTCGCCGGCGACACCGGCAGGCCGCCCGTCCTGCTGGGACATTCCATGGGCGGGCTCGTGGCCCAGATGGCGGCCCGGCGGTCGCCGGTCTCGGCCCTCGTCCTGCTCGCGCCCTCCGCGCCCTGGGGCGTCTTCGGATCCAGCCTGGAAGAGGCCGTCACCGCCGCCGCCCTGCCCCTGCTGGCGCCGACGCCCTTCTCGCCGGTGGATCCCGACCTGCGGCTCCTGAAGGCCTACAGCCTCGACCGCCTGGCCCCTGAAGGTCGAGAGGCCGCTGCGCGCCGGGCCCGGCCCGAGAGCGCCCGGGCGATTCTCGAGACCCTGACCTGGTGGCTTGATCCGCTGATGACCACGCGGTCGCCCGCCGGGCCCCTCGGGGTCGACGCCCTGGTGCTGGCCGGGGCGCGCGACCGCGTCCATCCGCCCGCCACGGTCCGGCAGGTCGCCGAAAGACTGAGCGCGGACTACCGGGAGCTGCCGGGCATGAGCCACTGGCTTCCCGGGGAGGCGGGCTGGGAGGCCGTCGCCGGCCTCGTCCTCGACTGGCTGGCCGCCAGGGGCGACCGGGCCGCCGCCTAGAACTTGCGCTCGGAGTAGAGGATCTCGCCCATGCCCCACTTGGGGTTGACCTCGGAACCGTCCGGCTTCTTGAGCTGGACGAAGACCAGGCCGATGGACTCCTTGTCCGTGTAGTACTCCCACGAACTGGTCACCCGCATGAAGTCGGTCGGCGGGATGTAGTTGTTCTCGCGCTGGAGCAGGAGCCGGGGCTGGTTCAGGTAGGCGAACTTGTCGAGGCCGAGCAGGAGCGGCTTCTCGCCGCCGCTGGTGTAGTTCAGGCCGATGCGGCAGACGTCCTTGTTCGAGCCCGGGTCATAGACCGTCAGGGTGTAGGGCTTGGCGACCAGGGTCTGGGTGAAGCCGCCTTCCTTCTTGTTGCGCTTGAAGCCCGCCTGGGAGGTGGCCAGCTTGGGCAGCTCGCCGCCACGCACCAGGGGCACGCAGACCGTCCGGATCACGTTGATGATCTGGCCGATCTCGCCATCCGTGGGGATGGTCTCGGTGACCGGCGCGGCGGCCGCAGGTGCGGGCGCGGCCGGAGCCGGATCCTGGGCAAGGGCCGGAAGGGCGATCGCCGAAGCGGCGACGAGGGTGATGACGGCGGTGCGCATTCTGTTTCCTCGTATCCTGTCGTCTCCCCCCGGATTCACGGCCCGAGGGTGGGGAACCATTTTGTCCGGATCGTGACGCCTGGCTAGACCTCGACGGCGGACTCGGCCAGCACGGTGAGCCCCGCCGGGGTCACGTCGGCGAAGCCGCCCCGGACCTCAAAGGTGGTGACCTGACCGTTCCGATACAACCGCAGCTGGCCCTCGCGGAGCGCGGTCATGAAGGGGGCGTGGCCGGGCAGGACGCCGAAGTCGCCTTCGGAGCCCGGCGCGTCCACCTGGTCGACCTCGCCGGAGAAGAGCTCCCGCTCCGGCGAGACCAGGGAGAATTGCAGCTTGCCGGCCATCAGGGTCAGGCTTCCGCCGCGAGCTGCTCGGCCTTGGCCACCGCATCCTCGATGGTGCCGACATTGTAGAAGGCGGCCTCGGGGAGGTGGTCGTACTCGCCGTCCACCAGGGCCTTGAACGAGCGGATGGTGTCCTCGAGGCTCACGAAGATGCCGGGCATGTTGGTGAACTGCTCGGCCACGTGGAAGGGCTGGGACAGGAACTTCTGGATCTTCCGCGCACGGGAGACGGTCAGCTTGTCCTCTTCCGACAGTTCGTCCATGCCCAGGATGGCGATGATGTCCTTCAGGGCCTTGTACTGCTGCAGGGTCTCCTGGACCCGGCGGGCGACGGTGTAGTGCTCCTCGCCGATGACCAGGGGGTCCATGATCCGCGAGGTGGAGTCCAGCGGGTCCACGGCCGGGAAGATGGCCTGGGCGGCGATGTCGCGGCTGAGCACCGTGGTGGCGTCCAGGTGGGCGAAGGAGGTGGCCGGGGCCGGGTCGGTCAGGTCGTCGGCGGGCACGTAGATGGCCTGGACCGAGGTGATCGAACCCTTGTTCGTCGAGGTGATGCGCTCCTGCAGGTTGCCCATCTCGGTGGCCAGGGTGGGCTGGTAGCCCACGGCCGAGGGGATGCGGCCCAGCAGGGCGGACACTTCGGAACCGGCCTGGGTGAAGCGGAAGATGTTGTCGATGAACAGGAGGACGTCCTTGCCCTCCTGGTCGCGGAAGTACTCGGCCTGGGCGAGGCCCGTCAGGGCGACCCGGGCGCGGGCGCCGGGGGGCTCGTTCATCTGGCCGTAGACCAGGGTGCACTTCGAGCCTTCGGTCGAACCGGACTTGCGCGGGTCGACGTTCACGTTGGACTCGATCATTTCGTGGTAGAGGTCGTTGCCCTCGCGGGTCCGCTCACCCACGCCCGCCAGCACGGAATACCCGCCGTAGGCCTTGGCGATGTTGTTGATCAGCTCCTGCATGGTCACGGTCTTGCCCACGCCGGCGCCGCCGAACAGGCCGATCTTGCCGCCCTTGGTGTAGGGGCAGAGCAGGTCGACGACCTTGATCCCCGTGACCAGCACCTCGGCCGCCGTCGACTGGTCGGCGAAGGAGGGGGCCTCGCGGTGGATCGGGCTGGTGTAGGCGCTGGCGATCGGGCCGGCCTCGTCGATGGGCTCGCCGATCACGTTCATGATCCGGCCGAGGGTGGCCGGGCCGACGGGAACCGTGATGCCCGCGCCGGTGTCGACCACGGCCTGGCCGCGGGTCAGGCCCTCGGTGGTGTCCATGGCGATGGTCCGGACGGTGTTCTCGCCCAGGTGCTGGGCCACCTCGAGGACCAGGCGGAAGGGCTTGCCCGTCCGCTGGTCGGTGTTGGAGGTCTCCAGGGCGTTCATGATCGCCGGCAGGTGACCGTCGAACTCGACGTCGACGACGGCGCCGATGACCTGGACGATCCGGCCCGTGGCGACGCCGGCCTTCGGGGCGGCGGCCTTGGCGGCCGACGCCTTCGGCGCGGCGGGGGCCTTGGCCGCCTTGGGAGCGGCGGCCTTGGCGGCGGGAGCCTTCTTCGCGGCGGCCGTCTTGGCGGGGGCCTTGGGGGTCTTAGCCATGGTTTCGGACTCTCTCGGTTAGAGCGCCTCGGCGCCGGAGATGATCTCGATCAGCTCCTTGGTGATCTGCGCCTGGCGTGAACGGTTGTACTGGAGGGTCAGGCTGGCGATCATGTCGCCGGCGTTGCGGGTGGCGTTGTCCATGGCCGCCATCTGGGCGGCGTAGAACCCGGCCTGGTTCTCGAGCATGGCCGAGAAGACCTGGACGGTGAGGTTGCGCGGCAGCAGGGTCTCGAGGATCCCCTCGGCGTCCGGCTCGTACTCGTAGCCGGCGCCCTTGAGGTCCACGGGCTCGGCGCCGGCGACCTGGGCCGGGATCAGCTGGACGAAGGTCGGGGTCTGGACGACCACCGACTTGAACCGGCTGAACAGCAGGGAGACCACGTCGATCTCGCCGGCGTCAAACAGGGCGGCGACCCGCGCGGCCACGTCCTGGGCGGTCGCCAGGGAGGGATTGCCGCCGGCGTCGTAGCTCTCGACGATCCGGTCGCCATACTGCCGGCGAAGCTGCTCGCGGGCCTTCTTGCCGATGGTGATGAGCCGGACGTCGCGGCCCTCGGACAGGAGGCGGTTGATCCGCTCGCGGGCCATCCGGACGATGGACGAGTTGAAGCCGCCGGCCAGGCCCCGGTCGGAGGTGGCGACGATCACCAGCTGCCGGGCCTCGGAGCCCGTGCCCACCAGGAGCTTCGGCGCCCCGTCGCCGGACACGCCGGCGGCCAGGTTGGCGATAACCGACGCCATGCGGTCGGCATAGGGACGGGCGTTCTGGGCGTTGTCCTGCGCCCGCCGCAGCTTGGCTGCTGCGACCATCTGCATCGCCTTCGTGATCTTCTGCGTGGCCTTCACGCTTCCGATCCGATTGCGCATTTCCTTCAGGCTGGCCATGTCGGGCGGTTCCGGTCCGGCCTCAGGCGAAGGTGGCGGTGAAGGCGTCGAGCACGCCGCGCAGGTCGGCCTCGACCTTGTCGGTCAGCGCCTTGCCCTCGCGGATGGTGTCGAGCAGCTTCTGGTGCTTGCCGTGCAGGTGCTTGAGCAGCTCCTGCTCGTAGCGGCCGACATCGGCGGTGGCGACGCCGTCCAGGTAGCCGCGGGTGCCGGCGTAGACGACGGCGACCTGCTCCTCGACGGAGAGCGGGGCGTACTGGGGCTGCTTGAGCAGCTCGGTCAGGCGCTCGCCGCGGGCCAGCTGGCGCTGGGTGGTGGCGTCGAGGTCGGAGCCGAACTTCGCGAAGGCGGCCATTTCCCGGTACTGGGCCAGCTCGCCCTTGATCGGGCCGGCGGCGGTCTTCATGGCCTTGATCTGGGCCGAGGAGCCCACGCGGCTGACGCTGATGCCGACGTTCACCGCCGGGCGGATGCCCTGGAAGAAGAGGTCGGTCTCGAGGAAGATCTGGCCGTCGGTGATCGAGATCACGTTGGTCGGGATGTAGGCCGAGACGTCGTTGGCCTGGGTCTCGATGACCGGCAGGGCGGTCAGGGAGCCGTTGCCGTTCTCGTCATTGAGCTTGGCGGCGCGCTCCAGCAGGCGGGAGTGCAGGTAGAAGACGTCGCCGGGATAGGCTTCGCGGCCCGGCGGGCGGCGCAGCAGCAGGGACATCTGGCGGTAGGCGACGGCCTGCTTGGACAGGTCGTCGTAGATGATGACGGCGTGCATGCCGTTGTCGCGGAACCACTCGCCCATGGCGCAGCCGGCGAAGGGCGCCAGGAACTGCAGGGGGGCCGGCTCGGAGGCCGTGGCGGAGACCACGATGGTGTAGTCGAGGGCGCCGCGCTCCTCGAGGGTCTTCACGATCTGGGCGACCGTGGAGCGCTTCTGGCCGATGGCGACGTAGATGCAGTAGAGCTTGGCGCTCTCGTCATCGCCGGCGTTCATCGCCTTCTGGTTCAGGATGGTGTCGACGGCCACGGCGGTCTTGCCGGTCTGGCGGTCGCCGATGATCAGCTCGCGCTGGCCGCGGCCGATCGGGATCAGGGTGTCGATGGCCTTCAGGCCGGTCTGCACGGGCTCGTGCACCGACTTCCGCGGGATGATGCCCGGCGCCTTCACGTCCACCCGGCGGCGCTCGGCCACGTTCTTGATCGGGCCCTTGCCGTCGATGGGCTCGCCCAGCGGGTTCACGACCCGGCCCAGCAGGCCCTTGCCGACCGGCACGTCCACGATCTCGGAGAGGCGGCGGACCTCGTCGCCCTCGGCGATGGACCGGTCCTCGCCGAAGATCACGACCCCGACGTTGTCGCGCTCGAGGTTCAGGGCCATGCCCTTCACGCCACCTTCGAATTCGACCATCTCGCCCGACTGGACGTTGTCGAGGCCGAAGACCCGGGCGATGCCGTCGCCGACGGACAGGACCTGCCCGACGTCGGAGACATCGGCGTCCTGGCCGAAGTTGGCGATCTGGGACTTCAGGATGGCCGAGATTTCGGCGGCGCGGATATCCATGGCTTACGCTCTCTTCAGGGCGAACTTGAGGGAATCGAGCTTCGAACGGAGCGAAGCGTCGAAGAGCTTGGAACCGACCCGGACGCGGATGCCGCCCAGGAGGGCGGGATCGACGCGGGTCTCGATCTCGGGGGCCTTGCCGAGGGCCGACTGCAGGGCGGCGGCCACGGCCTTGGACTGGGCGGCGCTCATCGGCGCGGCGGTGGTCACCACGGCCGACACGGCGCCCCGGGCGGCGGCGTCCAGGGCCTCGAAGGCGGTGATGACGTCGGGCAGGGCGGCGGCCCGGCCGTTGGAGGCCAGGAGGCCGAGGAACTTGCGGGTGGTCTCGGAGAACTTCGCCTTGGCGGCGAGGGCGCCGAGGGCGTTGACCTTGTCGGCGGAGGTGAAGGCCGGGGAGGCCAGGAGGGTCCTCAGGTCAGCCGACTCCGCGCGCATGCGCCGCAGGGCGGCGATGTCGCTCGCGACGGCCCGGATCGTCCCGGTCTCGTTCGCGAGATCGAAAAGGGCCCGGGCGTACCGGTCGCCCACATCTGAAGTCCTGGAATCGTCCGCCACTTGCTCCGCCCGCCCGATGCGTGTGTCACAGACGCCGGAAGAGGATTCCGACGGCTAAAGGCTTGAAAGCGCTTGGAAAAGCACAGACGCCAGGAGCCCTTTCCAGAACCCTCGGCCCGAAGCCGCGCGTCTGATATCACGCAGCCTTCGGCGCCGCAACCGAAGGCGCGCCGGGGAATCACGGCCCGCCGCCGGGGATCGGGCCCGGGCCGCGCCTGCGGCCCCCTCAGGCCTTCGCCGGGGGCCGGGAGAAGACCGCCGAGGCCGCCGCGACCAGGCGCCCGTCCGCCGCCGCCAGCCGGGCCCTGACGAAGGCCAGGGAGCGGGTCTGCCGGTCGATCCAGGCCTCGAGCCGGCCCTCCCGGACCGCGCCGCAGGCCGGCCCGAAGTCCAGGGACAGCGAGACGGGCCGGACGCCTTCGCCGGCCGCCGCCGAGAGGCTGGCCTGGATCAGGGCGGCGACGCCGGCGGGATCCTCGGGAACGGGGGACAGGGGAAGGTCTTCAGCCATGACGCGGCCTCATGCCGCGCGGCGGCGGCGATGGGAAGCCCCCTCCGCACGCACCGCAATCCTGTCGCGCGAGTCAGCGCGCCGGTGTATGCCTCGGCCGGTTCGGCGCGGGGGCGCAGGCCCGTTCGGAGACCAAGGTCCATGGCCAGATCCGACTCCCGGGAGGCGCCGCCTCGCCGGCGGCGATCCTTCCTCCAGGGACTCTTCTACTGGGGCGCGGTCCTGTTCGTCTGGGGCCTGATCTTCGCCCTCGCCTTCCTGGCCGTCTTCGCGGCTGACCTGCCGGACACCTCCAGCCTGAACGCGGTGCGCCGGCAGCCCTCGATCTCCTACCTTGACCGTTCAGGGGCCCTGGTCTCCGTGCGGGGCAGCCAGTACGCGCCGCCCGTCGACCTCGACAGGCTCCCGCCCTACGTGCCCGCCGCCTTCGTGGCCATCGAGGACCGCTGGTTCTACTGGCACTTCGGCTTCAACCCCTGGGGCATCGTCCGCAGCCAGGTCTACAACCTGACCCACAGGGGCGGCGGCCCCCTGCGCGGCGGCTCGACCATCACCCAGCAGCTGGCCCGCAACCTGTTCCTGACCATGGACCAGACCTACCGGCGCAAGGCGCAGGAGCTGGTGCTGGCGATCTGGCTGGAGACCCGGTTCACCAAGAAGGAGATCCTCGCCCTCTACCTGAACCGGGTCTACTTCGGGGCGGGGGCCTATGGGATCGAGGCGGCGTCGCAGCGCTATTTCGGCAAGCCCGCTGACCAGTTGACCATTGGCGAGAGCGCCCTCCTGGCGGGAATGATGAAGGGCCCGTCCCGCTACAGCCCTGTGTCCTCGGCGGACCGGGCGGCGCGGCGGGCCACCGTGGTCCTGAACGAGATGGTCCGGTCGGGGGCGATCACGCCGGCGCAGAGGGCCGAGGCGATCCGCACCCCCGTGCGGGTCAATCCCACCCTGGCCAGCCAGAGGGCCCAATACTTCACCGACTGGGTGGACGAGCAGGTCCGCAGCCTGGTTGGGGAGCCCACCGAGGACCTGATCGTCGAGACCACCCTGGACCTTCCGATCCAGGCCTCCGCCGAACAGGCCCTGAGGGCCGGGGTGGGCGGCGCCCGGGGACAGGGCGTCCAGCAGGGAGCCCTCGTGGCCCTGGACGGCGAGGGGCGGGTCCGGGCCTATGTGGGCGGCGTCGACTACGAGGAGAGCCAGTTCGACCGGGCCGCCATGGCGCGCCGCCAGGCGGGCTCGGCCTTCAAGCCCTTTGTCTACCTGACGGCCCTCGAGCGCGGCCGGACCCCCGACACCCCGGTCGTGGACGAGGCCATCCGCATCGGGACCTGGGAACCGCGCAACTATACCGGCCAGTTCCTTGGCCCCATCACCCTCCAGACGGCCCTGGCCCAGTCGGTGAACACCGTCGCGGCGCGCCTCGCCAACGAGGTCGGGACAGGCAATGTCGCCGCCACCGCCCGCCGGCTGGGGATCAGCTCGCGGATCCAGCTCGACCCCTCCATGGCCCTGGGTGCGGTCGAGGTGAGCCCCCTGGAGATGGCCCAGGCCTACGCCCCCTTCGCGAACGGGGGCTTCGCCGCCCCCGCCTGGGCGATCGAACGGGTCCGCACCGCCGGCGGCAAGGTGCTTTACGACCGCTCGGTCGCCCGTCCCTCCCGGACCCCGGTGATCGGCTCCCCCGCCCTGCCCCAGATGAACCAGATGATGCGCCAGGTCCTGGTCTCGGGAACCGGGACCCGGGCCCGGGTCCCGGGATTCGACCTGGCGGGCAAGACCGGCACCACCAGCGATTACCGGGACGCCTGGTTCGTGGGCTACACGGGCGGCTTCGTAGCGGCCGTCTGGGTCGGGCGGGACGACAACACGCCCATGCGCCGGGTGACCGGCGGCGGCGCGCCGGCCGCCGTCTGGCAGGGGTTCATGTCGCGCGCCCTTCCCCGGTTGCGGGCGGAACCGATCCCGGGCGGCCTTCCGCCGCCAGCCGAGGCGGCGGACCCGATCGGCGACCTCTTGCAGGCGCCGGCGGAGGGCGAGGCGCCCGGCGGGGCCGGACCCGCAACGCCCCAGTCGCCGCAGGCCTCACCCGCCCCGGCGACGATCCCGACGACGCCCCCGGCGGCGGGACCGGCCGGCGCCCAGGCGCCGGCTCAGGCCCCGGCCCCAAGGGCCTGAAGGCGGGGTCCTTCCCGGCGCAGCCATTCGCGGTGCGGCGCGGGATCGCCGACCAGGTCGCGCACCAGCGCCCAGAAGGCGGGGCCATGATTGGGCTGGAGGATGTGGGCGCACTCGTGCGCGGCCACATAGTCGGCCACCGGGATCGGGGCCAGGGCCAGCCGCCAGACATAGCGCACGGCGGGCGGGCCGCCGGCGCGGCCGGGCGTGCAGGAACCCCAGCGCGAGCGCGTGTCCGTCACCGCCACCGTCGGAAGCGGCGCGCCAAGGGTCTCGCAATGACGGCGGGAAAGCTCGCGGAAGCCGGACAGGGCCTCGCGCTTCAGGACCCGCACCACCGACCGGGCGAAGGCCTCGGGCTCCCCGGACGCACGGATGACCAGGGCGCCGTCGTCCGCCTCGAGGAGCCGGGTGCGGCCTGCCCCGGCCTCCAGGCGACAGGGGCGGTCGAAGACCGTCAGCTCGAGCCCGGGCCCGAGCCAGAGGGGTTCGGGAGCGGCGGCGAGGCGACTGCGGATCCAGTCCGCGCGGCTGAAGGCGAAACGGACGGCCTCGGAAAGGCCCCGGCGATCCGGCGCGGAGGCCACCACCTCCCGGCGCGTCCGGTCGAGCCGCAGGGCGATCCGGCGTGAGCGGGGATTCACCTTCAGGCGTACGGGCAGGCCCTCGACCTCGACAAGGTCGCCATCGGCGTGGGTGCGCCCGAACCTGAACACGCCGGGACCCGCCTCAGCCCGCCGGCGCGGCGACGCGCGCTTCCTGGCGGGCGATGAAGGCGGCGGCGCGGGGGAAGATCTCTTCCTTGAAGCGGCGGCCGTTGAACACGCCGTAGTGGCCCACGTGAGGCTGGATATAGTCCTCGCGAAGGTCGTCGGGCAGGCCCGAGCAGAGGGCGTGGGCGGCCTGGGTCTGGCCGATGCCCGAGATGTCGTCCAGTTCGCCCTCGACCGTGAGAAGGCCGATGTCGGCGATCGCCGAGGGGCGCACGGTCCGCCCGCGGTGGACCAGCTCGCCCTTGGGCAGCAGGTGCTGCTGGAATACGATGTCGACGGTCTGGAGGTAGAACTCCTCCGTCAGGTCCAGGACCGACAGGTACTCGTCGTAGAACTCCAGGTGCTTCTCGGCGGAGTCGCCGTCGCCGTTCATCAGGTCCTGGAGGTACTGGAGGTGGGCGTCCTGGTGACGCTCCATGTTCATGGACATGAAGGAATAGAGCTGGACGAAGCCCGGATAGACCCGCCGCCCGGCCCCGGCATAGGGGAAGGGCACGGTGCTGATCATGTTCGACTTGAACCAGGAGAAGGGCCGCTCCTCGGCCAGCTTGTTGGTCACCGTCGGCGAGAACCGCGCGTCGAGGGGCGAGCCCATGAAGGTCATGGAGGCCGGGCGGGCCTCTTCGCCGTCCTCGGCCATCAGGGCCGCCGCCGCCAGCACCGCCGGCCCGGGCTGGCAGACCGCCACCACGTGACAGCGCGGCCCCAGCCGCCGGAGCATGGTCCGGACGTGGTCGAGGTAGTCGTGGAAGTCGAACCGGCCCTCCAGCACGGGCACGTCCCGCGCATTGGACCACTCCGTGATGAACACCTCGTGGTCCTGCAGGAAGGTGCGGACCGTATCCCTCAGGAGGGTGGCGTAGTGGCCGGAGAGGGGAGCGACGATCAGCACGGCCGGCGCGGCGGCGGTGCGCCCGGCGCGGCGCAGGTCCAGGGGATCGCGCACGAAGTGGGTCAGCTTCACCCAGGGGCTGGACCAGGCCTCGACGCGACGGACCCGGACGTCGACCCCGCCGATGCTGACGCTGTCGACGCCCCATTCGGGCCGGCCGTAGCGGCGGGTGAGGTTCGAGAAAAGGTCCGCCGAGGCGAAGAGGCGGCGGCCCATGGGGGTCTCCCGGGCCGGGTTGAGCGGCGAACTCCAGTACTCGCGGGTGACCCGCGCCGCCGCCCGCAGGGGCGCCGCGGCGTAGTATCCGGCTTCATAGAGGGTGTAGAGCATGGCCCGCCGTCGATGTTGCAGCGCAACATATCACGCCGAAGCGGACCGGATGTCCAGCCCGCGCGACGTCAGCCCCGCTTCATGGCGTCCCGGACCTGGCCGGCGAGGTCCTCGGGCGACATGCCGTAGGGCAGGACCCGGGCGAAGCGACCCCTGGGATCCATCAGGTAGCTGATGGAGGAATGGTTGATCAGGTAGGCGTCCCCCTCGCCCTGCTTCTCGTAATAGACCTTGTAGGCGCGGGCGGCCGCGGCGACCTGATCGGGCGTGCCGGTCAGGCCGACGACGCCCTTAGGGAAGGCCGGGTTGTCCAGGTAGGCCGCCATCTTTTCCGGGGTGTCGCGCTCCGGGTCCACCGAGACGAAGACGATGCGGACCTTGTCGCGGTCGCGACCGAGGAGGTCGAGGGTCCGCCCCAGGGTGTCCAGGGTGGTGGGGCAGACATCCGGGCAGAAGGTGAAGCCGAAGAAGATGATGTTCCAGCGGCCCTTCAGGTCCTCCTGGGTGAAGGTGCGCCCCGTCGAATCCACCAGGGTGAAGGGACCTCCCGGGCCGGCCTGGGGCGCTTCGGCAAGGGCGGGCGCAGGCCGGCGGGCGCCGATCTGGACCGCCAGGAAGGTCAGGCCGGCGACGACGACCGCTGCGGCCAGGAGGCGAAGGACAAGCTTCAGGTTCATCCCCGGTCTCCACAGGGTTCAGGCACGGCGGCTCTACCCCGAAACGCGGGCGGCTTCCAGCGGCGCCGTCATCCCCGGGCGGAGCCCTTGCCGGGACTCGGGCGACGCGCCAAGGTCGGCCCCGCCCCGGGCCTGGGAGTGGTGTCCATGACTTCAACCGAAACCCCCGAAGGTCCCGGAAGCGAACCGGCGGCGGAGCCCGGGGACGCCGGGGCGGAGCTCCTTCCCCTCCTGCTGGCGGACGACGACGAGCTTCACGCCGCGCGGACCACCCGGGCCCTGGAGGCCCGCGGCTTCCAGGTGACCTGGGCGCGGAGCCTGGCCGAGGCCCGGACCCGCGTGCTGGAGGCCGCCCCGGGCTACCTGGTGCTGGAAATGCGCCTGCCCGACGGGGCGGGGCTGGGCCTGATCGAGGCCCTGATGGAATGCAGGCCCGATGGCCGGGCGGTGGTGCTCACGGCCTTTGGCTCCATCGCCAACGCGGTGGCGGCGGTGAAGCTGGGCGCGGCGGACTACCTGACCAAGCCGGCGGACCCGGACGACCTCGCGGCGGCCCTGCTGGGCCGGCCGCCGGCGGGGGGGCTTCACCTTCGTCCCATGACCGCCGACCGGGCCCGCTGGGAGCACATCCACCGGGTCTTCGAATTCTGTGGGAACAATGTCTCGGAGACCTCCCGCCGGCTGGGCATGCACCGGCGGACCCTGCAGCGGATCCTGGCCAAGCACGCCCCCCGCTGACCCGGCCTCAGACCTCCAGCTCGACCGCCAGGACGCCGCCCGCTCTCAGGGCCGCGAGCCGGGCGAAGGCGATTGTCAGGGCCTTGCGGCGACCGCCGGACAGGGGGCTCAGCGGAGCCTCGCGGACCAGGGCGCCCCCGAAGCCGTCGCAGACCAGAAGTCCCGGTTCCTCAGGCAGGACATGCTGGGGGAACTCCGGGGCCACGGCGAAGGCGAACCGGTCGCAGAAATCCAGGTAGTCGCGCCACTTCCGGTCGACCCGGAAATCCTCCACCGACGACTTCACCTCGGCGATGAAGAGCTCGCCCCGGGGCGAGATGGCCATCAGGTCGGCGCGGCGTGAATTGGGCAGGGTGACCTCGGCCAGGGCGACGTAGCCAAGGCCCCGGAAGACCCGCACGGCGCCGCGGGTCACCGCGGCGGTGACCTCGGGCCGCGAGGCGGCGGGTTCAGTGTCGGGCCGGGAGGGGGAACTCAAGGGCCGCCACGTCGTAGCCCAGCTGCCGGATGCGGCTGACCGCCTGGGCCCGGGCGGCGGCGCTGAGGATGGGCTTCTGGGCCATGAGCCAGAGATAGCGCCCGTTCGGCGTGCCGAGCAGAAGCCAGCCCTGGTCCGCCCGGCTCTCCAGGACCCAGTACTCGACGTTCAGTATGCCGCCGAAATAGGTCAGCCGGATCCGGCCGTCGGTCAGCGGGTCGATGATCTTGGCCTGGGCCTTCCACTGGGTGGGCGGATTGGCCAGGGAGCCCCGGTGGCAGGTCTGGATGACGGAATAGCCCGTCGAGGTCCGCGACCAGTCGGAGGTCCCCCCCTGGCAGTCCTTCTGGATCTTGTTGGGCAGGCGGGCGACCTCGTACCAGCGCCCGGCGATGCGGCCGACCTCGATCTTCTGGCTCGGCGGCCGGATGTCCGCGGCCAGGGCCGCGCCGGGCGCCGCGAGGGCGGCGGCCAGGAGGGCCGGCAGGAGGCGCTTGAGGCGGCGGAGACCGTTCATGGCCGGGCGTTTAGACGGAAAATCCGGCGGGGAAAAGCGGCCGCAAGGCTCATCCGGCCTCGATCCGCTCGATCTGCGCGTCGGACAGGCCGAGGTGGTGGCCGATCTCGTGGACCAGGATGTGGGCCACCAGTTCGGCCAGGGTCACGTTGCCCCGCTCGGCCCATTCGTCCAGGAGGGGGCGGCGGTAGAGGAAGACGCGGGCCGGCTCGGGCGAGAGGTCCATGACGGAGCGCTGGGACAGGTCGACCCCCTGGTAGAGGCCGGTGAGCTCGAAGGGATCCTGCATGCCGAGGGCGGCGAGGACCTCGTCGTCGGGGAAGTCGTCGACCCGGAAGACGATGTCCCCGGCCATGGACCGGAAGAGGTCGGGAAGGCCCGCAAAGGCCTCTTCGGCCAGGCGGGCGATGTCGTCGAGGGAAGGGGCGGCGGCCCGACCCGGCCAGGGTTCACTCATCGGGAAGCAGCCGGTCGGGATTCTCGGGGGCCCTGACCTCGAACAGCCCGATGTCGAGGGGCTGCTGGGGCCGGACGGGGCGCAGGGGCTGGCGGGAGAAGGCGCTCAGGTGGTCGCCCGACAGGTCCGCCTGGGCCCGCTTGCGGACATGCCGCGCCTGCGCCTGCAGTATGGCCGGGGTGCGCGAGGCGGGCCGCCAGAAGTCGACCTGGATCCGCCAGACCGTGCGCGGGGGTGCAGGCGGTTCAGGCCAGCGGCGTCCGCCCTCGGACAGCGGCGTGGCCGGCGGCGGCGGCCGGGCGCCGTCGAACACCTCGACGATCCGGACCGCCCCCGGGTCGGCGGAGCCGGCGCCCAGCTTCGCCGCCAGTTCCAGGGCCGCTTCCCGCGTGGGGCAGGGCGGGCCGACCCGCTCGGAGGCGAAGGCGACGGGCTCCCCGGCCAGGGCCTCGGCCTCCCGGGCCCTCAGGGCGTGGCCCAGGGGAGCGCCGAGGGCGGCCTCGCCGTCATTCGCAACCGGATAGGACTGGGCGGACATGGGCGCATCATCGCGGAGAATCAGGCTTCGGCCTATCCTGCCTCATTGATTCGCCCGACGTGGGCGAAAACCTGCGGTCCCGCCCATGACCGGTGAAGGCATGATCCTCTCCGCCACCGCCGGCGCCGTCCTCCTGGCGCTGTGCTCGGGCGTGTGGACGCTCAGCGTCCGGCGGCGGGCCGAGCGCCGGATCGCCGAGCTCGAGGCGGAGGTCGACGTCCTGCGCGGCGGCGCCGAGGCGGCCCAGGCGTCGGCGGAAGCGTTCGAGTCCGCCCTCCTCGCCGTCGAGGACGGTCGCGCCTTCCTCGCCTCGGGGGACGAGAGCCTCGCGGCCTGCGCCCAGGCCCTCGGGGTCGGGACCGAACCCCAGTCCGTGGTGGCGGCCCTGATGCGCGCCGACCCGGACCACGCCCTGCGCCTCCGGGCCCTGTTCGAGCGCGGCGAGAGCTGCGGCTTCGAGGTGCGCGGGCCCGCGGGGGTCGTCACGGTCGAGGGTCGCGCGGCGGGCGCCCTGGCCTGGCTCAGGCTGTCGGCCGCGGCCGGGGGCCAGGGCCTGCCGCCCTCCCCCCGCTTCGCCGCCTTCCTCAACGCCCGCAGCGGCCCGGCCTGGATCGCGGGGGCGGACGGCCGCCTGGTCTGGGCCAACAGGGCCTGGCTGGACGCCGTGGGGGCCGAGGACGTGGCGGCGGCGGAGGAGCGCCGCCTGAGCCTGGATCCGGCGGCGGACGCTCTCGCCATCGAGGCCGCCAACCTGTCCCAGCCCCGGGAGGCGGTGCGCTGGATCAGCCTCGGCGGCCGCCGGCGGGCCCTGCGGCTCACGGCCCGGCCCCTCGAGGGCGGCGGGGTGGGCGTCTGGACGGAGGACGCCACCGAGGCCGAGGAGCTTCGCGAGGCCCTGCGCCGGAATGTCGAGGCCCACGACGAGACCCTGAACCACATCGCCGACGCCGTGGCCATCTTCACCCCCTCGCGCCGGCTCGACTTCCACAACACCGCCTTCGCAGAGCTCTTCGGCCTCGAACCGGCCTGGCTGGCCGAGCGCCCGACCCACGGCGAGGTGCTGGACCGGCTGCGCCAGCGCCGACGGCTGCCCGAGACGGCTGACTACGCCCGCTGGAAGGCCGCGGAGCTTGAGCGCTACGCCCAGCTGGACTCCGCGCCGGACGAGCTCTGGAGCCTGCCCGACGGGCGGACCCTGAGGGTCGTGCGCCAGTCGCACCCCCTGGGCGGGATCGTGCTCCTGTTCTCGGACATCACCGGCGAGCTGCGCCTCAAGGCCCAGTACAACAGCCTGATCCAGGTGCAGCAGGCCACCCTCGACAAGCTGAACGACGCCGTCGCCGTGTTCGGCGCCGATGGACGCCTGCGCCTGCACAACGAGGCCTTCGAGCGCTTCTGGAACATCCCCCGCCAGGCCCTGACCGAGATGCAGGACTTCGAGGGCGTGGTCGAGCTGTGCCTGCCGCGCCTGCACGACCAGGGCTTCTGGCGCGAGCTCAAGGGCCGGGTGGCCGACACCGATCCCGCGGCCCGGGCGCCGGCCTCCGGCGAGGTGCGCACCTCGGACGGGCGCATCGTCGCCCACCAGTCCCGGCCCCTGCCGGACGGCGCCACCCTGATCGCCTTCACCGACGTCACCGACGCCCGGAGGCTTGAGCGCGCCCTCGCCGACCGCAGCGCGGCCCTGGCCGAGGCCGAGCGCCTGAAGCGCGACTTCGTCGGCAATGTCTCCTACGAGCTCAGGACGCCGCTCACGACCATCATTGGCTATTCGGAGCTGATGGAGGGCCTGGGCGACCAGCTTCCCGCGCGGGCCCTCGGCCACGCCGGCGCCATCCGGCAGGCCGCGGAGCAGCTGGGCCGCTCCATCGACGACGTCCTCGACATGGCCCAGATCGACGCCGGGGAGATGGCGCTGGACCTGGAGGACGTGAATGTCGCCCGCCTCCTCGAGGCGGCGGTCGTTCGCTGGAACGGGGACGCCGAGGCCGGCGACCTGCGCCTGACCTCAGCCTGCCCGGAGGGCGTGGGCCTGATGCGGGGGGATGCGCGGCGGCTGTCCCAGGTCCTCGACCACCTGATCCTGAACGCCCTCGGCCAGACGCCGAAGGGCGGGCGCATCACCCTGACCGCCCGGCGCACCCTCGGCGAGGTGCAGATCCAGGTCACGGACACCGGCAGGGGCATCCCCTTCCATGTCCAGGCGAACATCTTCGACAGGTTCGTGGGCCGCGAGCGCGGCGGGCCGGGCCTGGGCCTGGCCCTGGTCAAGGCCCTGGTGGAGCTGCACGGGGGCTGGGTCGCCCTGGAGAGCGAGCCCGGATCCGGGGCGACCTTCACCTGCCACCTTCCGGAAACGGCCGAAGGCGCTGCGGGTCACCCCGAACTGGAGTTCTGAGAACGCCCGGTCGCCCGGGCGCGGCGTCAGTGCTGGCTCTCGGGCAGGCGGACGACCAGGCCGTCGAGGGCGTCGGTCACCTTGATCTGGCAGGACAGGCGGCTGTTGGGCTCCACGCCCTCGGCGAAGTCGAGCATCGACTCCTCCATGGCCGACTTGTCGCCGGTCCTGGCGAGCCAGGCGTCGTCCACGTAGACGTGGCAGGTGGCGCAGGCGCAGGCCCCGCCGCAGTCGGCGTCGATGCCGGGCACGTTGTTCTTGACGGCGACTTCCATGACCGAAAGGCCGGTCTTGCCGTCATGGACGTGCTCGGTCCCGTCGTACTGAATGAAGGTGATCTTGGCCATCTGGTCTTTCCTCGCCTCGCCGGCTTACGCCGCAGCGACCTCTTTCATGGAAACCGAAGGGTCCGCAAGTCTCTGCTTGTCCACCGGCCTGCGGGAGCCGATGAGCTGCCGGCCCATCATGAATTCGGGCGGCGAATTGATCGCCTCGACCGCCTGCACCTGGTCGCCCTTGAGGTGGAAGATCGCAAAGCGTCCCGAGGCCGGGTCGCCGCGCACCAGGGTCTGGTCGGAGTCGAAGTTGTAGCCGGCGATCTGCAGCTTGATGTCGTACTGGTCAGACCACTGCCAGGGGGTCTCGCCGGCGGGGGCGGGACGGCCGGTGATGGCGCAGGCCGCCTGCTTGGCCTGCTCCAGGGCGTTCGGCACGCTCTCCATCCGGAAGTCGCGCCCGTAGATCGG
>JAPOKE010000079.1 GCA_029977805.1 Phenylobacterium parvum | reverse complement strand
CCTTGATGCTGTCGCAGTGGGTGCGCAAGGAGCCCCTCTTCGCCCTTGAGGATGCCGTCCACAGGCTGACGGGCCGGGCAGCCGAGACTCTTGGGCTGACGGACCGAGGGGTCCTGTCGGTGGGCATGCGGGCCGACATCAATGTCATCGACCTCGAGGGTCTCGCCGAGCGCCAGCCCGAAATGCTGCATGAGTTCCCCGGGGGCGCTCCGCATCTGTCGCAGCGGGCGGTCGGCTACCGTGCGACCCTCTGCAATGGGGTGGTGGTCATCCGGGATGATGAGCATACCGGCGCACGCCCCGGCCAAGTCCTACGCAACGCCGCCTGAAACCGGCCTAGCGGCCGCCGAAGGACGCCAGGGCGGCCTCGGCGACGGGGCCGCCCCACTCCTGGACGAAATGCCCCGCCTCGGGGATCAGCATCGGCTCGGGACAGCCGGGAAGGCTCCGGCGCAGCTCCTCCATCACCGGGGGCCCCAGGACCATGTCCGCGCCGCCGATGGCCATGAAGCTCTGGCCCGAGAACGCCTTTGCCCAGAAGTCCTTGGCGGCGAGGCTCTCTGCGATGCCTTCCATGCCCGGATCGGTCATCACCCGCTCGGGAAAGGCGCGGACGCCGGCCTTGTGGCGGATGTCCGGAAAGGGGGCGTCGTAGGCGGCGATCTCCGCCTCGGTAAGGTGCGGGCAACCCCGCCCGATCAGGGCCCCGACGGCGAGGTCGGGATTGGCCTTGGCGTAGGCCCGCCAGGCGAGGAAGCCCTCGGAGGGCGGGGTCCCCACGGCCAGGGTGGTGTTCATCGCGATGAGCCGGTCCAGCCGGGACCGGAATCCCTCGTCCACCGGCAGGGTCAGGCCGATCAAGCCGCCCCAGTCCTGGACCACGAGGGTGATGTTGCGAAGGTCCAGCCGCTCCACCAGGGCCAGCAGCATCCGGCGGTGGAAGTGGAAGCCGTAGACCGCGTCGTCCACCGGCTTGTCCGAACGGCCGAAGCCGAAGAGGTCCGGGGCCACGACCCGCGCGCCCGTGGCCAGGAAGACCGGGATCATCCGCCGGTAGAGATAGCTCCAGGTCGGCTCACCATGCAGGCAGAGGAATGTGGCCTGGCTGGCTGCAGCCCCGGGGTCGCCGCCCTCGTCGATCACCGCGCACCTCAGGCCTTCGTAGCCGGGTAGGTCGTCGATGTACCGGGGGCTCCAGGGGAAGCCGGGCAGGCTGGCGAAACGGTCTTCGGGGGTGCGCAGGGCGTCGATCATGAGGAAGTTCTCCCGGGGTCGCCCGCACACTCCCACGAGCGCCCCGATCGACCAAGACCGCCCGTTGGCGCGGGTCCTCCCAACGGCTAAAGAGACCGCTCCTTCTTCTGGAGCCAGACCGTGTCCCGCCTCTTCAACGCCTATGTCATCGTCGACTGGAGCGCCGCCGCCAAGCCGACCACCGGGGCGGATTCCGTCTGGATCGGGGTGATGAAGCGCGACGTGCGCTTCCGACTGACCTTCGAGGCCTTCAACCCTGCGACCCGGGCCGAGGCGGAGAAGAGGCTGACGGCCCTGCTCGATGATTTCCGAAAGCGCTCGGAGCGGGCGCTGCTGGGCTTCGACTTCCCGCTCGGCTTCCCGCGCGGGTTCGCAGGCGCCCTGAACCTGCCCGGCGAGGCGCCCTGGCGCGCCGCCTGGGACCAGCTCGACCGCATGGTCAAGGACAAGCCGGACAACACCAACAACCGCTTCGGGGTGGGATCGGAGATCAACCGGCGCATGACCGGCGGGCCCTTCCCCTTCTGGGGCTGCCCGCCCAAGGACGCCCTGACGACCCTCCAGCCCAAGCGCACGCGCGAGCACGGGCCTGACGACCTGCCCGAGTTCCGCCACGCCGACGCGGCGGCCAAGGCGGCTTCGATCTGGAAGCTCTACTACAATGGCTCCGTTGGCGGTCAGGCCCTGCTGGGAATCCCCTTCGTGCGTCGCCTGCAGGCCGCTCGGGGCCCGGGTTTTCGCATCTGGCCCTTCGAGACCGGCTTCCGGAACCTCTCCGAGGCCGACCTCGCCGGCGTCGAGGTGGTGGCGGCGGAGGTCTACCCTTCGCTCCACAAGGCCCAGCCCGGCCCGGGCGAGGTCAAGGACCTGGCCCAGGTCCGCGTCACGGCCGAGCACTTCGCCAAGCTGGACGAGGCGGGCAAGCTCGGCGCCGTCTTCGGCCCCGGCAACGGCCTCGCCCCCGAGATCGTGGCCGACGCCGAGCGCGAGGAAGGCTGGATCCTGGGGGTCGAGGGCTAGGCGAAGCGGGCGAGGAAGCTCGTCGGCGACAGGCTGACATGGGCGTCCAGGGGCGGCGCCAGTTCGAAGGCCCGGGGCTCGCGCGCAAAGTTCCAGACCCGGACCAGCCGCCAGGCGTCGCGATTGTCATTGGCGACGGCCAACTCGTTGCGGGTGATGTGGAAGGCGGAGCGCTCCCACCCGTTGGTGGTCTTGACCTCCACCAGTCGGGGCCGCCCGTCGGGCCTGAAGCTGGCGATGTCGTAGCCCGCCCCGTCGCCGTCTTCCTGCGAGGTCCAGCGGACCTGCGCGGCGAGGTCGTCCCGCCCGGACCGCCGGAGGGTCCACCGCTCGAAATCCAGCACCAGGGCCTCGCCGTCCCGGCCCAGCTTCCGGTTGCGGGCATCCGCCTCGGCGGGATCGAAGCGGCGGGCGAGGGCTTCCGCCCGATTGGGATCAAGAAGCGGCCTGTTCAGAAACGGCGGCGGCGGCGCGAAGAACAGGACCCGCCCCTCGCCGTCGGCGGAGCCTGGCTGTTCAGCCTTCGACGTAAAGACAGGTCCCCTGAGTTCGCCAAGGCGCTTCAGGACGGCGTCGATCAACCGGGTCTGAAAGGCGTAGGCGGGAAGGTAGCCGTGGATCCAGGGCTGGTTCAGCACCTGCATTACGGCGCTGATGTTGCGGTGCTTGAATTCGATGGACGTGTGGGACCTTCCGGGCAGCCGGACCTGCAGCGCCCGATTGTGCGCCGCCTTGTTGTAGGGCCGCCCCGCAAGGTCGTCGGCGAGCATGTCGAGATAGTCGCCGACGATCAGGTCATTCTCGGCGTCGGTCCAGTCGCCGCCGCTCACGCCAGGGCTTTCCGGGACAGGATGGCGAAGCGCGCCAGGAGGAGGCCCGCGGACAGCAGGCTGGCGATCAGAACGCCCTCGACGATGCCGTTGACCCCCCGGCCCGCCGGAAGCGCGAGGAACCAGGCCAGGGGCGCCATGACAAGGACATAGCTGACGAAGTGGGTGGCGGTCGGAACCAGGATGTCGCCCCGCGCGCGGAGGGACTGGGCGACGACCACCTGCAGGGCGTCCGGCGGGATGATCGCGGCGGCGAGGACCAGGGCGGGGATGGCCAGGGCCAGGGTCGCCGCGTCATTGGTGTAGCCCGAGGCGATCAGGCCGGCGCCGAGCCAACAGGCCAGGCTGACGAGGAGGCAGAAGGCCGTCGTCACGCCATAGGCGATCAGGCTGATGCGACGGATGGCGGCGGCGTCGCCGGCGCCGTAGGCGCGCCCGACAAGCACCGAGACCGCCGTGGCGATCCCCAGCGGGACCATGAAGGCCACGGAGATGACATTGACCACGATGCTCCAGGTGGCGACGGGGATGGTCCCCAGCCAGCCGGCGATCACGTTCATGCCGGCGAAGGCCGCCATCTCGAAGAAGCCCGACGCCCCGGCGCCCAGGCCGATCCGCGTCTGCTCCGAAGCCGCCTCCCGCGCGGGCGGGGCCGGGGTGAAGACCCCGAGGCTGCGGGCTTCCGGCATCCGCAGGATGTAGAGGGCCAGGGCGAGGGTCAGCATGCCCCGGGCGATCAGGGTCGCAGTGGCTGCGCCCACGGCGCCAAGGGCCGGCAGGCCGAAGGTCCCCGGCACCAGGACAAGCAGGACCAGCAGGTTGACGAGGTTGGCCGCCCACATGAGGACGGCGCCGATCCGGGGCCGGCCGAGCCCCTCAAGCCAGGCCGAGCAGGCCGACCCGATCACGAAGAAGGGCATGGACAGGGCGAAGATCTGGAGGGGCGGGGTCGCCCCGGCCACCAGGTCGTCCGGGAGCTGGAGGAGCCCGAGGATCCAGGGCCCGAGGAAGAAAAGGACGGCGCCCGCCAGCAGCCCCACCTTCGCGCCATAGACCAAGCCGCGCCGGAGGACCGCGCCCGTCTCCTCGGGACGCCCCTCGCCCATGGCCCGGGCGGTCATGACCTGGACGCCGCCAAGGAGGGAGGTGCCGACCACGAGGACGACCGTCGTCGGGGCCCAGGCCATGGCGTGCCAGCCCAGCTGGACGGCGGAGTGATGCCCCACGACGACCGCGTCGCTGAGCCCCATGGTCATCATGCCGAGCCGGGAAATCACCACCGGCCAGGCGAGGGTGAACAGGGCCGAAAGGTCCCGTCTCACCGCATCATGACGGTCTGTTCCCGCCCCTGCGGCCATGCCGGTCCTCTCCCCGCGAAACAGGGCCGACACTGCCCGTTCCCGCCGCGCCGGGCAAGGCGGGCCCCTCAGCGGCTGAAGACGGCCGCCAGTTCGAGGTGGGGAGACCAGAGGAACTGGTCCACCGGGCGGATCTTCTCGAGCCGGAATCCTGCGTCCACCAGCCGCCGGGCGTCCCGGGCGAAGGTGGCCGGATTGCAGGAAATCCCCACCACCCTGGCGACGCCGGACCGGGCGATCTCGGCGGACTGGGCCTGGGCGCCCGCGCGGGGCGGATCAAAGACGACGGCGTCGATACGCTTCATCTCCGCCGCCAGGAGAGGGCGACGGAAGAGGTCCCGGGTCTCGGCGGTGATCCCGTGGAGCCCGGGCGCCGTGGCGATGGCCCCCGCCAGGGCCTGGACGGCGGCGGCCGAGCCGTCGGCGGCGAGGACGGGGGCGATCTCCGCCAGGGGAAAGGTGAAGGCGCCCAGGCCGCAGAACAGGTCAGCGATCCTGCGGGCTCCGGCGAGCGCCTCCCGGGCCTCGGCGACCATCGCCGCCTCGGCGTGGGGATCGGCCTGCAGGAAGGCCCCCGCCGGAAGGGCCACCCGCGCCTTCCCGATGCGGAGGGTGGGTTGGCGCTGCTGGAAGAGGACCTCGCCGGCCAGGGTGACCCGCGCCAGGCCAGCCTCCTGCGCCAGCCCGGCGACCGCCTGCCGGGCGTCGGCCGACAGGCCGCCCGACCGCGCCTCGACCCCCGAGACGTCGATGTCCAGCCCGTCGTCCGACAGGGTGACGTGCAGGGCCGGGGCGGATTTCGGGTGCTCCAGCAGGGGAGCTGCAAGCCGGCGCAGGGCCGGGAGCGCCCGGGCGAGGGCGGGGTTGAGGACCAGGCAGGTCTCGATGTCGACCAGGCTCCAGGAACGACGGGCCTTGAAGCCGAGCCTCGCCTCGGCCCGGGTGGGTCCGCGACGGGCGTGCAGGGCGGCGCGCCGCCGCCCGCCAGGCGCCGTGCGGACGACCGGCAGGATGTCCGTCTCCAGCCTCTCCATCGCCAGGGTGGCCCTCAGCCGCTCGACCTTCCAGGCCAGGGCGGCCTCATCGTCCCAGTGCTGCAGGGCGCAGCCCCCGCAGGCGCCGAAGTGCGGACAGGGCGGCGTCCGCCGCAGGGGACTGGGCGTGACCACCTCGTCCAGGACCGGCCCGTCCGGCCCCGCCCTGAGGCGGACCGTCTCGCCGGGCAGGGCGCCGGCCACATGCAGGACGCCGCCGGGCAACCGGACCAGGCCGTCGCCCTCCCCGCCCAGCGACTCGACCCCGACAGGTCCGGCAGGCGGCGGGGACGTCGGGGGGCCAGGGGGCCGGGAGGGTCTGCGGGGGGGCATGAGGTCACCCTAGACCGCTTCGGGCGTCAGGGGGGAGCCCCGCCCTCCACGGCCTTGCAATCCCCGCCATCCGCCATAGGCTCACCCCGTCCGGAAAGGAGCCCCGCCATGCGTCCCCTCATCGCCGCCGCCGCCATCCTCGCCCTCTCCGCCGCCGCCGCGCCGGCGCCGGTCACGGCCCAGACCGCCCCCCTCGCCGAGTTCGGGCGGGGCGACATCTGCCAGCAGCAGAAGCAGGAAGCGGGAACCAAGGGCGCCCTGATCGGCGCCGTCGGGGGCGCCCTGCTCGGCCGCGCCATCGCCGGCAGGGGACACAAGACCGATGGAACCCTGCTCGGCGCCGCTGCGGGCGCCGGCGTGGGCTACGGGGTGGGTCGCGGCAGCGTGACCTGCATCGACTACCCGCCGCAGATCACCCAGACCGACTACAGCCGCCAGAACTGCCGGTGGGTCCAGCAGTCGCCCCAGGATGGCAAGCCCCGCCAGTTCGAGGTCTGCCAGAACACCGACGGCGTCTGGCGCGCCAGCGGCCGCGAATGATCAGGCCTTCCGGGCCGAGACCAGGAACTCGAGGTTGCCGTCAGAGCCCGTGACCGGGCTGGAGGCCGTTCCCGTCACCTTCCACCCCGACGCTTCCAGGAAGGCGCAGGCCCCGGCGAGCGCGTCTTCCCGCGCGCCGGCGTCGCGGACGACTCCCCCCTTGCCGACCCGCTCGGGCCCGACCTCGAACTGGGGCTTGACCAGGGCGAAGAGCCAGGCCCCCGGCGCCGCCAGGGCGAGGGCTGCAGGAAGGACCTTGGCGAGGCCGATGAAGCTGGCGTCGCAGACCACCACCCCGGGCGGCTCAGGGACGATCCGCGCCTCCAGCCGGCGGGCGTCGAGGCCTTCCAGGTTGATCACCCTGGAGTCTGCGGCGAGGCGCGGATGCAGCTGCCCGCGACCGACATCGACGGCGTAGACCCGGGCCGCCCCTCGGTCGAGGCAGACCTCGGTGAACCCGCCCGTCGAGGCCCCGACGTCGAGGACGACGGCCCCGGCGAGGGGCGCGTCGGCGAAACCCGGCGCCGCCTTCAGCTTTCCCGCCGCCCGGCTCACTTCCTGGAAGGCGGGACGGAAGCGGATATCCGCCCCCGGGGCGATCAGGTCCGAGGGCCTCTTGAGGGTCTGGCCGTCGGCAGACACCCCGCCAGCCTCTATGGCGGCGCGGGCGCGGGCCCGGCTGTCGGCGAAGCCCCGGTCCACCAGGACCTGGTCGGCGCGCCTTCGCGAGGGCTTGGGGTTCATTTCCATCGGCACCCCGCCAGTCTCACCCACACCCCTCCGGGAAACAACTTAGGCTGAGCCTTTGGCTCGACAGGCGGGTTCAACCGGACTACCCAGCCCTACCATGCACATGGCAGGCCTCTTCAAGGTGCTTCGCCGGACCGCCCCTGTCTTGGCGGCGCTCGCGGTCACCTTGCGGGTGCTCGTGCCAGCTGGCGTGATGGTCGCGACCGCGCCTGACGGCGGCCTGCAGATGACCCTCTGCACCGGCCAAGGCGCCATGTCCGTGCTGCCGGGGGACCCGGAGGCGCCGCCTGAGGCGGACAAGGGCGCCTCGGACTCCCCCTGCGCCTTCGCCGGCCTCGCGGTCTTTACGCCGGCCGAATCGGTGCTCCTGTCGGTCCCGGCCCCCTGGCCCGCGCCTTTGGCTCCCGAGGGCGTGCAGGCCCAGGACCTTCGGCCCGGACTTGGGCTTCCCGCCCCGCCTCCTCCCAAGACCGGCCCGCCCCACCTCGCCTGAACCCTGTCGCCTCGGCCGGCGTCGCCCGGCCATGCCTGACGTTCAGTCGAGAGATTCATCATGCATCCCCGTCTTCGCGCCGGCGCCTTGCGCCGCGCCCTCGCGGCGGCCCTGTGCCTCGCCGCCACCCCCCTGACCGCCCGCGCCGCCGTATCGGACGAAGCCCCTGAAGTCGACGCCGTCATCGTCGTCGGCCAGGGCGACCAGCCCATCACCGTCCAGCCCAGGGGCCTCTCGGTCTCGCTTGGGGAGACCGAGTTCCAGGCCGTGAACGCCATCAATGTCGAAGACCTGATGAAGTACGCCCCGAACTTCTTTGTCCGGAAGCGGTTTGCCGGCGACGACAACGCCGTGGTCGCCCTGCGCGGCGCCAACACCGTCCAGAGCGCCCGGACGCTCGTCCTGGTCGACGGCTTCGTGGTCTCCAACTTCCTGGGCAACCGCTGGGACTTCCCGCCCAAATGGAATGTCGTGGGCCCGGCGGAGGTGCGCCAGTTCGACATCGTCTACGGACCCTATTCGGCCCGCTATGGCGGCAACTCCATGGGCGGTGTGATCTCGGTCACCACCCGCGCGCCCGAGCGGGACGAGGCCTACGCCCAGGCCCAGGTCATGACCATGCCGTTCAGGGAGTATGGCTTCGACGAGACATTCCGGGGCTACAGCGCCGAGGGCGGCTTCGCCTTCAAGCCAGAGGACTCGCGCTTGAGCCTCCGGGCCGGCTTCCGCCACTTCGAGAACACCGGCCAGTCCATGACCTACACCCTCCTGTCGCCGACGACGGGAACCGGGATGGCCGTCACCGGAGCCTTCGAGGATCCACGTCTCTCCGCCCCCGTCTTCGGCGCCGCCTCCCCTGTCCACGTGATCCAGGACCAACTGCGGGTCCGCGCCGGATGGGAGACGGACAATGGCTGGAAGTTGGAGGCCATGGGCTTCGCCTGGCTGACGAACCAGGACCTGACGGACTCTCGCACATTCCTGAAGGATGCCGCTGGCGCGCCGGTCTGGCAGGGCAAGGTCGCCTTCGGGGGAAAGACCTGGAACGCGACGGGCCTGAACCGGTCCCTGACGGAGCGCACCGAATATCTCGCGGGCCTGAAGACCGAAGGCGACGCCCTGGGGTGGGAGGTCGCGGCCAACCTCTCCCGCTATTGGATCCCCCGCCAGGACAGCCGCACCTCCCGCGACATGACGACGGGCCTTGTGAACGGCGCAGGCACTCAGACCCTCGCCCGGGAGCCCGGCTGGTGGACGGCCTACCTGGTCCTCGAACGGAGCCTCGGCGCCCACGCCCTGGCCATCGGCGCCAACGGCAGCCTCTACGAGACCGAGTCCGAGACCTTCAACACGACGGCTTGGAAGGACGCAGCGGCCCCGGTCTTCTCCGCCGCCACCTGGGGCAGGACAACGACCCTGGGGGTCTTCCTCGAGGACGAGATCGCCCTGTGCGCGCTGAC